>VFZU01000024.1 GCA_016870995.1 Acidobacteriota bacterium
GAGCGTCTCGGCTACAAAACGCCAACTCAAGCTCGTCGCGATTTTTCTGTTGAATTCAAAATTGCTGCGTGATTCAATGGCAATAATTCACTCCCAACGCGCTGTCCACCACGTCCGGAGCGGAACATCGAAAGCAAAAGATATCTCCTCTCAGGAGAAGTGAATAAAGCAGGAGCCTTTCCGCTGGTTCGCCCAATGACCGTGCTCGAAGCCATCACCATCGCAGGTGGCATTCGCGAGTTCGGCAACGGAAAGAAAATTATCATTATCCGAGGCAGTCAACGCCTCAAGTTCAATTACAACGAAGTGCTTAAAGGGAAGAAATTGGAGCAGAACATCCTGCTTCAACCTGGCGATCATCTTGTTGTCCCGTGAAGAACGGTCGAGATTGGAGTTTATTGATATGCAACCGTTGCAGGATCCACTTGCAATTCAACACCGAGCCCTCGATGTCGAAGATTACATCGACGTCATTCGCCGTCACCGTTCTCTGATCCTGGCACCAATGCTGGCAGGCCTTGTAATCAGTGTTGTGGTCGCCTTTCTTTGGCCCGACACCTACGTTTCACAAGCCAGCATTCGTGTTCTTCCTCCCCAGATCCCTGAGGGCCTGATGACGATGCCATTGAGCATCGATATGGGTCAGCGTGTTAACCAGATGACAAAAAGCATCCTGAGCCGCGCAACGCTGACAAATATCATCAATACTCACTCGCTTTACCCCAAAGAGCGCAAGCGCTTGCCGATCGAAGACATCATCGAAAACATGCGAGCCAAAGCGATCCATGTTGGCCTGATCGGCGGAAGTGCCACCAACACAAAAACTGTCGCATTCACGGTTTCTTTTAAATACGAGAATCGCCTCACCGCACAGAAAGTGTGCTCGGATCTCGTAACGAAGTTCATCGATGAAAACATCCGCGAGCGAGCCAGCTCTTCAACACAGATGAAGGATTTCGTTGAAGACCAGTGGGCATCCCGCAAGCGGGAATTGGACTCGATTGAAGAACAGATGTCGAGATTCAAATCCGCTAACGTCGGTCGCACGCCAGAGCAGCAGGGTTCGACCTTCACTGCAATCAACAACATTGAGACGCGCATGACAAACATCAACGCCTCTCTCGGACGCCTGAATCAGGACAGATTGATTATCGAGAATCAGATTAGTGTTTTGAAGGAGCAACTGCGCCAGATCACAGTCCCAACGACGGAAAACATCACTACGATCGTCCCCAGGAATGAGCGTTTGATCACTGCCGAACGGGACGTGAATAATGCCGAAGCCAGACTGCAGTCGCTCAAGGAGCTTTACCAGGACACCCACCCGGACATCAAGACTTCGACGGCAAACCTGCAACTTCTCAAGCGAGAACGAGACCGTCTGCAGAAAACCCAGGACGATCTCGAAGCGGCTGCAAAAAAGAATTCCGGCACCGTTTCCACACTTCGTCCCGAAGCGCAACGGGAAGCTCGCAATCTTGAGGTTCAGATCCAGCAGCTTCAGGCTCGCATCGAAGCCTCCAAGATGGAAGAAGAATCCTACAAGAAGGCTTTGTCAGATGCCGAGCGCTCCGCCCGCACCCTGCAAGGCACCCTCTCCTCCATGCCCTCCAGTGAAAAAGAGTACGAACAACTTCGTTTGCAATCGATGCTCGCCCGTCGCGATTTTGAAGAAATCGACCGCATGCGGCAGCGCGCCAATGCCGCTGTAGAGCTGGAAAACCGCAAGCAAACCGAAAAGCTTGAAGTTCTCGACCAAGCCTCGGTCCCGCAAACTCCCACCGAACCCAAACGCTGGATCATCATCCTCGGCGGCACCATCGGCGGATTGATTCTCGGCATTTGTTTTGCCGGTGCCAAGGAGATGAAAGATTCTACGCTCAAGAACCTCAAGGACGTCAGAGCCTACACACAGCTCACCATCCTCGGTTGCATTCCGCTTCTTGAGAACGACTTGGTTGTACGGCGCCGCCGCCGACTCACCTGGCTGGCATGGTCCACAGCCTGCTTGGCCAGCATTGCCATTATGGCAGGCTCCGTCATCTTCTACATGACCAGCAAAAACTAGGGGAAATATCAAAATGAGCAGAGTACACGACGCCCTTCGCCGATCCGGCTCTGGCACGCCGGATTTTCAGTCTCAGCCGAAAGCACAATCCCTGATTTCTCGGGGTTTGGATTCCAAAACACTCATCTCGGCCCCCGAGTTTGAGAACCTCCTCGATCGTATTGAGGAAGTTCCTTTTAATCCGTCTCCCGATGCGCATTTGATTGACGCTTCTCGGCCTCACGAGGCGCCGAGCGAAGAGTTCCGCACTCTTCGCACGCGGCTCAACCACCTCCAGAGCCTGCAGCCCATCCACACCGTTGTCGTTTCAAGCCCTTCGCCAGCGGAAGGTAAGTCGATGGCTGCTGTGAATTTAGCGCTTGCCGAATCTCACCTCGCTGGCAACCACACTGTCCTTTGCGACTTCGATTTCCGTCGCCCATTGGTCCACAATCTGTTCCAGATTGACCGTTCCCCGGGCCTGACGGATTACCTCCTCGACAAAGCCACCATCGAACAAATCGTCAAGAAGGTTGCCGGCACAAACCTCAGCATCATCCCTGCGGGCGAGGCCGTCATCAACCCGCTCGAACTGTTGAATCTCGATAAAGTCCGCGTTCTGATGGCCAACCTGAAGAAGTCCTTCAATTGGGTCATTCTTGACACTCCGCCTCTGCTTTTCGCAGCCGACGCGAATCTGCTTTCCACGATGGCCGACGGAACTTTGATTGTCGTCCGGCTCGGAGTGACGACGGTCGATTCCATCACGCGCGCCATCCAGTCTTTGTGTGAAAACAACGTGCTTGGCACCATCGTCAACGGCGCACGCCGCGGCGAGCTGTACTCCAAGTACACCCACTATCACACCTACTACTACTCGAAACCCGACTAGCGCCCCACCACAAGCGCAGCGTTTTTACTTCCAAAGGCGATGGTATTCACCGTTGCCTTTTTAATTTCAAGTGCACGCCCCACATTGGCGACATAATCGAGATCACACTCAGGCGCCTGCTCATCCAGATTGATCGTGGGCGGGGCAAACCCATCTCGCATCGCGAGCAGCGTCGTCGCCAGACTTGCCGCGCCACATGCACCTTGCGGATGCCCGATCATGCTCTTCACGCTCGATCCCGGCAAAGTCCTCGCATGCTCCCCAAACGCCAGCTTCACCGCCGTGGTCTCCACCCGGTCATTCAACTGTGTTGCCGTCCCGTGGTAGTGCAGGTAGTCAATATCTTGCACTCCGACACGAGCCTCTTTGAGCGCCAGTTCCATCGCGCGCGCCGGCTCAATCCCAACTTCCTCCAACCGCACCCTGTGAAACGCCTCACACGTTGCTCCATAGCCCATCACTTCGCCATAGCTCTGAACTCCGCGACGCCGCGCACTCTCTTCGCTCTCCATCACAAAGAACCACGCGCCTTCTGCGATCACAAACCCATCGCGCCGTGCGTGAAACGGCTTCGAGGCAGCCGCGGGGTTCTCATTTGATCCCGTGCTCATGATCCGCAACAACTGAAAACCGCGCAGTGTCAATGGCGCAATCGGTGCATCCACCCCGCCACAAACCACCATCGAAGCTTCTCCATGCTTCACAGCCCGATGGGCATAGCCGATCGCATCCGTGGAGCTGGTGCATCCATTACTAAACATGTGGCTCAAGCCGCGAAAGCCATAGCTCATCGAGATCTCGCTCGCCAGCGTCCCAAGCGTGCTTGACGGAATCACAAACACACTGCACTTCTTTTGCTGCCCACTGTAATAAAGCGAATACTGCCGCTCGGTGAATTCCTGATTCCCTCCACCGCTCCCGACGTAGACACTCACTTCCCGCAACGCATCCAGATCCATCCCTTTCCAGTCCACCTGAGCATCTTTCAGCGCCTCGCCCGCAGCCGCGATGGCGAAAGGAGTCGCCAACCCGGTTCCATCCAGTTCCCTCGCGTCCATATATTGCAGCGGGTCGAAACCAGCCACCTCCCCAGCAATCTGCACCGGTTGGCCCGAACAGTCAAACCGCGAGATCTTTTTCACCCCGCTCACGCCGGCTTTTGTATTCTTCCAGAACTCCTCGCGCCCGAGTCCGTTGGGGCTGATCACCCCAATTCCTGTTACCAACACCCGCTGATTTGCCATAGTTGTTAAGATCTCCAATGCTACCATTAGGCTGCGGCATGATCGAATCCTCTCAACCGGTAGCCTTCAACCGTACGGAGCGACTCCTCGCAGCCGTACAAGCCGCAAACCTTTCTGCCATACTCACTATATTCTTGTGTGGCATTGCTTCCCGCTCCAGCAATCACTCTTTCTGGACGGTTCCAAACCTCATGGCCGGACTCTTGTACGGCCAATCCAGTCTGCGGCCTGATTTTGGCTTCCACACCCTGACGGGTCTCGCCATCCATTTATTGTTTTCCACTCTCTTCGCCCTGCTGTTCGCGACGATTATCCCCCCAACGCTAAAGCCCTTTACTTCGTTGCTAATCGGAATTTTCGCTGCGACCTCCTGGTTCTACCTGATGGACGGCTTTTTCTGGCGCCGCACCTTCCCACCTGTCGCGATTTATTCACGCCGCCCGTCGATCTTCTTTTCCTTTGTTCTCATGGGCATTTGCATTGGTTTATACTCAGTATTCGTGCGCTCTTCCAAAGAGCCTAATCTCCCTGTCTGATTCAGGGTCAAGTTCAGGTGCTTCTGTTGAAACCCAACCAGAAATGGCTTCGTCTCCTGAGAGGCGCAGAGTGGAAAGGAATCAGCTTTAGATGATGTCTTACAGGCGAGGAAGCCTGACTGCGCCGTGTCTTCGTGCTTTTGCCGTTGCTCTGGCTCTCTCAACCCCTTCGTTACTCGCACAACAAGCTGGCCAGCAGCCGCCCCCGGCCCAAACGCCTCCTGCCAAGCCCAAGCCCGCAAATCCATTCGAAAACGTTCCTTCGTCCACGCCGGCCGAAGCACCCAAGCCTGCTCCTCAGCAGCCCCAGGTTGCGCCGCCCAAGCTCGAAAACGCCACTCAGCCACAGGCTCCTGCGGCACCCACGCCTATCGTTGCCCAACCTGACGCGCCAGCTGAAGATGTCATTGAAGCCATCGAGTTCCGTGGTTCGCGCCGTGTCCCTCAAGACACACTGCGCGCCTTGATTATCAGCAAACGGGGTGATCGCTACAGTGAAGACTCCCTCAACCGGGATTTCATGGCCCTCTGGAACACCGCGCGCTTCGACGATATCCGCCTCGAACGTGAAGCGGGCCGTACCGGATGGATCATCCGCTTTGTCGTCACCGAGCGCAGAGTAGTCCGTTCGATCAAGTACGACGGAATGAAGTCCGTCACCGTCTCGGAAATCCTCGACCGCTTCAAAGAACGCAAAGTCGGTCTCCAGGTCGAACAACAATACGACCCCAACAAAGTTCAGCGCGCCGCTAATGTTCTCAAGGAATACCTCGCAGAGCGCGGCCGGCAATTCGCTACAGTCTCCCCTGAAATCCGTCAGATCCCCCCGTCCTCGCTCGAAGTGAACTTCCGCGTCGCCGAAGGTGCCAAGGTAAAGGTGGGCAAGATCGACATTCAGGGAAACAAGGTGTTTTCCGACGCCGTAGTCCGCCGCGCAATGAAAAATCTGAAGCCTGTCGGCATCCCCCGCTCGATTCTCTTTGAAAGTCTGTTCTCTAAAACCTACGACTCGACAAAGCTCGAAGAAGACATGAGTCGCGTCCAGAGCTGGTATCAGGAGAAGGGCTACTTCACCGCTCGCGCCAGCACAGAAGAAGCAGTCATCCGAGACACCGGTGGCAAAGGCTTCCGCATCCCGCTTTTCTACCCCAACAAGCCAGGCAAGGCGGCCGACCTCCGCGTCAACATCGACGAAGGCCCGAAGTATCGCCTCCAGAAGCTCAACCTTGTGGGTGTTAAGTTCTTCCGCGCCCCCGAAGAAATTTTCAGCCGCGTCCTCGGCATGGGTGAAGGCGATGTCTTCTCCACCGCCAAGCTTCGCAAGGGCCTCGAGGAAATGCGCAAGCTTTACGGCATGTACGGCTTCCTCGACTTCGTCCCCGAACCCGGCTTCGAACCCGACCTCAAGACCGGCAAAATCGACCTCACGCTGACGGTCGACGAAGGCAAGCAGTTCTTCGTCCGCCGCATTGACTTCGCTGGCAATACGACAACTCGCGACAAGGTCATCCGCCGCGAAATTCTGCTCGACGAAGGCGACCTTTTCAATTCCCGCCTCTGGGAAGTCAGCTTGCTGCGTTTGAACCAGCTCGGCTACTTTGAAGTTCTCAAAGAGAACGAAGCCGCCAACATCACTCGCGACACCAAGAACAACACGGTCGACATCACCCTCAAGGTGAAAGAACGCGGCCGCAACTCCGTCCAGATGTCGGGCGGTGTGTCCGGTATCGCGGGCAGCTTCGTCAGCTTCGGCTACTCCACCAACAACTTCCTTGGCTTGGGCGAAACCCTTTCGCTCGATACACAGTTGGGTGATCGTATCCGCTCCGCCACCTTCGGCTTCACGGAACCTTACTTCCTCGACAAGCCCATCCAGGTTGGCTTCACGATTTTCTACCAGCAGTTCAACTACGATCAGGGCCGCGAAGTTTCGCTGTTCTCGGGCCGCAACCTGACGCAGCAGTTCGACGCCATTGGTCGCGACAACCTGTTGAACTATTCGTCCAACGGCTACGGCTTCACCGCCTACGCCTCGACGCTCCTCCGCCGCAGCTTTGCTCGCGTCGGTGTCACCTACAGCTACTCGAACTCGCGTTACGCACCCACCACCACGGCAGCGCGTACCTACTTCGAAGCCGTCAACTTCCAGAACATCGACGGACCCAACCAGCTCTCAGGTATCCGCCAGTCCTCGATCATCCCCAACTTCTCCTACAACACGGTCGATCACCCGATCACGCCGTCTCGCGGTAAGTCGATCTATATCTCCACGACCTTCGCAGGCTCGTTCCTCGGCGGCAACACCAACATGATCGAACCCACCATCGACGTGAAGTACTTCCGTGCAGGCTTCAAGAAGGGCCACGTCATCGGTATGCATGGCCTCGGCCGCTTCGTCACCGGCTACGCTGGCAAGACGCCGCCCCCCTTCAACCGCTTCTACATGGGCGGCGAAAACGACATCCGCGGCTTCGATATCTGGGGCATCAGCCCGCTGGCTTACATTCCGTCACAGGCCACCGTCCCGGTTCTCAACGAAGACGGCAGCGCCCGTATCCAGCGCTCCATCGGCACCGATGGTAGGCTGATCCTCACCAACGTCACGCAGACGATTCCCGTTTACCAGATCATCTACCCCGGTGGCGACACCCAGGGCGTCGGCAACTTCGAGTACCGCATCCCGATCTTTGGGCCTGTCGTGCTGGCCGCCTTCGCCGACATCGGCGTTAACCGGGTTACCCGCTCCACCGGCCTCAACCTGAACCCGAGCAACATCAACGCCCTCAACGCAGCCTTCCCTCAGGCAGGCTTTGAGAACAAGGCCTTCCTGATCGACTTCACCCAGAAGCCGCGTATGTCCACCGGCCTCGAAGTGCAGATCATGATGCCGGTCGTGAATGCACCGTTCCGCTTCTACTACGCCTTTAACCCGCTCCGGGTCGACGACGTGATCCAGCCGCCCATCGCGGCCGACCGCTCGTACTTCCCCAACCAGTCCACCTTTATCAATTCCGTCGCCCAGTTTGGCCAGCCGAGCCCGTATCGCGAAAGAAACCGTATCTTCCGCTTTACCATCAGCCGCACCTTCTAGCGATCTCGAATGATACGATCTTGAAAGAGAAACCGAAGAAAATGAGCTTCATTGAGAAAAATTTCCTGGCCGGTGCTGTTCTGTTCAGCCTCGCCACCTCCGCCTTTGCCCAGAACAAGGTTGGTACGATCAACATCCAGCAGGCCATCGTCTCCACCAAAGACGGTCAGAAAGCCGCCGCTGAACTTCAGACCCGCTTTGAACCCCGCCGCAAAGAAATTGAAAAGGCCAATGCCGGCGTTCAAGCCCTGCAGGAACAATACAAGAAGCTCGGCACCGTTGGTAGCGAAGACGCCAAGCGCAAACTGCAGTCCGACATCGAAATGAAGTCCAAGAGCCTCCAGCGCGATAGCGAAGACGCTCAGGCTGAGTTCGATCAGGAACAGCAGAAGGTATTGAACGAGCTCGGTGGCCGCATCATGCAGGTCATCAACAAGTACGCCACCGACAACGGCTTCTCGATGATCCTCGACATCAGCTCGCCCCAAACCCCCGTCATCTGGGCCTCGAACACCCTCGACATCACCAACGAAGTGATCAAGCTCTATGACGCCAACGCTCCGAGCACCATGGCTCCGCCTGCCACCAAGACGGCCGCACCGGCCGCTCCCAAGGCTCCGGCCGCGCCCGTCAAGAAGTAGCTTTTAGAAGCCGCTCGTTTTAATCCAATAGCTCTCGCGCCAGCTAGCCCCTGGCGCGATTGTTTTATGGCTACCCGGAGTGTTGAATGCGTTGGTCGGCGCCGTCATTGGCTCAAAGCAAATAAACGATTGCCCAGTCGGCGCGTACACCACGCCAATCGAATAATCCTTCCCGTAAACCACTTCGATCTTTTGGTTCTTCCCCTTCACGCTGAACGTCGCGTTTTCCGGCAGCCCGCCAAACACGTCGTCAAGCACGACGCCCTTCAGCTTCGTCCCCGCCGCATAAGGATTCGGCTTCTTCTCACCCGTCGGAATCAGCTTCGGCGACAACACCAGCAAATCACGCGCCGGGATCGTCACTTCCCATTCATCCCTGGGCGCATCACTCAATTGAAAGTACGGATGAAATCCGATCGCCAGCGGCATCGGCTCACTCGCCAAATTCTCAACGGCCGTGATCACTTCAAGCACCCCAGCCGTCAATTTGTATGTCAACTCAATCCGGTGCGGAAAAGGAAACTGCGCCAGCCAATCCGGCTTCTTTGAGCAATCGAGCGTCATCGACACCCCCGCATGATCCGCCGTCGACACCGGCGCACTCGCCTTCCAATCCTTCGAGAACGTCACTAGCCCATGGATCGGATTCTTGTTGCCATCGAGCCGCAGATTCCCCAATGCACCATTCAACTGATACGTCTTGCCATTGGCCTGATAGGTCATCCCCTCAATCCGGTTGGCCCAGGGCGAAAGCAACGGGTTCCCCACCAGCCGCGGCTTGGCAATCAAATCGGCAAGAGTGATTCCGGGCGGCGACCAGAATACCTTTTTCCCGTTTACATGAAAGTCGTAGGAGTTCGCCCCGAACTTTGGGGCAATTGCCACTTCGCTGCCGCTCAAGGCTTCACTGAGCCGCACCTCGTCGTCCGTCACAACCGCGCGATATTGTGCCATGTGCTTCTATTATGGCTTGCGATCTGGCGTATTGGGGTCCTTCGGATCGAGCTTTGTATCTTCCTGACAACACCAGCACTTGCCCGGCGAATAGGTGCGGATGTAGCAGATCTCACACCAATAGCTCACGCCCAGCCGCTCACCGCTTTGAAAAACGTAGAGAGGCTTGGTGTGAATCTCATCGATCACAAAGTTTCCTTCACCCCTCGCCTTGCCTTCCACCTCAAGCTTTCCGCCAATCAACCGCTCGTCGTCGAGCACCTTCCCCACCGCATCATCGCTTTCAAGCGCAATCAACCGCCCACCGACCTCAAGCTTCCGCCCCGCCACCAGCTTCCCGCGCAGCTTCGCCCCGCTGTCAAGCCCACTCAAAAGGGCTGGCACCAAAAACAACGTGCGGCGTCTCATACTCTAATTATGACGCCGCGCCTGCTCTGCGTTAGTTTCTTGCTCGGCTGCCAGCTTCTGGCTCTCGATGTCTCTGGCAAAGTCATCGACTCCACTACCGGGAAACCTGTCGCCAAATGCAATCTCGTAATCGGCACCGAAGCCCAGGTCTCCCTCAACACGCTTACAGACGCGGAAGGCAATTTCAAATTCACAAACCTCAGCGAGGGCAACTATCTTCTCGTCGCCGTGAGAAAAGGCTACCTTCCCAAAGCTTACGGTTCTTCCATTCCGCAGAATCCAGGCCGCCTGTCGACCCTCAGGGAAGACACTTCCAACATCTTGCTTCGCATGATCCGCACCAGCGTTATTGCCGGCCGCGTTCACGACGAAGATGGCGACCCCGTCGGCTACGCCACGGTCATCGTCTTCAAGGAAATCCGCCGCGAGAGTGGGCGCATCGATTACACTCAGGCCGCCGCTGGCCGCGCAGAATCTGACGGCACATACAGCATCTCGGACATCCCTCCCGGCGAATACCGGCTTTTTGTAACATCAACCAGCCACATCGGCCCCAAGGCCTTCCCACCAACTTGGCACAGCCCAGCGCTCCTACGCCTGCGCCAGGGAGAAACGCTTTTCGACACAAACATCCAGATGCGCCTCACTGCAGTGCACTCGATTTCCGGGCGCCTCATACCGCCCGCAGGCGACGAGGCCAAGATGTATTCAGTTCGCCTCATCCCACGTAACGCCTCCCTCTCCCTGCTCGGCATCGTCAACCCCAGCGTCCAACTCAGAACATCCACCGGCGAATTCACTGGCGCATCCATACCTGCTGGCGATTAGACACTCCAGGTGGTGCGAGAAGACATGCACACCCACGAAGTCGCGCTCCGGATGGACCTAAGCATCTATGCGAACCAGAACGACCTTCTCGTCGCCCCACGCCCCCTCACCGCCATTGCTGGACGCATCCAGTTTGAAAAAGGCCTCCCCGCCATGGAGCCGGAAAAGCTGAAGATTCTGATCTCTGCCACGGACACAGATCTCTCCACTACAGTTCGCCCGATCGCAGTCCGCGCGGATCGCAGCTTCGAAGCTGCGAACCTCTCGCTTGCCACCTACAAGTTCACTGTCACCGACGCTTCAGGCACGCCGCTCCTGCTCGAAGAATCCGCCTTCAATCTCGCCCAAGGACTTTCCGGCCCGCTCACACTGAATGTCAAAGGCATCACCCCAACACTCAAGGCGACGGCCTCACCTTCTGCCACAGTCCTCGCGATTCTCGGTGGCAATTCGCAAACATACAGCGGTCAACCCACAACCCTGCGCCTCCCCCCAGGCGACCATGCACTCATCGCCTTCGAAGACCTGGATTCAAGCCTGCTGACAGACCCAGCCATCATTGAAAAACTCCGCCCACTGGCAGCCAAAGTGTCGCTCAACGCCAGCGACAACAAAACCCTCGACGTCCCCACCCTTTCCTTCGCTCAACTCGAAAAACTAACTCAACCGCGCTGAGTTCACAAACTCCTCAAGTCGCCTCAAGATCCCACCCGGCTTCACCCCCGCTTCAGCGATCGCATTCGCCCGCTCCTGAGTATCGGCAACCGCATAAATCCGCAGCTCATCGGCATTGCCTGAGGGCCTCACATGGGTCACATCTCCGTTGGCGAAAATCATCCGCACGCCATCGGTCAAATCGATCCGCTTCAGCTCTCCCTCGAAAAACTCGCCGATCACTTTCGGCGTCAGCGCCTCGAGGATTTTCAAGCTAGTCGCCCGCGGGAACTCCTTCAACAACGCTGCCTTGCTGAACCTCGCTGGCAGCCGGTCAAACAATTCCCCGAGCGTCCCGCCCTCCACCGCAAACAGCGCGCACAGCAAAGGCAAAAACGCATCCCGCGTTGCCAGCGCCTTCAATCCCGGTAAATCCGATCCCAACAAGAATCCACCGTTCGCCTCCCACCCGCACACCACCTTCCTTCCAGCCTGAATCGCCGCATCCATCCCCGCGATCACAAACGGCGACCCGATCCTGGTCTTCGGCTCCAGCGCCCCAGCAAGCGCCCCGCGATCGATCGCATCATTGCAGCTAATCGGCACCACAACTGCATCCGCCTTCAGATACTCGGCCACCACCATCCCCAACAAATCCCCGCCAAAGAACCGAGCCCTTCCCTCTGAATTCACACCCAACAGCAGCGGCCGGTCGCTATCGCCATCGATCGAGACCACCGCATCGAAAGGCCCATCCACCAGCCTCTGAATCAGTTCCAGTTGTGACGCCTCGATATTCTCGGTGTCCATCGGAACAAACGTCTCGCTTCGCCCCGCCGCCACCACCTCGGCCCCAAGCTTCTCGAGTAAAGTCACCAGCAGATCTCTGCCAACGGCGGAATGTTGATACACCAGAATCTTCCGCCCCGCGAGCGACTTCCCCGCGAAGAATTGCACATACCGCTCGAGATACATTTCTGCCGCGGCACCAGTCTCAGCAGGCAAGGCGGTAGGCTTCACCTTGAACTGCCCCTCGTTGTTGAACAACGATTCCCCAGCCTCCTCTTCATACAACCGCCCCCGCACCTCAGCCACACGAGCCTGAATCGGCGCTTCATGCTCCTTCAGCAACTCACCCAGCGAAGTATTCAACTTGTACCCATTGCGGTTAAACGGGATGTGGCTCCCGGTCACCATCAGCGACCCTTTACCTGCCTGAAGCGCAAAGTAAGTCAGCGCCGGTGTTGGAATTCGACCGCAATTCACCGGCACCATCCCCGCCGCCTTCAATGCCTCTACAGCCGCCACCGCCAAATCCGGCGAACTCGGCCTCAAGTCATAGGCGAAGTAAAACTCATCCCCCCGCACCACGCCGCCCACAGCAAGTGGCAACGACTGCAAATACTCCACCTCGGCCAGCACATTCAGATAAATCTCCAGCGCCGTCAGGTGAACAATTTCCCCCCGGCGTCCACTGGTGCCAAATTTAAGCTCAACCGGCTGGTAAGAAAGTGAAGAAAGAAGCGTCACGCTTTTCATTCTCTCCAACCCAAGCCCTAAACCATCCGCTTCGAGTACTCCCGAGTAATGTAGTCGCAAGCCCGCACTGTGATCGCCATCATCGTCAGCGTCGGGTTCTGACAGCCAGAACTCACCCATGCCGCGCCATCCGTCACGAACACATTCTCAACGTCATGCGCCTGGTTGTACTTGTTCAGCACACCCTTCTTCGGGTCATTGCTCATACGCGCCGTCCCGATCTCGTGAATGCAGAACCCGGGCACCGAATACTGGCCGGTCTTTTGGATGTTCTTCGCGCCTGCCGCATCCAGCATTTCCGCAGCCTGGCTGCGGCCATCCTCCCAAAGTTTCTTCTCATTATCGCTCCAGTCCGCGCTGATCTTTAGAGTGGGAATCCCCCACGCATCCCGCTTCGAGCGATCGAGCACCGCCTGATTCTCGGCCCGCGCCAGACACTCGCCCCACAATCCGAGGTTGATCGAATACTGTCCATTGCGAACGGCGTTCTTGTACGCAGCACCAAACCCGGGCGAGTTGAAGCTAAACGAAGGCGTCGACCCACCCTGGTAACCGTACCCGCGAATAAAGCCATTCGTCATCTTCTCTTTGATGTTGCGGAACCGCGGAACATAAATCCCATTCGGCCTGCGCGGTGCGCCCGCCCATGGCTTCGACTCGAACATCGGCATCAATCCACTCGCGCCACCCTGATAAATGTGGTCCATCAGGTACCGGCCCAGCGCGCCCGACGAATTACAAATATTCGAATTCAACAACAAGCGCGTCGACTCCAGCGTCGAGGCACACAACACAATCACTTTCGCCCGCACCTTCTTGATCTCGCGCGTCTTCGTATCGACGTACTCGATTCCGTCCGCCTTGCCCCCATCCTGCATCATCACGCGGGCCGCAGCGGCGTTCGTCAGCAGCGTCATCCTTCCCGTCTTCATAGCATCAGCCACGGTCGTGAAGGGCGACGAGAAGTAGCTCGTCGTAACGCAACCCCGCTCACAAGGCCCGCAATAGTGGCAGGGCTGCCGGCCATTCAGCGCCTTGGTCAAAATCGCCACACGACCCATCGTCACCACCCGCCCCATCTTTGCCTTCACCTGTTCTCGCAGGTGCGCCTCGGTACAGGTAAATTCCATCGCCGGCTGATAAATCGAATCCGGCAATTGATCCAACCCCTCCGACATCCCCGAGATCCCCACATACTTCTCTACTTCCTCGTAGTAAGGCACCAGGTCCTTGTACTCAATCGGCCAATCCTCGCCATACCCATCCCGCGAGGCAGCCTTGAAATCGATATCCCCCATCCGGTAGCTCTGCCGGCCCCAACTCAAACTGCGTCCACCCACCACACGCATCCGGATCCAGTTAAACGGCTTGTCCTGCGTATATGGATTCTCGGTATCGTTGACAAACCACTTGTAATTGTATTCCGAGCACGCATAGCATTTGCCCTGAATCGGCCGGTCCTGAAACACTTTCGGCGACATCCCCAAATACGGCAATTGCCAGGGTTGCGTGTGCTCCGAATAATCCTTCTTCGTCACATTGCCGCCAGCCTCGAGCAAGGCCACTTTCATCCCACTCTCGGTCAATTTTTTCGCCGCCCATCCACCCGTCGCGCCGCTCCCCACCACGATCGCGTCAAAACGTTCCGCCTGCGTTGCTTGAAATGCCATGTAGACAATATATAAGAGGATCTTCTTGGGAAAAGCTGCCGCCTACATGGGCCTACCTTTTGTTCTGCTCGCCGCCATCGCCGGAGGCTACTACGCCGGCCAGTGGATCGACCAGACCTACGGCACAAAGTACGCCAACGTCATCGGCCTCATGCTCGGCTTCGGCCTCGGCCTTTACGAGGTCATGCGCCAACTCAAGTTCCTCGAACGCAACTCTAATAAATGAACTGTGACTGAATACCGCGCCAAATCAAACAACATCCTCCGCTGCGCCGGCGGCTTGGCCGTCCTGGGCCTCGCAGTCTTCGCCTCCTGGCGTGGCCGCGATAGCGCCCTGGCATTCCTTGGATCAGCCGCCGTCAGCGTCCTCAGTCTCTGGGTGCTTGCCCGCGGGATCGACATCCTGGGGCAGGGCCGCACCTCCTGGCTCAGGGGCTTCGGCTTCGTTGTCCGTTTCCTCATCTATGCCCTCGCCCTGTCTGCTATCATTAAGGCTTATCCGACCCGGAATCTGGAAGTGTTTTTCGGTATTTTCCTGTCCATTCTGGCAATCGGCTTAGAAGCCCTCATCGAGTCTTACAAGAATGCATGAACATGAACTCTGGTTCACTGCGCTGTTGAACCAATACCTCGCTGGCCCTGCCAACGCTCTCATCGGCCTCGCTGGCCAACACGCACACGATCCCGCCAAACCCTGGTCCAATTACAACGCCATGCTGGTGCTGATCATCGCCTTCCTCCTCGTCCTGCCCTGGATCGTCCGCGCCGGCCTCAGCCTTTCGAAGCCCGGTGCTCTGCAGCAAATCGGCGAACTTTTCATCAATTTCATCAAGACCCAGGCGGAAGAAGTCATCGGTCACGGTTCGCACAAGTACATCTACTGGTTTGCCACCTGCTTTGTCTTCATCCTGTTCTCGAATCTGCTCGGCGTCATCCCCACTTTTGAGAGCCCCACCATGGCCCCCGCCGTACCGCTCGGCATCGCTGTCGCCACCTTCCTTTACTACAACGGCGTCGGCATCAAGGCCCAGGGCATCGTCGGCCATCTGAAGCATCTCATGGGTCCCGTCTGGTGGTTGGCCCCCTTCATGTTCGCCATCGAACTGATCTCTCACTTTATCCGCCCTGTCTCGCTCACCATTCGTCTTTTCGCGAACATGCTCGCCGGCGAACAGGTCACCATCGCCTTCATGAATCTGGTGCCCATCGGCATCCCCGCGGCCCTTATGGGTCTGCACACCTTCGTCAGCTTCCTCCAGGCCTTCATCTTCACCATCCTCACGATGGCTTATGTCGGCATGGCCGTCGCCCACGAAGATCACTAAACAAGTTTCGCCAGACAGTGTGAGCCTTGGGCGTCCCAACGCACCATCGGAACCACCTCCTGCCAGGCAATTTCAAACAAGTCTAAAAGGAGACTTAACAACATGCGTAACAAAGCAATGATGATTCTGTTCTTGCTCGCTTTCGCCGCCCCCATCTTTGCCCAGTCCTCTGGTCAGCCGATGGTCGGTGAAAAAGGCATCCTGCTCCCGGCTTTCGCCATGGCCATTGCCGCCGGTCTTTGCGGCCGCGGTCAGGGTCAGGCCATCGCCTCCGCCGCCGAAGGCATCGCTCGTAATCCCGGCGCCGCCGGTAAGATCCAGACCCTGCTCCTCATCGGTCTGGCCTTTATCGAGTCGCTCGCCCTGTTCACCTTCGTGAAGGTTGGCTAGTTATCCGGGCGGGAAGTATGCCACAACTCAAACTTAGCGGCATCTTTCCGCCCATCCCCACCCCGTTCAACCACTCCGGCGACATCTACAACGCCAAAATCCGCCACAACATCGAAAAGTGGAATCTCACCACCCTCTCCGGCTACGTTGTCTGCGGCTCCACTGGCGAATCTGTCTACCTCACTGAACCAGAGAAACTCTACCTCTGGGAAGAAGTCGCCAAATTCACCCCCTCAAACAAACTCCTCCTCGCCGGCACCGGCATGGAAAGCGTCCGCGAAACCATCCACCTCACCAACCGCGCCGCCGATCTCGGCTACAAATGCGCGATGATCCGCACGCCACACTACTACAAGAATCTCCTCAACAACCTCGAGTCTCAGGCCCTCTACTTCCGCGCTGTCGCCGACCAGGCCAAGATCCCGCTGATGATCTACAACTGGCCTCAAGCCACCAGCCTCGACATCTCCGTCGACACCGTAGCTCTGCTCAGCGAACACCCCAACATCATCGCCATCAAAGAATCCAGCGGCGACATGGACAAACTCTCGGCCCTCATCAAAGCCGTCAAGCCGGGCTTCCAGGTCCTCAACGGCAGCGCGCCCAACCTGGCCGCCAGCCTCCGTGCCGGAGCCGTCGGCGCTGTCCTCGCCTACGCAAGCGCCGCCCCCTTCTCCTGCCTCACCATCGCCGAGGCCATCATGAAGCGCGAATACGAAGCCGCCGAAGACTGGCAAAACCGCATCCGCGAAGCCGCCCTTCTGGTCACCGTCAAGTACGGCATCCCCGGCCTCAAGTACGCAATGGATTTCAATGGCTACTATGGTGGCCCCCCGCGCCTCCCGCTCATCCCCATTTCCCGCGCGACTCAACTCGAAATCGAAACCGCCTTCCACAACCTGCGAGGTTAACCCCCCATGCCCCACTTCGATCTCAACGCCATCGAACAACGTGTCCTCGGCGCGCTGATTGAAAAAGAGATGGCCACCCCCGAGTATTACCCGCTCTCACTGAACGCCCTCGTCAACGCCTCGAACCAAAAGAACAACCGAGAACCGGTCATGCAGCTCGTCGAGGCAGACGTCCTCAATGCGATCGAAATCATGCGCCACAAGGGTGTCGCCTATGAGCACTCTGGCCGCGAACACCGCGTCCCCAAGTATTCTCAAGGTCTCGGCCAAAAACTGAACCTCGGCAACAAAGACCTCGCGATCCTCAGCGTCCTCCTCTGCCGCCGCCCACAAACTCCCGGTGAACTCCGCGGCCGCACCCAAAGCCTCTACCAGTTCGAAGACCTCGACGCCGTCCTCTCCACCCTCAGCCGCCTCTCGAGCAAAGAAGAACCCCTCGTCCAGGAACTCCCCAAAGCCCCCGGCACCAAAGAAGCCCGCTGGACCCACCTCCTCGGCGACTCGATCCCTGAGGTCACTTTCCAGGAAGCTCCCACCCGCCAAGCCACCCCATCTCGCATCGACGAACTCGAAGCCCGCGTCAAAACCCTCGAAGACTTCGTCGACCGCCTCAAATCCCAACTCGGCCTCTAGCCTGGCTTTCCTTTCCTTTCGGAATTGAGCCAAAGATCCCCACAGAGATATTGGCGTTATCATTCCAAGTAGGACCAAGCAATGGCTAAAGATTATGTCGAATACCGGGACGGCCAGCATTACTTATTGGGAAGCAGAGTTCCGCTTTATCTGATAGCCGTCGCGTACACAGAAGGCACAACTCCAGAGGAAATTTGCAGCAGCTATCCTTCGCTTAATCTGGAGAAGATCTTCGGAGCAATTGCCTTTTTCCTTGCCAACAAGGCAACAATTCAAGCTGAAATCGCGCAATCGCATTTGGATAGGCAAGCCTTTCTCGCGTCTCATCCGAGCTACCCGGATCTCAAGGCAAAGCTTGCAGCCTTCCGGCTGGAATCTTCCTCAAAGTTCTGAATGATCAGATATCTCGCTGACGTTTGCTTGAACAATCACATCGTCACTGCTTGCCTAAGAAGAGAGCCGTCCATCGATTTTCTATCTGCGGCAAGAGCTGGAATCGACTCGCTACCAGATCAGGATTTATTGCAGCTAGCCCAGCTCGAAAACCGTATTCTGGTAACCCATGATTACAGGACGATGCCCGCGCACTTTGCCAACTATTTATTGGCTGGCAATCGGTGCCCCGGCGTATTCCTAGTCCATCACACTACCTCCATTGCTCTTGCTTCTGAATGGCTGCTGCTTGCTTGGGCCGCTTCAACTGAAGAGGAGTGGCGTGACCGCATCGTAGAAATCCCTCATTAAGGAGCACCTGTTACTCAAGCAACCCTTCGAAGTCGCTTCAGTCCCGGCTCTCTTCAATCAGAATCTCCGCAGCCGCCACCCCAGCCGGCACCTCAATCAGAATCTTGTGCATCCCACTTCTCACGGGATGAAACCCGAAACGAGCCGGGTTCCAAAGTAACCCATTCTTGACCCCGACACTATCATCGCCATCCACAATCATCGCGCCCGTCGCATCATAAACTTTGTATCGAACCATCAGCATCCCCTCCGGCGGGTGATCCGCATAATTCGCCAGCCGAACCTCCACGAGATGCGAAATCTCGCGATTCAACACTTCATACTGCACTTCCCGGATCACTGGTTTCCCACTCTTCTCCGCTCCTGCAATGCGCTCTCGAAAAGGAGGTGCCACTCCATTCGAAAGCGCCGCGAACAACACCATCACCCAAACCGCCGCACCGCCCAAACACAACATAGTCCCAGTCGTTTTCAGCTGCGGCTTCTGATGCCGGATCGCCATCACAGAACTGCCCAAATACAGGATTGCCAGCAACGCCGCCATCACAGCCAACAGAATCACGTTCCCGATGTCCATTGCTTTACTACCGCACCTCCTTCACCACCACACGCACTTGATCCACCCCCTTCGGAATCTCGACAAACAGCTTGTGCGAGCCAGCCATGGCAGCATCAAGAGAAAACCGCAAAGTCTGATATTCTTTCCCCTCCCCGCCTGTGGCAATCTGCGTACCCTCGCTCAACACTTTGCCCTCTGGATCGTACACGCGATCAACGATCCGCGCCGTCCCGATCGCGATTTGCAATGCCATCGGAGTCAGCTCCACCACGTGCGTCGAAGAGGTATCGTTCACCGGGAACTCTACTACTTGCGTGATGCTCTCGACACCTTGCGCAGGCCCAGGCGTCATTGTGGCGAAATCCGGCGGCCCCTTCATCTTCACCCACGCTCTAATTCCAATCCCTGCCATCGCCATCCCGATCGACAGCAGTAGCATTAGGCGAATCATTTTGAGGGATGGATTCGGCTTCTTGAGCAGCAAAACCGCAAAGCCCAGATAGACGACCAACCCGAAACCAGCAAGTGCAGCCAGCGCGACGATATCAGACAATTCCACGCAGCCAAGGCTATCATGGGCTTACCGCCATGCCCAAAGACTACGTTGAACTCCGCGAGGAAGTCCTCTACATCTCCGGCAGCAGACTCCCCCTCTACTTACTCGTTACCGAGTACGAAAACGGCGCTTCTCCTGAAGAGATCCACTTCAGCTTCCCCACTCTCTCCCTCGAGCAGATCCACGGCGCAATCGCCTTCTACCTCGGCAACCGGCACGCCATCGAAGACGGCTCCTGGCAAACCCGCAAAGCCTGGCAGGACTTCCGCACGGCCAACCCCAACCCCTCCAAGCTCGACATTATGCTCGAAAACTACAAGCAGCAATCCCAGCGCAAGTAAATGCTACATCTTCTCGCGGACGTCTCTCTCAACCACCATCTGCTCACCGCCTGCCACCGCAGAGGCGCCAACCTCGACATCCTCTCCGCCGCCAAAGCCCGCATCGAAGGCATGAACAATAAAGCGCTCCTTGCCTTCGCCGCCGAGCAGGATCGCATCCTTCTCACCCACGACATCCTCACCCTCACCAGAGACTTCTACGAATACCTCGCCACCGGTGCCTTCAGCCCAGGCGTCTTCCTTCTCGACTCCACGACGCCGATCTCCGAAGCTGCCACATGGCTCGCACTCGCCTCCGCCGCAACAGAACCCGAGCATTGGGACAATCTCATCGTCGAGATCCCCTTCCTCCGCCTGATCGAACTACCGCTGCCCGCTAGCGAGCAACTGCCCCGCATAGAGCATCACGAGCCCTGACGCCGCCAGCAGCAGCACACCCACCAGAATCGCTGCCTTCTTCTTGCCCATCACCCAAAGCCCCGGGGCTACCAACATGCCGACACCGGCAAACGCCCCCGCCGCCAACAACAATTGCGTTCTCATATCGTTCAGTCAGCCCTTCGGTGTCACTGCCTTTGAGATGTCGTTGTACAGAACAAACACCACCATCATCAGCAAGAACGCCAGCCCTACCTGCAGCACGCGCTCCTTCAATTGCAGCGACAAACCCCGCCGCCGCACCATCTCCACCAGCAGCACCAGGATCCCGCCACCATCAAGCACCGGAATCGGCAGCAAATTGAAGATCGCCAGATTCAAGCTCACCATCGACATCAGCGACACAAAATCCCCAACGCCTTCCTTCGCCGCATCTGCCGCCATCCGCGCAATTCCCACGGGTCCTTCAAATTGCTTCGGCGACAACCGCATCTGCACTACGCCCTTCAGGTAATCGAAGATCATCGTCGCGCCACGCAGGTTGTACTTAAAGCTCTGCTGCAATGCCTCCACAGGCCCAAGTGCCACCACCACATACTTCGGTTCCAGTTGAATCCCGATCATCCAACGCTTCTCGGCCTCGTTAAACTTAGGCTGCACCCCCACCTTGTTGCGCACATTGGCCCGCTCATAAATCAGCTCCACAGCCTTGCCATTGCTCTCGCGCACAATCTCAACCAGCTTCGTCAGACTTCGCACTGGAACATTGTTGACGCTGATCACCACATCTCCAGGCATCAGCCCCACCTTCTCGGCGTCGAATCCCTTCAGGATGTACTTGATCCGAATCTCGCTCTGCTCTCTCCATCCCGCATAACCCACTTGCGTCTTTTCATCCGTCTTCGGAGTGACATTCAAGTTCAGCGTCGACTCCCCGCGCTTCACCTCAAGCGGAAACACCTTCCCTGCTCCGGTCAGTTCTTTCACCACCACGTCTTCCCAGGTCGGGTTCTTCACACCATCGAACGCCAGGATCGTATCGCCTTCGAGCACTCCTGCTTGCGCCGCCGGCGAGCCCTTCTCTACATGCCCCACCACAGCCGGACCATCCGCGTTCATCACCTTCGGGAACTTATACATGAACAATCCCGCGAGCAGCACCACCGCCAGAATAATATTCATCGCTGGCCCTGCCGCAATGATGAACAACCGCTGCCACCGCGGCTTGTTCATAAAGCTTCGCGGGTCCGGGTTTGTCCCTGGGTCGACGGTCAAATCATCTTGCCCCAGCATCTTCACATACCCGCCGAACAGAATTGCCGAGAACCGGAAATCCGTCTCCCCGATCTTGAACCCAAATAACCTAGGCCCAAAACCCAACGAGAACTGCTCCACCTTTACGTTGCAGAGTAGGGCCGCCCAATAATGCCCCAGCTCGTGGATGATGATCATCACGCCCAGCAATATGAGCAGCCAAAAAACGCTGTTTAGGAATTCCATGTTCTACCCTCAGTGTATAGCGAAGGCGTCAATCGGCAGCGTTAGCCACCATCGACTTGGAAGTTCCCACACGAGTACGCCACCCCAACAATACGGCGCAAGTAACGCAATCCCACCCCAAAGCATCTCCAATCGCTGTGTACAGTGTAGCCATCGGCGCAGGCACTGCGACATCCAATCGCAATTTTTGCCCCGGCATCGAAGAGCTCAACTGCTCCGCCACAATTCGCCCATAGGCATCTGTAATGGTCAATCGGCCTTCCCGCGCTGTCCGCACCACCATGTAGCCGTTCTCGATTCCTCGCACAGCGGTCATCCTCGCGGCAAGCTGCCCATCGGCACCAAAGTCCCAAGCCGGCACAACTATCACCGCCGCGTCCCGCATTCGATACGCGCGGCCAAGAGAAGCGAAATGCATATCCTTGCGGATTGCAATTCCATAGCGAACGCCGTCGATGTCCCGCACCAAAGATTCCTTCCCACGCAAGTAACCACGTTCGGGCGGCGCCATAAACTGTTTCTGGTAGCGCGCCTCTAGCTTACCTTCCGGGCTGAACAACCAAGCTTCATTCAAGATGCCAGCCTGAGTTTGAAACGCAAGACCAGCGCTCAACCATACGGCGTGCTCCTTCGCTTGGCCGGCAAATTGACTTTGCCAATCCGCAGCAGCAGCCTCAGAAGCAACGGCAATTTTTTCCGGCAAAACTACTACCCGCGCACCCTCCTTGGCCAGCGCGCCGATCAGCTTTTGATACTCCCCACGAATCGCATTCACGTAAGGAGCCTTCGCCTCCAGCCCTATCGCATCGTCAATCGCGGCAAGACCAAATCGTCTCGCCGTCCCTCCCTGCTTGGCCCCTTCAAACCGCACAACCCCATAAAGCACCACAGCGCCCACAATCAGCACAGTCGCCCCAAGCATCGCGATCCTGCCCTTCGTGCTCCGCCCCGGCAGCATCGCCGTCACGATAGCCGAAGGAACAAGCGCTAGCGGAAACAACACTCCCGCCACTCCAAACAAAGACGCAACCTGCATCAGCACTGGCACTTCGGCTTGTGTATAAGCAAGACTGCCCCAATTCCCATCTGGCAAGAACCTCGCCATCAAGGTATCAACAGCTACCCAGAACACCGGGTAGGCAAACGCAACCCACGCCGTATCCCAACGTCGCAAGGCCCGTCTCGATTCCGACACTACAAACATCCAAATCAGCGCCTGCCCAACCACAACCAGCAGCACGGCCGGCGCAGACATCACGGTCAGAAAATAGGATGCGTTGCTACTCGTCGCGATTTGGGCAGCAGCCAACGTCAACCACCGCCACGAACGCTCCGACGCAATATTCACCAGCACCAACAGCAATGCGGGGACAATCCACACCAGCCACCAACTTGGATCCAGTGCAACTACAAAACGGAGCAGAAACCCTACTGCCAAGGCACCGACAAGCCCAGCTGCCAAGTTCATTGTTGTGAGAGTACCACCTCCGCCAAAAAATTCGAGATGAAAGCTCTTGATTGTGTCACTGTACTAGTCAACTATCACAGTAGAACGCTGTGATCTTCCGACTCAATCCGAACTCCGGCATGCCCATCAACCTCCAGATCATGGAGAAGGTCAAGCACGCCATCGAAAACGGCGTTCTCCGGTCGGGCGATCAACTCCCCGGCATTCGCAAGCTCGCGGAAACCATGGTGATGAACCCCAAGACAGTCGCCAAGGCCTATCGCGAGCTTGAACACGAAGGCCTCGTCGAACTCCGCCAGGGAGCCGGCGCCTTTGTCAGCGAAAACCTCAACACCAAGGGGGTGACCGACCGTATGCAAACCGCCCGTCCCATCGTTAAGAAAACCGTCGAGCGCCTCATCGACGCCGCCGTCGCCGCAAGAGTCTCCAAATGAAGCAGAACCTCGCCATCGAGACCGTGGCTCTCACCAAACACTACCCCAAGGTCGAAGCCCTCCGCGGCATGACGATCAACGTCCCGCAAGGCTCCCTCTGCGGCCTCATCGGCCTCAACGGTGCCGGCAAGACAACCACTCTCCGCATCCTCCTCGGCATGGCCAAGCCAACCTCTGGCACTGCCAAAGCCCTCGGCCTCAACGCGCTCGACCCCGAGCAAAACCGGCTGATCCGCTCACGCACCGCCTTCGTACCAGAGCGCAAAGACCTCTTCCCTTATATGACAGCAAGTGAAGTCATCCGCTTCACCATGGGCTTTTATCCCAACTGAAACAAGGACCTCGAAGCCACCTACGCGCAACGCTTCGAGATCCCGCTCGACCGCAAGGTCACCAAGCTCTCAAAGGGCACGCTTACCAAGCTCCATATGCTCCTCGCGATCGCCCGCGGCGCGGAGTTGCTCATCCTCGACGAACCCACCGACGGTCTCGACGCTCTCGCCAGCGAAGATGCTCTGCAAGCCCTTACGATGCTGGTGGCCGAACAAGGCATCACAGTCCTCATCTGCTCTCACCGCATCGAAGAAGTCGAGCAGATCGCCGACCATCTCTGCCTCGTCCACAAGCGCGTTTGTCTCAAACAAGGCCCTCTCGACGACCTGCGCTCCGCAACGCGCCGCATCCAATTCGGTCTCGAGGCCACCCCCGATCAACTCGCTCAACTTCAAAAGCTGGGCAGCCTCCGGCAGAGCGGTCTCTCAATCAGCATCTTCACAGACGAGAACACAGACCAGATCCTGAGTCTCGCCCGCGACTTCGGTGCCTTCGATATCGCCGCCCACCCCGTTCCCCTTCGTGAAATGTTCGTCGATCTTGTAAGGAGTCACGATGCTCTGGCTTAAATCCTGGACCAAAGTCCGCTTCCGATTCGCCCTCGCTGTCTTCCTGGCCATCTACATCCTTGCACTCATATTCCTCTACTTCGCTCCTCAATTCAACGTGAGGTTCAAAGCGATCACTCCGCAACAGCTGGGCCAGAAGATCTGGGCGGTATTCATCCTCGCTTACGGCGGCTTGCTCCTCCCGGTCTCTGCCAAGATCCTCGCCGGATCTGGCATCAATGCTCAAACCTCCATGGGCATGGCTCATGGCTTCCACGGCTCGATGAGCTTCCTGCTCTCCATGCCAGCCTCTCGCACCCGCCTCATGGCCACCCGCGCCCTCACGGGTGCCGCCCTGCTCTTTCTGCTTGCGATCACCACATTTGCCGTAGCCATTTACGCGCCCCCAGCTTCAATATCGCTCTCGACTCGATCCATGCCTGGAACTACTTGCCCAACGCGCTGGTCGTAGCCTTCTTCTTCTATGTAATGGCCGTCTGGCTCTCCACCATCTTCGATCAATTTTGGGCTAGTACGATTGGCATGATGATCCTCGGCATGATTGCCGGCTACAGCGCCACAAGACCCCAGAACTGGTTCGACCTCGCTTCTTACCTGCTCAACCCGAACCCTCTCATGCCGCTGGGCCAAACCCTCTTCCTCCTGACACTCACCGCACTGCAGATCGAAGCCGCTCGCTGAGTCGTCAACCGCAAGGAGTCTTAACAACCCATGCCCAAGAAATACCATTCCATCGCCTCTGTCCTCATCTTCGCCATCATTGGCTTGGGCATCGGCTACCTCTTTGGGAAGCTGCTCAAAAGCTCTACAGGCAGTCTCAACATTGGCCTCTCCATCATCCCGATCGCAATTCTTGTCACATGGCTGATTCTGGCTTTTCACGAGCTCGGTCACGTCATCGGCGGCTCTCTCTCCGGGTTCCGCATGCACTTGTTCGCGGTCGGCCCATTGCGCATCAACCGTTCCGGCGATCGCCTTGAATTCGCCTTCAATCGAACCCCTTCTCTCTGGGGTGGCATCGCCGCTTCGCTCCCTTCTCCGGAAGCACTCGCCGACACCGAAACACTCCGCAAGCAAATGCTGCGGGTCGTCGCGGGTGGCCCCATCGCTTCCCTGCTCGGCACACTCGCCGCACTTCCCGCCATCTGGCTCTGGCCACGCAACCAACATCTCGCGGCAGCTTTCATGATCTTTGCTATCGGCTCCTTCTGCATCGCCCTGGCGACCATGCTCCCGATTGGCAATGCAGGCTTCGTCAACGATGGCTCGCGCCTCCTCCAACTTCTGCGCCGCAGCCCTGAAGGCGACCGTTGGGTCGCGAACGCCCTGCTCGGTTCCATGTCGCTCAACCTGCGTCCCCGCGAATGGCCCGCTCAGCTGATCGAAGCCACCACAACCGACACGCAACCCTCTTTGGACAGCATCCTCGCCATGTAGACGCGCCACACCTACCACCTCGACCGCAACGAATTCGACCAGGCCCGCCACTGGCTAAACCTCGCGCTCACTCACGCCGAAGAGCTGCCCGCAGCCGCACGTCCCATTCTTCACAGCAGCGCCGCATTGTTCTACTCCCATTTCGAGCCAGACTTGCCACGCGCCCGCGATCATCTCAAGGCCGCAAAACCAGGCTTTCTCACGAAAGACTCTGTGGCTCTCTCTGAATCCGCCGTCCTCATCGCCGATGGCAAACTCACCGAGGCCAGCCAATCGCTCTCTCTGGCCCGGCAATCCCTCAACGCTCTCACCGGTTCCAGCCGAGCCAGCGTTGAAAAACTCATAGAACAACTCGAAGCCAAAACCCGCTAAAGGAACACAACATGTCACGCACTATACGATACGTGTGTCTCGGCGCACTGCTCATACTCTGCGCCCATTCTCAAACCAACATCCAGCTCTCGCTCGATAGCTTCGACCAAGTCTGGCGGACCATCAACGAGAAACACTTCGACCCCAATCTGAACGGCATCGATTGGAACGCCGCTCGCGAAGAACTCCGCCCCAAAGTCGCGGCGTCAACCAGCAAAGAAAAAGCCCGCAAACATACAGAAGCGCTGCTCGCAAAGCTCGGCCACTCACACGTCGGCATCACCCCCGCCGAGGCCTATCGCGACCTCGACGCGCCCCGCCTTGATGGCCAATCCGGCCTCAAGTTCGAGATCATCGGTGGCGACGCCATCCTCGCTAACACTGCCCACGCCGGCGCGGTCATTCGCGAAGTCAATGGCCGCCGCGTCCGCGAGCGCATCGCCCGCGCCACCACTCCGACGCTGAAACGCCTCGCCGTCCGCAACATGCTTGGAGGCCTCCCGGGCGAAACCCTCGAGCTCCTCCTCGAAGACGATCAAGGCAAGGTCGCCTCGCACAAAGTCGAACTCACCAAGCCCACCAGCCGCCTCGCTCAGTTCGGCCACCTGCCGGCAATCCCGCTCGACTTCCACTTCGAACAACTCGGCTCCCAATCCGGCTATGTCCGCATCTCAAGCTTCTTCGATCCAGAAGCCCTCCAGGACCTCTTCAAGCAAGCCACCACCGCCTGCAACAAGTGCCGCGGCATCATCATAGATCTCCGCGATAACCCGGGCGGAATCGGCGCACTCGCCACAGCCGTCACCGGCTGGTTCATCGACAAGTCAGTTACCCTCGGCACGCTCTACCTGCGCCAAACCAAACTCCAACTCATCGCAAACCCCCGCCCCGAGCCCTTCCTCGGCAAGGTCGCCGTCCTCATCAACTCTGGCTCTGCCTCCACCGCCGAGTTCCTCGCTGCGGGTCTCCAGGACATCCACCGGGCCAAAGTCTTCGGCCAAACCTCAGCCGGCATGGCCCTCCCTTCTGCAATTGAAAAGCTCCCCACGGGCGACGGTTTCCAGTACACCACCGCCGACTACATCACTGCGGGTGGAATACACATCGAAGGGCTCGGCGTAGTACCCGATGTCCTCATCGAACCCACCCGTCAACAACTCACAAAACAAATGGACCCGGCCCTCACCGCCGCACGTACATGGATTGAAGCAAAGGAATAACCAAAATGCGCATCACACTCCTTCTCCTCGCGTCCCTTCTCAAGGCCGCCGACCTCCCGACAGCGGAAACTCTCTTGGACCGCTTCGTTGAAGCCACAGGTGGCAAGGCTGCCTACTCACAACTCAAGTCGCAAATTACCCGTACCGAAATTGAGTTCGTGGGTGCTGGCATCAAAGGCACCAATACCTCTCTGAATGTCTACCCCAACCGAGCTCACACCACCATGGAGCTTACCGGCCTCGGCAAGATGTTCAGCGGCAATTGGGACGGCAACGTCTGGGAATCCTCCGCCATACAAGGCCAGCGCCTCGTCACCGGAGCCGAGCGCAGCATGATGCTCCGCCTCACCGATATCCGTGCCGCTGCAGATTGGTGCAAATACTACGCCTCGGTCACAACGGAAGCCGAAGAAACCGTCGACGGCCAGGTCTGCTACCGCATCGTCTCAACGCCCAAGGACGGCGGCAAACCCGAGACCTCCTGGATCCTCAAGGATTCCGGTCTCGTCTATCGCACACGCATGACTCTCGTCACCCAAATGGGTGAAATCCCCATGGAAGTCACCGTTTCTGAATACCGCAAAGTCGGCCCCTTCCTCCTTCCACACGTCTCCAACCAGCAGGTCGGGCCGCAGAAGATTGCGAGCAAGGTCAAGGAAATCCTCTACGACACCGCGATCGAAGACGCCCAACTTGAGCCCCCAGCCGAGATCAAGACGCTGATCGCGAAAGAAAAGAAGTAGCCACTTCGCGCGATCGACGATCCACCTCAAGCAACTCCGCCACTGTGGCCGGATGCGACACGCCCACTCGCTCCAGCGTCTCGGCCACCGTGGCGGCAATTCCCAGGAACGGAATCTGCCCCTTCAGAAAAGCCTCTACCGCCACCTCATCGGCGGCATTCAACGTACACCCCGCACTCCCTCCAGCCCGTATCGCCTGATATGCCAACCCAAGCAACGGAAACTTCTCCCAATCCGGCGGATGAAAGTCCCACTGATGCACTTCATCCCAGCGCAACTTCGGCACCGGCGCATCCGCCCGCTCTGGATACGTCAGCGCATACTGGATCGGCATCCGCATATCCGTCGCACACACCTGCGTGATCACACTGCCATCATTAAACTCCACCATCGCATGCACCTTCGATTGCGGATGCACCACCACTTCCACCTCATCCGCGGTGAAATCAAACAACCAGCACGCCTCAATCACCTCAAACCCCTTGTTCATCAGGGTCGCCGAATCGATCGTAATCCGCGGCCCCATCTTCCAGGTCGGATGGTTCAACGCCTGCTCCGGCGTCACACTCGCCAACTCCTCTTTCGGAGTCTTACGGAACGGCCCACCGGACGCCGTCAAAATCAACTTCACGGCCTCGGCCCGCTTCCCCGCCCTCAGACACTGATGCGCCCCATTATGCTCGCTATCGACAGGCAACAATTCCGTCCCCGCCTTCCGCGTCGCCGCCATCACCAACTCCCCACCCGACACCAGCACTTCCTTATTTGCCAAACCAATTCGCTTGCCCAACCTCACCGCTTCATAAGTAGCCTCAAGCCCCGCCACTCCTACGATCGCCGACAACACAAACTCCACCTCCGGAGCCGTCGACGCCATCAATCTCCCCGCCGCACCGTGCTCCAACTGCGGCCACTCATCTCGCCCCAAACCACTCTTCTCAAGCTCACCCACTAACCGCTCTCGCGCACCCTCATCTGCCACCACAGCCAGCTCCGGCCGAAACTCCGCAATCTGCTGTGCCAGCAAAGAGACATTTCCACCCGCCACCAGCGCATGCACGCCATACCGCCCATCCCAACGCCTCACCACATCCAGCGTATTCACACCAATGGAGCCCGTTGACCCCAAAACCGTTAGCTTCGTACTCACTAAACCATGCTAACAAGCAGGCCAAAATTGCAGCTTGAACGCCATCGGCAACGCGAAAACACTAGAGCAGCGGCTTGCCAATCCAGCACGCATCTGGCTTGACACCGAGCGCCGCCGCCACCGTCGGCGCTACGTCATAAAGGTTCACCGCCTTGCGGATCTCCCCGGCCTTTACCTTCGGCCCAACGAGAATCACGGGAACCTGCAAGTCGTTCATATTCGCATTCCCATGCTTCTTCAAAGTCCCGCCGTGATCAGACACCACGATCACCATCGCCCCTTCGGCAGCAGCCACCAACCGCCCCACCAGCCCATCAATGCGGCCTGCTTCCTCGAAATACTTCGCGCTCTCCCATGCGTGCTCATGCCCCGCATGATCCACATCGTCTAAATGCACAAACAAGAAGTCCGGCTTCTTCTCCTTCCAATAAGCAATCGCCGCCTCGGTCGTCTTCTCACTCTTCAGCACATGCACCGCATGCGTCGCCGCCTTCCGGTCAAACAATCTACCAAACCCATCCCAGTCATAAATCGCCGCCAAATGTAGCGATGGCTTCGCCGCTTTCAACACCCCGAACACATTTGGATAAATCCCCTCCGGCCCCTGGCACAAAGGCTCAATCTCATACTTGTCCCGTTGCCACTCATTCGAAGTCACCCCGTGCTGCTCCGGCCCCGCTCCCATCAACATGCTGCCCCAGTTCGGGCTCGACACCGTCGGCAACACTCCGCGCGCCTTCAACGTCCAGGCCCCTCTCCCCTGCAACGCCTTCAAGTTTGGCAACTTCGCCTTCTCAAACGCAGCCGTCGATAACCCATCTATCCCGATCACCATCACCCGCTGTCCAAACAGCGCGGCGCACAACAGCATTAAGCTCAAGAAACGCATACCGCCATGCTATCTTGCAAAGGTCACAGCCCCATGAACACCGATTTCGATCTCATCATTGTCGGCTCGGGCATCGTCGGCCTCGCCCATGCCTCTGTCGCTGCTCGCCAGGGCAAGCGCGTCGCGGTTTTCGATCGTTACCCCCGCCCCCTCGGCGCCAGCATCCGCAACTTCGGCATGCTTTGGCCCATCGGCCAACCCGCTGGCCACCGCCTCCAGACGGCCCTCAACAGCCGCAAACTCTGGCTCGAATTTCTCAACGCCGCCGGCATCGCCCACCAGATTCCCGGCTGCCTTCACGCTGCCTACCGCGACGACGAAACCACGGTCCTCAAAGAGTTCGCCCAACTCGCCCCCACCCACGGCTATCAAGTCCAATGGCTCACCCCCGAAGAAGCCACCCATCGCAGCAAGGCCCTCAACCCAACCAACCTCCAGGGCGCTCTCTGGTCTGACACCGAGGTCACCGTCGATCCCCGCCAGGCCCTCGCCACTCTCCCGGGCTTCCTCGCGGAAAACTTCAACGTTACCTTCCTCTATCAGACTGCAGTCACCAGCGCCACAACAGGTCGCGTCCAAACAGGCAAAGGCCAGTTCACCGCTCCCAAAATCTACATCTGCTCCGGCGAAGACTTCGAAACCCTCTACCCCGAACTCCTCCAAGCAAGTGGCATCACCAGAGTGAAACTCCAAATGCTCCGCACTCCGCCGCAACCACAAGGCTGGCACCTCGGCCCCAGCCTCGCCGCCGGCCTTACACTAATCCACTACAAGAGCTTCCAAATCTGCCCCAGCCTTCCCCAACTCAGCGAACGCATCCACACCGAACTCCCCGAATACGTCAAATGGGGCATCCACGTCATGGCCAGTTCCACAGTGGACAACGCCATCACCATCGGCGACTCCCACGAATACGGCCTCACCGTCGAGCCCTTCAACAAGGACTTCATCGACCAACTCATCCTCGACTACCTCAAGCTCTTCGCCACCTTCCCCGACAACTCAATTGCCGAGCGCTGGTACGGCGTCTACGCCAAGCACCCCAAGACTGACTGGGTCGATATCACTCCATGCGAAGGCGTCCGCATCTTCACCAGCCCCGGCGGTGCCGGCATGACCCTCAGCTTCGGCCTCGCCGCCGAGAACCTCACCGCCCCCGCAACCGGTTAATATCCCGCCGATCCCGCTTCGTCGGCCGATGGGACTCCTGCCACCCACCCATCTCCTGCATCGCCCTCCGCTCGGCCCCGATCTTCACCCTCCGCGCCACACTCTCCAGCGTCTCGCGATACATCGTTGCTGCAACGGCCCCTGATCCCCTCACATCCCCTGCGATCAGCACCTCCACCTCATACTCATTCCCCCCGGTCCGAACCCGCAAAACATCCCCCACCTTCACATCTCGCGACGCCTTGCACACCACCTCACCACACTCAATCCGCCCCATATCACAAGCCTCCCCTGCAATCGCCCGCGTCTTGAAAAATCGCGCCGCCCACAGCCACTTATCCATCCTCACCCGTTCCATGTCCCCATTCTCACACCGAGCAACTTGCCCCCGCAATGTGGTTTCCATAAGACATGCTGGCTCGCATCATCCTCAGCCTGATCCTCACGCTACACATCAACGCCCAAACCACCTACGACTTCTCCGAAATCGACCGCATCCTCTCCACCGGAGCCGCCAACATCAACGGCGGCCTGGGCCTCATCCTCACCCAAAACGGGCGCGTCCTCTACGACAAGACTTTTGCCGGCTTCGACAACAACCGCACCATCCCCATCGCTTCCGCCTCCAAATGGCTCTCCGGCGCAGCCGTCATGGCCGCCATCGACAACGGCAATGTCACTCTCGACGACCGCCTCTCCCGCTTTATCCCTTCCTTCACGGGTGACAAAGCCGCCATCACCCTCAGGCAAGCCTTCAGCCACACCGCAGGCTTCCCTCCCGAGACCGCTCTCAACGCCGCCCAAAATCCCGAAACCGCCTGCCTCATCAACCCTCTCACCACCCTCGGCCGTTGCGTTGACGACATTTCGCGCATCCCCCTCATCTCCACGCCAGGCACTCAGTTCGCCTACGGCTCCCTCTCGATGCAGCCCGCAGGCCGCATGATCGAAGTCGCCACAGACACTCAATGGTCCAAGTGGATCAACGACAAAATCTTCCAGCCCCTCGGCATGCAAAGAACGCGCACCTCACTCCCCTTCCTCGATAACAACCCACTCATCGCCGGCGGCTACACTTCAACAGCGACAGACTATTCACGCTTCGTCCAGATGATCCTCAACGCAGGCGTCTTCGAAGGCCGACGCATCCTGCTCCCAGACTCAATCGAACAAATGCGCTCCGACCAAACTGCCGCCGCGCGCATTGCCTCCTCCCCATATCTCAGCGTCCCGGGATTCACACAAACTCGCTACGGCGTTGGTGGCTGGCTCACTCCCAATCCGCAACAGCCCAGCATCGAGATGAGCTCCCAGGGCGCCTTCGGCTTCAGCCCCTGGGTTGATTACACCCGCAATCTCACCGGCGTCCTCGCTGCGAACGACCAACTCTCGAGAGTCATGCCCGTTTACCTGCAACTCCGCACGGCCCTTTCACGTCTCATTTTGCCTGCCTCTCTCACCTACTCTGGCACTACCAACGCAGCCAGCTTCCGCACCGGCCCTCTCAGCCCAGGTGAAATCATCGTCTTGTTCGGCGACAACCTCGGCCCCGCTCAACTCACATCAGCACCTCTCACCAGCAACCGATTCCCCACTGAATGGCAAGGCACCCAAGTCCTCATCGACAACCAGCCCGTCCCCATCATCTACACCTCACTCCGCCAGGTCGCCGCAATTGTCCCGTTCAACGTCGCAACCAAAACAGGCGTCACTCTCGAAGTCTCCTACCAGGGTCGCCGCACCGGAGCCTTCACCATGCCTGTCTCTGCAACTGCACCTGGCATCTTCAACAACGCAATCCTCAACCAGGACGGCACACTCAACAGCCCCAACAACCCAGCCCCCTCCGGCTCCATCCTCATCCTCTATGGCACCGGCTTCGGCCGCCTCGAAACCCAGGCAACCGACGGAGCAATCCTCCCAGCCGCCGTCGGTCACACAGCAACCATACGCGCCACCATCAACGAAACCCAGGCGCAAATCCTCTATGCCGTCTCAGCCCCAGGCCTCGTCGCTGGAGCAACACAAATAAACCTTCAGTTGCCGCGTGACCTCGCAGCAGGCAGAAACCAAATCCGCATCGATGCTGCGGACACACCGCTAAAAGGCACGATAGAAATCAGCGTTCGCTAAAAAATGGTTTGGATTGGGAAGGAGAAGGAGGGAAGACCCAAAGGGCGCCGGGGAGCTAAAGTTGCTTCAGGGGTCTTTCTGAGGTTAGTCTCGCTTTGGTGGGAGTTAAGAGCTCCCCGGCTTAATTCCAATACTAGAATACTCTTTTTGGAATTGCAATAGATTTCTACAAAAAATAATAGATGAACCCTTGTTCATTTTTCTTTAGCTTTCACCTCGACCCCGGCCAATCCCTCTAAGACCTTGATTGTAGAACAGATATCCTCTTCTCCGTGCCCAGTCGCGATCGCTGCCTGAAACATCTGTCGCGTTAATCCCGTTAATGGAAGTGGCACACCAAGCTCAGCCGAGCTCTCCAACATCAACCCAATATCCTTGTGCATCCACTTCACAGAGAAGTTGGTCGCAAAGTCACGTCGAAACACGTACGGTGCCTTAAAAGAAATCAATCCTGACTTTGCCGCCGAGTTATCCAGGATTTCCAGCATCAACTCCGGATCCACCCCAGCCTTCGTCGACAAAACCAACCCTTCATTAAAGGCATTCAACAAATTCGACAAAACCAGGTTCTGCGTCAGCTTCGCCTGCAGTCCCAATCCAGCACCGCCGCAGTAATACAGTTTCTTCCCCATCGGCTCGAAATACGGCTTCACCCGCTCGAACACTTCCTTGTCCCCGCCGATCATGAACGTCAGGTTCCCGCTCTCGGCCCCAGGCCGCGATCCCGTGCAAGGCGCATCCAGGAAATGCACCCCTTTGGCTGCACAAGCTTCGCTCATCTTTCGCGACGCGGAAGGCGCAACCGTCGACGCATCTACGATTACAGTCCCCGGCTTCGCACCTTTGAGCAATTCCGCGCAAAGTTCGACACTCATTGCCGAATCGCCTACACAATAAAAGATGCAATCCGCATGAGCCCCAACTTCTGCCGCCGTCGCACAAGCTTTCCCGCCTTTTTCTGCTGCCAGCTTCTGAGCTTTGGCACCCGAGTGTGACCACAACGCCACATCATGCCCAGCCTCAATCAAATGACGGGCCATAGGGTAGCCCATAATCCCCAATCCAAGGAATCCAAGTTTTGCCATGGTCCTTAAATTGTATTCCGGTTAGACCGCCGCTGGGATCTGACTTTTCGCAAGCAACCGCAAAACCAGCAAATCCGAAGGCTGAAACGTCGTCATCGGCGCATTCGTGGCATCGCTCTCTTCCACCACAATGTGTCGCCGAATCAACGTTCGTAAATCCTCAACCGGGATCCCCAACTGCTGGGCGGCTTCGGCTTCCGTATATTGCGCTTTGCTGACGACTGGCTTGGGATGCATTGAACTAGCCCGATTGTAGAGACTCTGCACGCCTCTGGAGAGTCGGGTTCCACCTTAGATGGCGCTCTTTGTCACCTCAGTACGTTAACGTCCCAAGTAACGGGAGTACAAGCTGCGCGCCACACCAACATCCTGCGTACCCTTGATAATCGCCCGCCCATCCGGGAAGATCGTCAGCTCATACTGCGCATTCGGCTGAAACCGCAAAGCAAACTCGTTCCGCCGCACATCTCCAAGACCTTTCAGTTCCTCTTCCAAACCCACCAAATCCAGCGCCGCTTGCCGCTCGTGAATCTGCACCGCATTGCGCCCGCACAAACTGATCGGCGCCCGCGATCGCCCATTCAGCGCCTCAAACCCCCGCCCCTGGCAGCACGGACACCCCGTATCCACCGTGATCCCCACCTGCCTCACCTCAAAATCCCAAAGCTCAAACGTGGCCAGCTTCTGTGGCAAACTGGCCGCACCGCTCACAATCAACTTGGTCGCCAGAGCCACCTGCCACCCAGCCACCATACTCGTGATCGCATTCAACACCCCAGCCGTCTCGCAAGTCGGCTGCGCTCCTTGAGGCGCCTCCGGATATACGCACCGCAAACAAGGCCCTATCCCTGGCAAAATCGGAAAAGACAACCCATAACTCCCCACCGCCGCCCCATAAATCCACGGCACCCCTTGCTCCACCGCAAAGTCGTTCAACAAGAACCGCGTCTCAAAGTTGTCCGTCGCATCCAGAACTAAATCTACGCCATCGAGCAAATCTTCAATGTTTCCAGCGTTTACATCTGCATTCACGGCCTCCACCGTCACTTGCGAATTGATTTTCCCCATCTGCCCCTTCGCCGCCACCGCCTTCGGCCTCTGTTCCCGAGCATCCTCCTCATCAAACAGCCACTGCCGCTGCAGGTTCGACCACTCAATGACATCCCGATCGATTACCCGCAAATACCCGACCCCGGCACGACCCAGTGCCCCCACCTGAAACGTCCCCAATGCACCACAACCCACAATCGCCACCCGAGCCGCCCCCAGACGCGCCTGCCCCTCTGCCCCAATCGGCCGAAATCGAATCTGCCGCGAATAACGCTCTTCAGGCAACATTTCTCCAATCTTAACAATCACTTCCCTTGGGATTGATAAGATCAACAAAGGTGTTATTCCGAAGGCAGCGGGCTTTCTTGTGCTTTCTGATAGCGGTCGCGGCCTACGCGCAACCCTATGATGGCGTCAGGATTGCATCCATCCAGTTCTCCCCGGCGAACCAGCCCATACCGGATGACGAACTGCGCCAACTTCTCCCGCTCAAACCAGGCTCTATCTATTCCGGCCTCGCGCTCAGAGAAGCCATGGCTGTCCTCTACCGCACCGGCCACTACTCCAACCTCTCCGTCGAAGCCAGCAACACCGACGGCGGCCTCGCCCTCATCTTCCTCACCGAAATTCACGAATTCACCGGCAACGTCGACGTCTTCGGCCTCCCCAGCTCTCTCTCGAAAGGCAGCCTCATCAACGCGGCCAAGCTCCCCCTCGGCACTCAATTCGAAGAAAATCTGTTGAACCAGTCCATCGAAGCCATGGAAGCAGGTCTTCGCCTCGATGGCTACTACGAAAGTAAAGTCCGTTACATCCTCTCTCGCGACGCTCCCCACAAACAGGTCAACATTCAGTTCTTCATCGAACCGGGCCCCCACGCGCGCTTCGCACAGCCCACACTCAAAGGCAAACTCCTGCTCAAACCAGAGCAAATTCTCTCCGCCACCCATTGGCGCAGACAGTGGCCCATTCCCGGCTGGCGTTACATCAACGAACAACGCATTCAGAGCGGCCTTCGAAACATCCTCAACGCCTACCGCAAACGCAACCACCTCATGGCTGTCGCCGAAGTCAAACGCCTCGACTACCAACCCACCAGGCGAATCGCCATCCCCAGCCTCCGCATCGAAGCGGGGCCGCGGGTCGAAGTCCGCGCCATTGGAACCAAGCTTGGCAAACCCCTCCTTCGCAAACTCGTCCCCATCTACGAGGAACAGGCCATCGATAAAGACCTTCTCCTCGAAGGCAATCGCAAGATAGCTTCCTTGCTCCATGCCCGCGGCTTCTTCGACGCCAAGGTCTCCTACGAAGTCGAACAAGATGCCAACCCGGTCGAAGATATCGACCCCCAAAAAGACGCCTTCGTCGACTACAACATCGAACTCGGCCAGCGCTTCAAAGTCGCCCAAATCACCTTCACGGGCAACCGCTATTACGATCGCCTGACCCTCCTCGAACGCATCTCCATCCGCCCGGCCACCATCCTGCGCTACCGCCAGGGTCGCTATTCCGATGAACTACTCGCTGCAGACCGCACCACCATTGAACAGCTCTACCGCTCCTCCGGCTTTCTCGCAGCGAAAGTCACTACAGGCGTAACACGCAGCCACAAAGGCCGCGAAGATCTTGTCGCCGTCGTCATCGAAATCGAAGAAGGGCCTCAGTCCTTCATCGAATCCGTCCGCGTCGAAGGCATCGCCGATTCAGACCGGCCTATCATTGATTCCCAAATCAGCGCCCAGCCCGGCCAGCCCTACTCGATCTACACCGTCAACACTGATCGCGATCGCATCCTCAACCTCCTCTATCAGTCCGGCTATTCAGAGGCCAACCTCGACACCCGCATCCTTGCCGGCTCGTCCCCCAACAACGTCACCATCGTCTATAACATCCAGGGCGGCACCCAACACTTCGTCCGCGAGGTCGTCATCACCGGCCTCAAAGACACCAACCTCGACCTCGTCAAACGCCGCATCGGCCTCAAGGACGGCGACCCTCTCAGCAACACCGAAATCTACGCCTCCCAACGCCGCCTCTACGATCTCGGCATCTTCGCCAAAGTCGACGCTGCCCAGCAAAATCCCGATGGTGACACCATCTCGAAGATCCTGCTGTTCAACCTCGAAGAAGCCTCCAGATACAGCTTCAACGGTGGTCTCGGTGCTGAAATCGCCCGCATCGGCGGCGGCATCACCAGCTTCGACTCCCCCGCGGGCGGCGCCGGCTTTTCCCCCCGTCTCAGCCTCGGCGTCAACCGCACCAACTTCCTTGGCCTCGGCCACACCGTCGGCGCACAAACTCGTCTATCGAACATCCAGCGCCGCGTCCTGTTGAGCTATCTCGCCCCCCAGTTCCGCGACAGCAGCAAACTCAGCCTCACCACCACAGCCCTTTACGACGATGCCCGCAACGTCCGCACCTTCAATTCCAAACGCCTCGAAGGCGCTCTCCAGCTCGCTCAGCGCCTCAACCTCGCCAACTCGATCCAGTACCGCTTCACCTACCGCCGCGTCACCATCGACGAATCCACTCTCAAAGTCGCACCCACACTGATTCCCCTCCTCGCCCAACCCGTCCGTGTCGGCAGCTTCTCATCCACCTTCATTCAAGACCGCCGCGACGATCCCGTCGACGCCAAGCGCGGCCGCTACACCACCGTCGACTTCGGCGTTGCCTCGAGAGCCTTCGCCTCCTCGGCCAATTTCCTCCGCCTCCTCACTCGCAACTCCAGCTACTACCGCCTCGGCCGCGATATCGTCTTCGCCCGCAGCATCAACCTCGGCATCCTCACTCCCTACCGCGCCACCGGCCTCACCAGCCAAACCGACATCCCCCTTCCAGAACGCTTCTTCTCCGGTGGTGCTTACTCTCATCGGGGCTTCCCAGAAAACCAGGCCGGCCCGCGCGACCTCACCACAGGCTTCCCCATCGGCGGCAAAGCGCTCCTCATCAACAACCTCGAACTCCGCTTCCCCCTGCTCGGTGACAACCTCGGTGGCGTCTTTTTTCACGATGCCGGCAACGTCTACTCCGACCTCAAGCGTCTCAACCTTAGCTGGAACCAAAAGAACGTGAGCGACTTCGATTACATGGTCCACTCCCTCGGCTTCGGCATCCGCTACCGCACGCCCATCGGCCCCGTCCGTATCGACCTCGCACTCACACCCAATGCCCCGCGCTTCAACGGCTTCGAAGGCAGCCGTGAAGACCTCCTGTTCGGTCGCGGTCGCGCCGCCCAACTCCGCGTCAACCAGTTCCAATTCCACATCTCGCTCGGGCAGGCCTTCTGATGCTGCAGATCTTCCTCCTCGCCTTCCTCTCCGCCGACCTCCTCGATCGCCTCGCCCTCAGCATCGGCAATGAAATCATCACCGAGCAGCAAGTCCTGCTCCACCTCCGCACCGCCGCCCTCATCAACGGTGAAGCCGTCAAGGAAACTCCAGTCGAAAAGCGCCGCGCCGCTCAGAAGCTCATCGAACTCACCTTGATCCGCATCGAGATGAACAACAACCGCTACCCCCTGCCCACACCCGAGCAAATCACCACTGCCCTCACCCAACTCAAGCAACAACGCTTCAACGCGAGCGACGCCACCTTCGCCGCCGCCCTCACCCAATATCGAGTCTCTGAAAACGAACTCAAAGAATCTCTCAAGTGGCAGCTCGCCACCCTCAGCTTCATCGACTTCCGCTTCCGCCCCGGCGTCCAGATTCCTGAAGAAGAACTTCGCGACTACTTCCAGTACGACTACCAAAAAGAATTCGGCAAACTCGCCAAACCCACCTACAACGAAGCCCGCCCGGCCATCCTCGAAGTCGTCACCCAGCAGCGCATCGACAACCTCCTCGACCGCTGGCTCAATCAAACCGAATCCTCGACGCGCGTCCGCTGGATGGACCCCGTCTTCAAGGAGGTCAAGCCATGAAGAAGCGCCGCATCTACATCCTCCTCGCCTTCTTCGCACTTCTTTCAGGCGCCGCCTGGTGGTTCTTCAACTCTGGGGCAATCGAGAGCTACATCATCACTCGCGCCCAGGCCGAAGTCGAAAAGGCCCTTGGCGCAAAGCTCACCATCGGCCAGATCCGCCTCAATCTCCTCAAAGGCCAGGCCATCGTCAACGACGTCACAATCCGCGGCACTGAGCCTGCCGCTGGCCAGCCCTTCCTTCACACTCAATCCGCTACGCTCGATTTCAGCCTCTCCACGCTTTCTTCATCCCGCGTTGATCTCCGTGCGCTCTCCATCGCGGCGCCTAAAATCTACGTCATCACCTACCCCAACGGCACCACCAATCTGCCCGGCCCAAAGGTGAAAACCCGTGGCCGCACGATCCTCGAGAACCTCGTCAATCTCCACCTCGGCAAGCTCAACATCACAAACGGAGAGTTCCGCTGGAACGAACAGCGCACGCCCTTCGATTTCAACTCCACCGGCGTCCTCGCAAAACTCGACTACCTGCCGCCATCTCGAACTTACAAAGGCTCCCTCCAAACCGCCAACGCCTCTTACACTCACGACAAGCTGCCCCCGATCGCCGGCTCCCTCGACACAGCCTTCTCCATCAACAGCGAGAACATTCTCATCGAGCAAGCCACCTTCAAGTCCGGCAAGTCGACGATCGTCAACGCCCGCGGCACGCTCCATCATCTTGACAACCGCGAGACTCCCTTCCGCCTGGACTTCGACGTCGACAGCACCATCGAAGCCGCGCTCGTCCTCCCATTTCTCAAACTTCCCCTCGACCCCACAGGCCTCGTCGCCTACAACGGCAAACTCCTCTATGAGGCTGGCCGCGGCTTCGAACTCCATGGCGACGCCAAAGCTCGCGACCTCTTCTATCGTGACCCCAGTTCGCGCCTCGGCCCGCTTCGCGCCACCTCACGCGTCGACTTCCTGCCCGCCCGCCTCACGCTCAGCAAGATCAAGGCCGAAGGCTTCGGCGGCACTCTCGACGGTATATTCCTCTGGGACGCCCAGGAAGGCTGGCGTCTCGACGGTGACCTCGCCAACGTCAAAACCTCCGACGTTCTCTCCCAGCTCGGCTCACAGCAAGTTCCCTGGAGCGGTGAAATCCACGGCCCCATTGAAGCGCAGGGCGGCAAGAAACCACTCGTCCTCATGGCCGAACTTGAGATCGACGCCTCCCAGGGCCCTGCTCCCCTATCAGGCCTCCTCGCCGTCACCTATGAAGAAGCGGGCAACCACTTGCTCGCCCGCAACAGTTACCTCGCTCTGCCGCACTCACGCATCAATTTTGCCGGTGACCTCCTCCGCGGCATTACCTTCGAATTCAACTCCACCCGCCTTCGCGAACTGCTGCCGGTCCTCCAACTCGCCGGCTACAAAGGCGACCAGATGCCCGTCAACCTCGACCGCGGCTCCACCGAGATCAAAGGCCAACTCACGGGCTCGCTAAAAGCTCCCCGGCTCCGCGCTGACCTCTCAGCGAACAACCTCCTCGTCAGCAATCAGCCCATCGACTCTCTCCAAACCAAGCTCACCTACGGCGACGAACTCCTCACCGTCTACGACCTGTCAGCCAGCGGTCTGGGCGCAACGGCCACCGGCAGGCTCCGCGCCGTACTCGAAGATGGCCAGCTCACCGGCTCGAGTATCCTCTCGGGCAACATCCAGTCGCGAGTTTCAGATCTCTCCCGCCTCCCCCTGCCTGAGCCCCTCAAGGGCAGCGCAGACTTGAGCCTCACCATCCGCGGCAATTGGAATGAACCCGCCGCCGAAGCCATCCTGATTTCGCCCGCCATTGATGCTCGCGGCTATCGCTTCCAGCAAATCAATGCACTCTTCACAGCCACGCAACGCGAAGTCAAAGTCTCTTCCTTCGACGCCCTTCTCAACCGTCAGCCACTCAAAGGTCTCATCAACATCAAGGCGACTTCGAACGATTGGAGCCGCGCCGCTGGCAACATCATCCTCCGCGCGACAGCGATCCCGCTTACCACCTTCAACGAATACCGCCAGCAGGACATCGCCGTCGATGCCCAGTTAACCTCCGACGCCCAGGTCGACTTCTCCTGGTCCCCCGATGGCCTCGCCCTTTCGAAAATCGACGGCCGCCTCACCCTCGCCAACATCACGCGCTACGGTCGCCCCATCGGCCAGCTCGAGTTCACCTCCCGCACCACCGGCAACCGCGCCGCCCTCACCGCCCTCGGCCAAATCCGCCAGCTTCCCGTCCGCGGCGACGCCACCATCCGGCTCGGCACCCGTCTCGACACCGAGCTCCGTCTCCAACTCCCCCGCCTCGACTTCCCCACCATCGCCCAGCTCTTCAGCGAGACCATCCTCCCCAGCCCTCTACCCTATGAAGGCGGCGCCGAAGCCAGCTTCTTCATCAAAGGCCCCCTGCTTGATCCCAACGGTTGGGACGGCCGCCTCACCATCCCACAACTCCAACTCGCCCCCAACAAGGACTACGTCAGAGAATCCATGCCCGCCGTCGCCGACGTCGTCCTCCGCAACGAAGTCCCCATCGTCTTCGAACTCCGCCGCGATCTGATCGCCGCCCGCGACATCCGCCTCACGGCCAAGAACACCAACCTCAACGCCTCCCTCGCCTATCGGACTTCAAACGGTGGCATCACCGGCTCCGCCAAAGGCAACATCAACCTCGCCATTCTCTCCACCCTCAAGCCCGACCTCTTAACCACCGGCGTCGCCAGTCTCGACGCCAACATCCAGGGCTTCGCCAAAGACCCCCAACTCAACGGCCGCCTCGCCTTCCAAAACGCATCTTTCTATCTCCGCGACGTCATCACCGGCCTCGACAAAGTCAACGGCACCGTCCTGTTCGATAAGAACCGCGCCACCATCGAATCCCTCCAGGCCCAGGCCGGCGGCGGCCAACTCCAGCTCACCGGCTTCGTCGGCTTCGGCAAACTCATCAGCTACCGCCTCCAGGCACAAGCCACCCAGGTCCGCCTCCGCTATCCGGAAGGCATCTCCACCTCGGCCAACGCCACGCTCGCCCTCACCGGCACAACGGCACAATCCATCCTCACCGGCACAGTCTCTATTCTCAGATCCACCATCGGCCAGATCGACACCTCGCAACTCATCGCAGCCAACACTGCAACAACGGAATCTCCCACCACCACACAAAACGAATTCCTCAAGAACCTCCAATTCGACGTCCGTGTCGAAGCCGCGCAGAACGTCGAGATCTCCACCGCCTTCACCAAAGACGTCCAGGGCGAAATCGGCCTCCGCCTCCGCGGCACTCCGCAGCGCCCGATCGTCCTTGGCCGCATTGCCATCACTCAGGGCGAAGTCGATTTCTTCGGCTCCCGCTACAGCATCAGCCGCGGCGAAGTCACCTTCAGCAACCCCCTCAAAATCGAACCCCTCATCGGCCTCGACCTCGAAACCCGCGTCCGAGGCGTCGTCATCGCGATCAACTTCTCCGGCCCCGCGAGCAAGCTGAACATGACCTATCGCAGCGACCCTCCGCTCCAGTCCCAGGAGATCTTGGCGCTTCTCACAGTGGGCCGCAACCCCAACACGACTGGCTCACTCAGCCAGGGCCCAGTCGGCCAGACCCAAGGGATGTTCGGCAATGATTCGAGCGTCGTCCTCGGCGCAGCAGTGACTGCGGGAATCAACGGCCGCCTCCAGCGCTTCTTCGGCATCTCAAGAGTCCGCATCGACCCCCAACTCACCGGCATTGATAACGTGCCACAAGCCCGCCTGACCTTAGAGCAGCAAGTCAGCCGCGACGTCACCCTCACATACATCACAAACCTGAACCGCACCCAGCAACAGATTGTACGTCTAGACTGGGACATCTCCCGCGCCTGGTCCGTCGTCGCCGTCCGCGACGAAAACGGCATCTTCGGCCTCGACCTCTTCTTCCGCAAACGCGTCAAGTAATGCGCGACACAGAATACGCCGGACGATTTACCCCTTCAAATCTTCCGGCTAAATCAACTTTTGGAGAGCGACTTCGGGATGCCCCCACTAGTGATTCGATTGGAGAAACACTTGTTCAAGTAGCACGTTCATAGCCATCTCTGTCTTGGAACCGACCACTTAACTCCATTTTCAGATAGACATCCTGTTAACCCATTCTCCAAGCGTATGTGCTCAATCTCGATTCCGCCAAAGACAACGACGGGTCGAATGCGGAAAAACAGAACCCATGAGACACGACACAAGCTCGTCAACCAGGTTCATTTTTGGGCGATTACCTCTTCTGCTCCTCTTCTCGCCAAGCATCAACTCAGTCGCGATGTTACTCTAACCATCTAATTGGTCCTGACGCGAACCCTTGGTAAAGTAGCAACCCCACAAATGAAATACCTCCTACTACTCCTCTCCATCGCCAACCTCCACGCCCAGTGCACTGCCTTCCCCCCCGGCAGCCCCTTCTTCGTCTCCATCCTGCCCCCTTACAACCTACCCACCGCCGAAGTCGGCAGCGACTATTCCTACCAATTTAGGGGCACCGCCGGCAAACCTCCCTACGTATTCTTCACCCGTGAGGACCGCCCAGTCCCCTCCGGCCTCACCCTCGATTCGTCCGGTCTCCTCTCGGGTCGCCCCATCTTCGCCAAGCCCGACGACTTAATCGCTATCTTCATTCGCGACTCCAGCATCGAGCAGTGGACCAACTTCTGTGAATTCCGCATCTCCGTCATCCCCAACCGCCTCGCCATCTCGTCCACTACTCTCCCTCGCGCCACCGTCGGCGTCCCCTACTCCACCACTCTCGCCGTCTCCTTCGGCACTGCCCCCTTTCGCTTCGAGCTACTCAGTGGCGCTTACCCTCCCGGCATCCAGGGCTTCTCAAACGGCGTCCTCAGCGGAACACCCACCGCCCCTGGTACCTCCAACCTTCGCTTCCGCGTCATCGACGCCAACAACAACTCCGCGTCCGCCAACGTCACCCTCATCGTCGAAGGCCCTGCGTTCCGCTTTGAAACTACATCCCTACCCAACGGCGAAGTCGGCCTCCCCTACGCAGCAACCTTAAGGCTCACCGGCACCACCGCCACTCCCACCTTCCAACTCACATCCGGCGCACTACCACCCGGCCTCACCCTGCAATCCAACACCATCTCCGGCACACCCAACACCCAAGGCACCTTCAACTTCAACATCCGCGCCACCACTTCGGCAGGCACCGCCGACGCGCCCCTCTCCATCCGCATCGCCGCCTCCACCCAACCCTTCTCCTTGCAAGACCTGCCCCTCTCCCGCTTCACCAATGCACTTCCCGTCGCCACGCGCATCCCAACCATCGGCGGCCAGGGCACCCCCACCTTCACCTTGATCGAAGGAATCATCCCCGCTGGCCTTCAATTCTCGAACACAGGCGAGATCTCCGGCACTCCTCGCGGACTCCCCGGCACATACACCCAACGCTGGCGCGCCACCGACTTGACGAACTCGACCAGCGAACGCACCTACACTATCACGATCGAAGCCCCTCGCCCCTTCCCGGCTGGCATCGCCGGCCAACGCTACAGCCAGCGCGAGCCGAACCCGGGCCGCTACACCCTCGCCCCATCAAGCCGCCTCCCGCTCGGTCTCGCCCTCAGCCCCGACGGCACCCTCGCTGGCACGCCCTTCGCCGCAAGCGAATACACCTTCGCGCTCCGTGTCGAAGCCGGCACCGCACCCATCGAAACTCGCGCCTACAGCCTCGCCATCGCAGCCCCTCCCAACGAGCTCGACATCGACACCCTCGACCTTCCCGCCGCCCCACTCAATACCAACTACCAACAGCAATTCATCACCTCTCCCGCAGCCACAGCAATTCAACTCCTCGACGGCGCTCTGCCTCCGGGCCTTTCACTCCTCAACAATTCCATCACCGGCACACCAACCACCCTTGGCTTTTACGAGTTCCTCCTCGACATCCGCTCGGGCACCCGCTCCACAAGCCGCCGCTACGCCGTCTCAGTCGAGCCCACCAACCGCCCCTTCATCGCCGCCATCACCAACGCGGCAAGCTACCAGGGCCCAGCCGTCACCCCAGGCCAGATCGTCACCCTCTTCGGCACCAATCTCGACGGCATCCGCGCCCCCAACGCGCACATCCTCTACACCACTCCCAACCAATCGGCCATCATCCTGCCCTACAACCTCAACCCTGCCAGACTCAAGCTCGTTCGCGGATCTCAAGAGACCATCCCCCTCACCCTGCGCGTCCTCAACTCGCAACCCGGTATCTTCACCGCCGACGGTAGCGGCCGCGGTCTCGCCGCCGCACTCTACGTCGATTCGATCGTCATCCTGTTCGGCACCGGCCTCGGCTCGCTCGATCAACCCGTTGTCGACGGCCAACCCACTACCGCAGCCAACCTCGCCACCATTTTCAAGTCCAGCCAACTTACCGCCACAATCAACGGCATCCCTGCCACGATTCTCTACGCCGGTACAGCTCCAGGCCTCATCGCGGGCGTAGACCAGCTCAACATCCAGATCCCGCCAAACCTCACTTCCGGCCAGGCCCGCCTCAAGCTTTCAGCCAACGGTCGCGAATCCAACGAGGTCCTGATCAACGTCCCGTAATCCCTCGTAGCCACTCCACCGTCGGCGCCTTCCAAACCTGAAACCGCTCTTCCTTCTCCCAATTCTCCACCCCATGCGGGGCCCCCTCGATCAATTGCAACCCGCACGACACACCCACCTTCTTCGCCGCCCTGCAGAACTCCACCGACTGCGCATAAGGCACCCCCGTATCCGCCTTCCCATGCACCAGCAACATCTGCGGTCCACCCCGCTTCAAGTAACTCACCGGCGACGCCTCCCGCAATCCCGCCTCATCCACACCCGGCAGATAGAGCGAGATATTCCGCGGCAACCCGCCCCGCTCCGCCTTCCACTGCACAAGGTCATGGATGCCATAAAAACTCACTAGCCCCGCCACCTTCACTCTTCCTCGCAACGCAACCAGCGCCGCCAGGTGCCCACCCGCCGACTCCCCCATCAAAACCATCCGCTTTGACGCAATCCCGTACTTCTGCACCCACCGCACCGCAGCCTCAATATCCTCCACCGCAGCCGGATGCGGATGCTTCGGAGCCAACCGGTAATCGATACTGAACCACGCAATCCCCGCCGCCTTAAACGTCGCAAACCACGGCCCGATATACGTCCGCTTATCCCCCGCCTCCCATCCACCGCCATGCACCAGCACAACCGCCCCACGCGAACCCTCCGGAATCCACGCATCCAGTTTCAACACAACGCCTCCCGGCCGCGCAAACTCCACATCCACCAGTTCCTTACCGAAACTGCTCAAGCACAACAACAAGAACATCCAACGCATCGCTCAATTCTTCGCCCCCAACATCTTCACCAACCACGAATTCACTTCCGCCACCTGCTCCGGCACATTGTTATGCCCCGTCTCCACCGCCAGCATCAGCTTCTTCTCTCCAGGGATCACGTTGTACGCCGAGTACATCGTGGTCGGCGGACAAGTCTCATCATTGAACCCCCACGTATACAACCCCGGCACCTTCACCCGCTTCGCGAAGTTCACCACATCGTAATACCGCGAAGTCTCGATCTTCTCAGCCGTCCGGTTGTAAAAGAACCCAGCGGGCTCCCGAAACATATGCGGCCACCCGCCAGCCCGCCCCTCCAGATACCCCGTCACATCCGACAATGCCGGATAGTAAGCCGCCAGCCCCTTCACACGAGGATCCAAACCCGCCGTCACAATCGACAACGCCCCACCCTGGCTCCCCCCAGTCACCGCCAGATTCGAACCATCCCATTTCGGATGGCTCACTAGAAAATCATTCGCCCGCACACAACCCAGATACACGCGCCGATAGTAATACCGGTCCTTGCTCTCAAGCCCATAGGTCATGTACCCCGACAGCGCCCCAGCTCCGAGCGAATCATACACGCTCTGGTCCATCGTCACCGGCACTCCATGGATTCCAATCTGCAACGTGATCATCCCGCGCGCCGCCATCTCCGCCAACCCGCGATAAGGCCTCACGCCCGCCCCCGGCACACTCAACAGCGCCGGATACTTCCCCGCCGCCTTCGGCTCGCACATCACCCCATACAACCTCGACGCCCCAGACCCCGTCCCCACATTCTGCAAGTTCACGTGATAACAATCCACCAGCGCATTCCCGTAATCCGGCAACAAACTCACCTTCGCATCTACAGGCAGTTTCGCCAGCGCCGCCTTCCCCTCTGTCCAGAACGCATCAAAGTCCGCAGGCTCCTTCTGTGTCGGCTGTATCTTCTCGGGGGTAAACGCCGCCGTCGCCAGCCCGCGATACCTCCGCCCATTCACCTCAACCACAGCAATACAACGCAGGAATCCCGGCCCCGCCATCGTCCCGCCATCCACCACCACCGCATCCCCATTCAACACCGCACTCGCATCAATCGTCGGCGCCACCATTTCCGGGCCGATCTTGTAACTCACCGTCACGCCACTCAGCGCATGTCCATCGCGCACGGCAACAATCTTGAACTTCACCGGCTGCCCCGGCGCATACACCCAATCCGCGCGGTCCGTCGTCACTCGCACCTGCACCGCTCCCACGCGATCCTGCGCCACCACCGGCAGCGCTAACAAAGAAAGAAGAACAATTCGAATCATGGCTTGACCCATACGATATCGCGGATCAAGCCATGACCCCAATCCACTACAACTTCGAATACAACTCGAGCAACCGGCCCCAGGCCTTCTCGGCCAGACCTTCGTTGTAAACTCGCGAATCCGGCGGACACCATCCATGCGCCGCCGCATACACCTCGATCTCCGCCGTGATCTTCGCCGCCGCAAAAGTCTCTTTCAAGACTTCTTTATCCTTCGGCGCGCGCGCGTCATCGTTCTCCGCAACAGCTACGAGAAACCGCGCCTTCGTCTTCGATGCCATGATGTGCGGGCTCGTATCGCCCTCACGCACCAGCCCACCGCCATGAAACGAAGCCACAGCCCCGACTCTCTCGGGCACCGCCGCCGCAGTCCGAAACGCAATCGGCCCACCCATGCAATACCCCTGCGTCCCGATCTTCCGATTCTTCGCGACCGGCCCCTGCTGGTCGAGCCAAGCGACAAACGCCTTCGCATCCGTCGCATGCGTCGTCGCATTCAACGCCTGCATCATCGGCATCACCTGTTGAATCGGCGTCGCCCCACCCTCAGGTGCCGTCGGCGCCTTCTTCATCCTGTAAAAAGGATTCACCACCAACACGGAATATCCGCTCTCCGCCAGCCTCTTGCCCATCTGCCGGAACGAAGGCCGCAACCCGAAGATATCCGGCCAAATCAGCACTCCCGGCGCGGGCCCATTCGTCGGATGAATAAACACCGCATCCGCCTTCCCGTCAGGAGTCGTGATCTCGACATCCATCTCCATCACCGGTGCCGCATTTGCCACCGCCGGCAGCATCATTGAAACACCGGCGCCCAACAAAGCGCCGAACTGCTTCCGCGTCACCAATCCGCGCTCTTCGTAATCCTTCAAATCATCATCAAAATGATTCTGATCGCACATAATCTCTCCTTCAAAATTTCAACCCCGTAGCACCTAGTCTAGTCGCTTACTGGCCCACAATGCTGCTAACGTGGATCCCCGTGATGACCAGGCTGAGCTTCGCCGCGATCCTCCTCGCAACCCTCACCCACGCCCAAACCTTCCGCCCGGAGATCCCCAAATTCTGGGACGACGAAGCCGTCGAAAAATTCGAACTCCCCCTCGCCAGCCCCGAGCACTCGCCCAAGCACCTCAGCGCCAAAGACTATTACGCCCTCAAAGTCCGCCCCATCTTCAAGACCTACCCCGTCTACGCCCCCGGCCGCGAGCCCGCCGGCTACCTCGACTGGCTCAAGCAACAAGAACCCGAGATCATCTTCGACCCCGCAAAACTCTCACCATGCGGCTTCGCATAATTCCCCGCCATCGCCTGGCTCATGCTAATCGTCGTCGACTTCATCCCCAACGGCTGAAACACATTCTTCTCCATCGCCGCGTCATAGGCAGCCCCAAGCTCCTTACCCGGGCTCGTCAAATGTGCGGCCGCGTATCCCGCCGCCGACACCATCAGGTTGCTGTATTGAAACACCTCCCCAAACTTGCTCGTCGGTTTCATCCCACCCAACATGTCCATCGATGATTTCGCCGTATGCCCTTCAAACTCGAAAAGCCAGTCATAGTCCTGCCTCGGCATCCCCGTGCACGCACAAACCAGATGCCTCACCTGCACCTGCTTGGTGACTTCCTCATCCGCAAGCCGAAACGCGGGAAACAACTCCTTCACCGACTGATCCCACCGCAGCTTCTTTTGATCCGCCAGCATCGCAAGCAACAACGTCGTCATCCCCTTCGTGTTCGAAGCCGCCATGAACAGAGTATTCGTGTCCACCTTCTCCGGCTTGCCAATCTCTTTCACCCCCAGCCCACCCTCATACACAATCTTCCCGTCTTCGATCAACGCGATCGCCGCCCCGGGCTCCCCAGCCAGCTTCATCCCCTCTTCGACGAAGCCCTTGAACTCCGCGATCCGCTCTGCCGTCAGCTTCAGCGGCTTCCGGCCCGCAAACGACTCCAGCACATGTCCCGGCGGCCGCAGCGAACCCGGCATCAACCCAATCTGAGAACTCCTCTTCTCCACCGTCGCCAGATTCCCTTCGATCAGCGCCACCACCGGCTTCTTGCCTTGAAACAACAACCCCGCCACGACCTTCTCCTCATTTGCCGGCACGTCATAGTTGAAGTTCACCGACCCATCCCATCCGTCGCGCCCACGCCCGGCATTCTTGATCCGCAGTTTTCAATTCATCCCCGGGCTGATCTTCTTCCACGCACCCGCCATCACCGCATCCGCATCGCCACCACTCACACCGCGCAGCATAACCGTCAAGTCTCCCTCCGGAGCCTTCCACGCAACGCTACTCTCCACAGTGACGCTCCGCCACCCATCGGCGACCTTGTAAGTCACTCCATTCGGCAAAGTCTTCTCGCCTTGCCCCATCGCGCACAGCACAAGCAGAATCGAACAAATCAGCCGCATCATAGGCTGAATACTAGCATTCGTGAAATCCGTTAACGAGCCCAAACTCCCGCACTGCAACGGCAACCAGTTCGACCGACCGACTCAAAACACCCCAGATCGCAAAACCGTGGCCGAAGTCGCGACATGCGCGATTCGGGCCCCCAAAAAAAACGCCGTGCTGGATGGGATCTCACCTGGCGCCAGACTGCTATATAATTCAGGCGACCATATGATGCGACTCCTCACCATACTTTGCTTTAGTCAAATCTTGCTCAATGCTCAGTTTTCTTCGGCTGTTCAGGGAACAGTGGTCGACCCTTCATCGGCCGCCGTTCCGAACGCCAAGATCCGGTTGATCAGCATCGGCACCGGAATCACCGCCGACACCACCACCAATAGTGCCGGTTTCTACCGTTTTAGCTCACTCGCTCCCGGCAACTACGAGATCAAGGTCGAAGCCTCAGGCTTCCGCACACCAACCGTAGCACTCGCCATCAGTACAGGCCAAACACGCGATCTGAACGTTTCGCTTGAGGTGCAGTCGGCCGGTGAGACCATCAGCATCACGGCGGAAGCGGCCGTGCTCGACGCCGCAGAGTCGCGACAGCAACTCACCATGGAGCAGAGGAAGATCCGCGACTTGCCGCTGCTGAATAACAGCATCTTCGCCCTGCTCTCTCTGGCTCCCGGCGTCACCGGGCTCAATGGTGCATCCGACAACTTCAATCCCGAGTACTTTTCCAACATGACGGCTAATGGTGCCAGCCCCCGCGGTAATACCTACAATGTCGATGGCCTCAGCATTAGCTCGAACATCACGAATGGAACGGCCAATCTCGGCGTCAACCCCGAGGCCGTACAGGAAGTTGCCATCGAGACCAACACGTTCAAGGCAGAACAAGGTCTGGGAAGTTCCATCGTCGTCTCCATCACCACCAAGGCCGGTACCAATGAGTTCCACGGCGCTGCCAACTACTGGTTCACGAATCAGGATATGCGCGCTCGCACCAGCCTGCCTTTCATCGCCGCCTACGCGCCCTTCCGCCGCAACAACATCAGCGGCGCCTTCGGCGGACCGATCAAAAAGAATCGCACCTTCTTCTTCGCCGCGGTCGAACTCCTCCGCCAGACCGATGCCTCGGCCAGCGTTGAAACCATCGAGAGCCCGCAGTTCACCGCTTGGGCCCGCTCGGCTTTCCCCAATTCGCTCGGTTCGCGGCTCTTAAACGACTACCCGGCTTCCTCGGTGAGCGTTACCAATCCCAGCTTCCGCACCGCGCAACAGATCCTGGGCAACGATTGCGGCACCCCTACTACTGCCAATATCCCCTGCGCGCTACCCTTGCTGGCCCAGGGCACCTGGAATCGCGCTCCCGCCCGCAACGGTCTCCAATACAACTTCCGCGGCGACCAGTACTTCCGCGACGCCCGTGATCGCATCTTCGGCAGCTTTATCCGCACCGAGTCCGACAACGACAACTTCGTTGCCCGGCCCTTTTTCAACAACCACAGCGACCGCTTCGTCAACGCATTCCAGGCCAACTACACTCACACCTTCCGCCCAAATCTCTTGAGTGAAACTTCCGTCTCCGGCAACCGCGTGCAGGGCTTCAACGGCTTCGACGCGAAGCTCCGCATCCCCTCCATTGGCGTGGTTGGTTCACTCGGGATGGGCGTCGGAGGCGGCTTGTTCGTGCAGAACAATTGGAACTGGCGCGAGGTCGTGACCTGGGTCAAGGGATCGCACTCGCTGAAGTTCGGCGGCAACTATTTCTGGGGCAACGATTGGGCCGATTTCCCGCAAGGCAACTCCCGCCCGACCTTCAATTTCAACAACCTTCTCGACCTGGTGCGCGATCAGCCTTTCTCTGGCAACGGCGCCTCCCGCGACCCGCTGACCGGGCAATTGAAGCGCTATCGTTTCGGCGCTGCGGCCGACACCATTGGCCTGTTTGTACAGGACGAATGGAAGGTGCGCGCCAACCTCACACTGACACTCAGCCTCCGTTACGACGACTTCGGCAATGCCTATGGCATTCAGGACTTCCTCTACACGAACCTCTATGTGGGCAGTGGCAACACCTACGCCGAGCGCATTCGCGAAGCTGCGGTCCGTCGTCAGGACGGGCAGTTTACGTCCCGCCGCAAGAACTACTGGAGTCCACGCTTTGGCTACGCCTGGTCGCCCGGCAAGTCCCGCAAATGGAGCGTGCGCGGTGGTGTGGGTCTCTACTACGACTGGATCACGCTCGGCGAATCGATTGACCGCGTGAATATCAATCCGCCGAACTTCCTGTTCCCGAATGTTGGACAGTTACTTCCCATCCGGCCGATCTTCAACATTGGCCAACAGGACACGTTCCCCTACGGGTTTACTCTGCCGGCCATTCCTTCGGTCGGCCTGGACGCCCGCGGCGGGCTGGCGGGCATTCAGACCGCCGTCGGCGGCATCGACCCGAACCTGCGCGCACCGCGCACGCTCAACTATCTGGTCGGCGTGGAACGCGAGTTGCCAGGCCGTACCGTTGTGGGCCTCAACTACAGCGGATCGTATTCCGTCAATGGACTGGTGGGCACCGACAACAATCGCCGTGCCGGGGACTTGATTGACGGACGTTTGGACCGCATCAACCCCAGTTTCGGCACGATGACCTACATCGAAAACTCCAATACAATCCGCTACCAGGCGATGATCGCCAGCGTGCGCAAGGCGCTCGGCGCCAAGGGTACGTTCCAGGCCTCTTACACGCTTGGCTCGACCACCGATTACTATCAGGGCGGTTCCCGCTCCACCGGTGCCGGAAACATTCCCTCTCCGGACCAGCTTCGGGCTTACCGGGCCAATTCTGCCTTCGACGTTCGCCAGCGCATCTCCGCATCCGGCGTTTACCGGCTGGCCACGCCTTTCAAATCGAACCTGCTTGCGCGCAACGTTTTGGGCGGTTGGGAGCTCGGCTCCACGCTCATCATGCAAACCGGTACTCCGTATTGGATCGTCAACACGGGTCCGTTCAACCCCATCCGCGACTCCGCCGGCAATATCACCGGCTTCCGTCCACTCAGCGGCGACTACAACGCTGACGGTGTCAACTTCGACTTGCCCAACGTTCCCTCGGGCCTGCCCACCAAATTCAACCGTTCACAGTTCCTTGGCGCCAACGGCGGCCGTGCTGCCATGGACGCCGCCAATTTCACTGCGCCCGCCGTCGGTGGTTATGGCAATAGCCCGCGCAATGCCTTCCGCCAACAGGGCGTCATCGCCCTCGACGCCAGCGTGATCAAGAACAACCGCCTCCCCTTCCTCGGAGAAGCGGGCAATCTGCAGTTGAAGTTCGAGTTCTTTAACGTGCCGAATCGCGTAAACCTGGGCGGTATCAACACGAACCCAGCCGACCCGAACTTCGGTCGCATCCTGGGACAGAATGGGAATGCCGCGCCTCGCGTTGTGCAATTAGGTGCGCGCATCGCTTTCTAGTTGGTTCGTCGCCTCGGTGCTTGCGGCGGCAGGCACCGAGGTCGACACCATCCGCGATCTGATTCGAACCGGGCGATTTCAAGACGCCATAGCGCGTTGCGAAGCGGCTTTGCGCTCGTCGCCCACTCCAGCTCCCTATTGGACTCTGAAGGGCCTTGCACTCCGCGGCGCTGGGGACACAATCGGTGCCGCTAACGCCTGGGAACGCGCTGGTGGCTATCGACCTGCCCTGCAAGCTCTGGCCCAGATCAGGTTCGACTCGCGCGACCCGGCCGCAAAAAGCACGCTAGAGCGATTGCTCCGAGCGAACCCGGCATCGCAAGAAGCGCGCGCGATGCTCGGGACGCTGACGTTTGAGTCGCGTGATTGCGAGGCCACGGTGCGAACACTCACGCCAATCACAACGCCGTCGCCTGCGATTCGTTGGCAACTGGGCGTATGCCAGTTCGAATTGCAACGCTACTCTTTGGCCGCCACCCAGTTCACCGCGCTATTGAAACTGAGAGAGCACGCGCCCACTCGCTACAACCTCGCCCTTGCTCATTGGCACGGACGCGACTACCGGGCCACCTCGGCGGTCTTGGCGCAGGCCACCGACGCGGATTCCCTCCGGTTACTTGCGGCCGCGCGTCAGTCTGATGGCGACGTGGCCGGCGCACTGGCCGTGTTGCGAATGGGTGTTGATGCTTTTCCTGACGACGAACGATTCGTCGTCGATCTCGCCGTGCTCTGTTTCGATCAGGGAGACTATGACCTTGGCGCGGAGGTCGCCGAAGCAGGCGTTCAGCGGCATCCCGCATCCACGCAATTACCCGTGCTGCTCGGCACTCTTCAGGTCCGCGCAGGCCAGTTGGACAAAGGCGAAGCAACTCTGCGCGGGGTTGAACAATCATCGCCGCTTGGCCGTATCGGCTTGGCCTCGCTCCTCATGCAACTCGGTCTCGCTGGCGAGGCCGCCAATTTGCTCAACTCCGCCGCACACTCTCAGCCACCGGATGACCGCGCCATCGTCACCTGGGCCCGCGCCGTTCTCCGAACTTCTTCCCCACCCGCGTCTGTTCTGCCGCTACTGGAGGGAACCGTCTCACGGGATGCTCGCAACGCCGCAGCTCATGCGTTGCTCGGCAAGCTCTACGCTCGGCGCGGATCCATCCCCGCAGCGATCCGGGTTCTCCGCACTGCCATCACACTCGACCCGTCTGATCGCGCCTCTACATACCAACTGATGTTGTTGTATCGGAAACAAGGGGAGGTCCAGGCCGCAGCTCAGATGTCGTCCTTATTTCAGGCCATGACAAGGGCCGCTCAAGAAGAAGAGTCCAGCCGTTTCCGCCTTGTGCGCACTGTTGAGTAGAGACGCCTTCCTCAGTCCTCACAAACAGATCGCCCCATCCTGCAGGCATCCACAGTCTCCCAGGAAGGCGAAACATCTCGATCCAATGTTTCCAACTCGGATTAGAAACTCAGCAAACCTGCGGTCAGGCCTTGCGCAGAATCCCACCCTTCACGCCAGCCGTTCCTTCAAGAATTGCTGTCGCCAGCTCTCAGCCATCTCAATGGATTGAGCTAGGCGCGCCGCCTGCCAAGCGCTTCATGTCACAGGCCAGGTCATCAGCGTGGTTGAGGCCCAGTCTCTTTATAGTCCGCAGTTGTGTATGTCAAGTTCTGCAATTACGAATTTGGCCAATGCTGCCTTTCTGGGCTTTTAGGGGAGGAGTGCAGAGGAGGGGATGTGCCCCTCCTTTGCATCCAGTAATGTAGAGTCCCACCGCCG
>VFZU01000025.1 GCA_016870995.1 Acidobacteriota bacterium
CGGCGGTGGGACTCTACATTACTGGATGCAAAGGAGGGGCACATCCCCTCCTCTGCACTCCTCCCCTAAAAGCCCAGAAAGGCAGCATTGGCCAAATTCGTAATTGCAGAACTTGACATACACAACTTCATTCTGGCTCTCATTGGTTCTGTGAGTATATACCCAATGCGTATGGTCAGGCGGCGGTGGAGCCGATTGTGGGTAGCGTGGATGATTTGATGTTGCTTCGAGTGGGGGGCAGTTGGTGTGTGGGTCGATCTAGCGGCGGTTGAAGAGCCAGAGGAGGAGGGAGCCGATGGCGGAGGCGAGGAGGCAGGTGGCGAGGGGGAAATAGACGGTTGTGTTCTTGGTGCGCCATGTGAAGTTGCCGGGGAGTTTGTCGCCGGCCCAGACGAGGAGTCCGAGGACTACCATGCTGAGGCCGGCGATGATGAGCATTTTGCCGAGTTGTGGCATTAGGCGAGGGTGATCAGGGTCTCTTCCTGCTTTTGCTCGGGGAGTTGTTGGGTGAGTTCCATGGAGCAGAACTTGGGTCCGCACATGGAACAGAAGTGGGCAGACTTGGCACCGTCGGCCGGCAACGTTTCATCGTGATAGGCCTTGGCGGTTTCGGGGTCGAGGGAGAGATTGAACTGGTCTTCCCAACGGAAGGTGTAGCGGGCGCGTGAAAGAGCATCGTCGCGGAGCTGGGCGGCGGGGTGGCCCTTGGCCATGTCTGCGGCGTGTGCAGCGATCTTGTAGGCGATGACGCCCTGTTTGACGTCTTCGCGATTGGGAAGACCGAGGTGTTCCTTGGGCGTGACGTAGCAGAGCATGGCCGTGCCGTACCAGCCGATCATGGCCGCGCCGATGGCGCTGGTGATGTGATCGTAGCCGGGGGCGATGTCGGTGGTGAGAGGGCCGAGGGTGTAGAAGGGGGCGTCGTTGCAGAGGTCGCGTTGCTTCTCGACGTTGACCTTGATCTTGTGCATGGGGACGTGACCGGGGCCTTCGATCATGACCTGGCAGTCGCGCTTGAGAGCTTTGTGGGTGAGCTCGCCGAGGGTTTCGAGTTCCGCAAACTGGGCGGCGTCATTCGCGTCAGCGATCGAGCCGGGGCGGAGGCCGTCGCCGAGCGAGAAGCTGACATCGTACTTGCGGAGGAGTTCGCAGATGTCCTCAAAATTTTCGTAGAGGAAATTTTCTTTGTGGTGGTGGAGGCACCACTTGGCCATGATCGCGCCACCGCGAGAGACGATGCCGGTGGTGCGGCCAGCGGTGAGCTGGATGTACTTGAGGCGAACGCCGGCGTGGATCGTGAAGTAGTCGACGCCCTGTTCGCACTGTTCGATGAGGGTCTCTTTGTAGATCGCGTAGGTGAGGTTTTCCGCTTTGCCCTTGACCTTTTCGAGGGCCTGGTAGATCGGGACGGTGCCGATCGGGACAGGAGAGCGGCGGAGGATCGATTCGCGGGTTTCGTGGATGTCGTCGCCGGTCGATAGATCCATGACAGTGTCAGCGCCCCAGCGGATGGACCAGAGGAGTTTTTCGACTTCTTCGTCGATGGAGGAAGTAACGATGGAGTTGCCGATGTTGGAATTGATTTTGGTGAGGAAGTTGCGACCGATGATCATCGGCTCGGACTCAGGGTGCTTGATGTTGGCCGGGATGATGGCGCGGCCTTCGGCGACTTCGGAGCGAACGAATTCGGCAGTGATGGAGTTGGGGCGGCCGAGGGATTCGCGGACGGCGATGTATTCCATCTCGGGAGTGATGATGCCGGCCTTGGCGTAAGCGAGCTGGGTGACCGCGCCGTCGATGGGCTGGCGGGCATCGATCCAGGGCTGGCGGAGTTTGGGGAGCTCCTGGTTGGGGTTGTAGTTGGGATCGGACCAGGGGCCGGAGGTGTCGTAAATTTTGAGAGGAGCTTCTTTGGCGGAGGAGTCGAGGGCGACTTCGCGCATGGCGACTTTGAGGCCCTGATGCTGGAGCCCGGAGAGATGGATCTTGGTTGAGTTGGGGTAGCTGAACGTGGTGAGCGTTGTGGACAAGCGGATTCTCCTTGGTTGGAGACCCGGGAAGACGAAGGACAGACGTGAATGCCGATTCCTACGCCGGAATGACCCGGATCAGGTTCGAAGGGACTCTCTGCCTTTTTTACGGTTTGAGTGTCTCAGCCCCAGTCGGCGGTTGGGCCGGGCGGGGCGCCCCTTGGCTTGCGTCCATCATAGCGCGCTCATCCGGGAGGGGTTGCACTGTGATTGGCCCGCAGCTTGGATTCTTGGAGTACTGAACCTTGACCAGGGACTCGGGAATGGAGAGACGTTGACTGAGGGCGATCGTGGCAATCTCTGGCGACAAGGGAAAACAGGAAACCTGGATTGGCTGGTTGGGGCGTGCTTTCCAGATTTCAGCCGCATCGCGAACCATGTACTCGGTGACGTTGGCGCGTTCGACGAACTGATGATGCTTGAAGAACCAGAGGTAGCCGGTGTTGAAGCTGAGATAGGCCAGGAGGAGCGTGGCGAATAGGCGCCGGCGGTGCATCAGAGGCTGCATTGCCACAGCAAGTAGTAGAGCGACGCCGAGGCTGGCGAGATAGGTGTGGCGGCTGGGGACCCTTGGCTGATAGGCGACGAAGGCGTAGGGGCCCAGGGCGATCGGAATCCAGAGCAGAGCGGCGTAGACGAGCTTCATTTCCAGGGCGCGACGGTGGAACCAAATCAGGGCCAGTGCCGCCGCGCCCCAAACCGTGATCAGCCTGAGAGTGGAATTGAACTCAACGGGGATGAAGTGCCAACCGAGTGTGAAGGTGCCGTCGTTCCAATGGAGATGGTTATCGCGGGCGGCCATGTTGGCGAAGAAATAGAAAATCGACAATGCGACAAAGGGGATCCCTGCCTTGAGGGCGTCGCGCCAGCGCCGGGTTTCGAAGGCAAGCGGGAAAGCTAAAAGAGCGCAGGCAACCACTCCAGATTCTTTGCTGAGAAGCGCCAAAACGAAGCTGGCGAGAGAGGCTGCGTAGGCCATCGCCGAACCTGAGTTCCACCAACGCATCCAAGAGTGAAAGGTGAGGATGATGAAGGTGAAGACGAGTTGTTCCGGGAGAGCGGCGTACCACATGACCGCTTCGTGATGGCGTTCATTGAATCCCCAGAAGAGGGCAGCTGGAATGGATAAGCGATAGCCGATGTGGGGGAAGCGCCCCAGTGTCGCGATCAGCCCGACGTTGAGTACGTGGAGGAAGAGACTTTGAAAGTTCAGGAAGGCCTGGTTCATGCCGAACCAGGAATCCAGCCAGGAGGTGATCCAGATCGAGGTGGCACGGCAGCGGTAGAGGGCATCTGAAGCGAGTGCGGGGAGCCCGTCCATGCCGCCGAATTTTCTGCCGAGCCAAACCTGGAGATAGGTATCCGAGATGGTGGGCAGCATGATGGCCCGCCAATAAGGGATCGACGAAATTAAACACACGAGTGCAGTGAGAGCCGCAACACGCCCCCGTTGGCGCGGAATGGCATCAAGCATAATTCACCCTGTTGGGATGAATACTAATTTGTGGTGATAGCGGATGTCAATAGCCCACTTTGGGAGCGAGCGAGTCGGCAGGGGGATGAATGATGGCAGGCATGGCCGCAATTCTTGCGTGCGGCCATGCCTGATTTGAGGTAGGTCTAGACGGAGAAGACTCGGCCTTTGTGCTGGCCGATGAGGATCTGGAAGAGGCGGTGGGCCATGAGTTCGTGGAGATTCCAGAGTTCTTTGTTGGCTTCGAAGATGGTGGAGGCGTCCTTACCGGGAGCGACCCCCGCGCCTTCTTTGAGCGCCTTGGCAGCCTCGGAGAGGATCGGGTCGGTCATGACTTCTCCGGCCATTTCCCACAGGGTGATGAAGCGATCGATGGCGGTGGGGAAGCTGATGTCGAAGACGCCGTCGTTGGAGGTAGTGCGGGGTGGCTTGAAGTCGAGGTTGAAAGGTCCGCTGTAATCGTAAGTGCGGAGAAGGACCAGGATGTTGAGCCAGTCGAAGGGGTTGACGAGACCGACGGCGATGTCGACGTCGTGCTTCAACCGGTAGCCGTCGTTGATGTCGAAGTGGAAGAGCTTGCCGCACATGAGAGCGCGGGCGAGGGAGGCGCGGACGGCGCCGCCCCACATGAGTTCATGAAGGTACTCAGGATTGAGGCCGACCATTTCGGGATGCTTGAGATGACCGGAGGAGATCCAGGCGAGCATGGCGTCGGAGGTGGGCAGGAGGATCTCGGCGGCGGGTTCGAAGGGTTTGGCTTCCATGCAGTGGAGCATGGGCTTGCGGCCTTTGGCCTTGGCAATTTCGATGTCGGCTTCGCAGGCGGCATTCATGCCTTCGGCGAACCACTTGAGGGTTTGGACTTCGTCGACGATGCCCTGGAACTGGTAGCCCAGGGAGCCGGGCCAGTAGACGACGTAGGAAGCGCCGAGTTCGTGGCCGATGGAGACGGTGTTGCGGAGGCGCCACTTGGCGTAGTCGCGGACTTCGGGTTGTTCGCCGGCGGGACCGCCAGCGAAGACGGCGTGATGGAAGGTTTCGGTGGTGACCATCGAACACTGGAGGCCGTGCTTTTTGAGGCTCGAGCCGATCTGGGAGACGATCTCATGTTGGCCGTCGTTGCCGAGGGATTCGTAGGGGATGACGTCGGTGTCGTGAGTGGTCCAGTGGTTGATGCCGATCTCGGCGTATTTGCTGATGACGGTCTCGAAGTGGACGGGCTTGCGAGTGGGGGCGTGGAAGATCGCGTTGCCTTCGTAGGCGGCGGCCCACTGGGGGCCGGAGATGAAGTACTTGCGGCGTTGTTCGGGCGAGTAAGAGCCGCCACAGGCGGCGGTGAGGCGCGAGACGAGGGCGCGCTGTTGGTCGGGAGTGAGAGGCATCGGCGTTTAGTTTATCGTGGGGCGGTGCAGGAGTGCGAGAGGTTGATAGAATTGGGTCTTTGTCATGAGCCAAGTCAACGTTTATCCACCTTCCGCCGAATTTGTCGAGCGGGCGAATGTGTCCGGCATGGAGGCCTACAAGGCGCTCTATAAACGGGCGGCTGAGAAGCCGGAGGAGTTCTGGGGAGAACTGGCGAAAGAGAAGATCTCGTGGATGGAGCCGTTCTCGCACGTGTTCGAGTGGGAGCCGCCGTTTGCTAAATGGTTTGTGGGAGGCAAGACGAATGCCTGCTTTAATTGCGTGGATCGCCATGTGCTGGCGGGGCACGGTGAAAAGGTAGCGCTGCTGTTTGAGGGCGAGCCGGGTGATACGCGGAAGGTCACTTATTCGGAACTGCTGGCGGACATTTCGCGGTTTGCCAATGGGTTGTTGAAGCTGGGGGTGAAGACGGGGGACCGGGCGATTATTTACATGCCGATGATCCCGGAGGCAGTTGTGGCGATGCTGGCTTGCGCACGGTTGGGGGTGACGCACAGCGTTGTGTTTGGCGGGTTTTCGAGCGAAGCGTTGAAGGCGCGGATTCAGGATCTGGGCGCGAAGCTGGTGATCACGGCCGATGGCGGATGGCGGCGCGGTAAGGAAATCAAGCTGAAGCCGGCGGTGGATGAGGCGTTGAACGATTGTCCGACGGTGGAGAGCGTGGTGGTGTGCGCGAGGACCAAGGGGAGCGTCGAGATGGTGCATGGACGGGACCATTGGTGGCACGCGGTAGAAGCAGGGCAAAGCGAGAACTGCCCGGCAGTGCCGCTCGATAGCGAGCATCCGCTGTTTGTGCTTTATACGTCGGGGACTACAGGCAAGCCGAAGGGCATTCTGCACACGACCGCCGGGTACTTATTGCAAGCAGCGATGACGATGGAGTGGGTGTTCGACTTGAAGGCGGACGACATCTACTGGTGCACGGCGGATATCGGTTGGGTGACTGGACACAGCTACATTGTGTACGGGCCGATGTCGCGCGGGGCGACACAGATCATTTATGAGGGCGCGCCAGACACACCGGGCTTTGACCGCTGGTGGAAAATTGTGGCGCACTTCAAGGCGACCGTTTTCTATACGTCGCCGACGGCGATCCGCGCGCTGATCCGGCAGGGCAATCAGTGGCCGGAGGCGCATGATTTGTCGAGCCTGCGGCTGCTTGGTAGTGTCGGCGAACCGATCAATCCAGCAGCGTGGGAATGGTATTACAACGTGATCGGCAAGGGCCGTTGCCCGATTGTGGATACGTGGTGGCAGACCGAGACGGGGACGATTCTGATCGCGCCAATGCCGGGCGCGGTGCCGTTGAAGCCAGGGAGCGGGACGCTGCCGATGCCGGGCGTGATGGCCGATGTTGTGGATCTCGATGGCAATTCGGTGGGAGCGAATCAGGAAGGGTATCTGATTGTGCGGCGGCCATGGCCGAGCATGGTGCGCACGATCTGGGGAGACCCGCAGCGGTTTCAGGATCAGTATTGGAGCAGGCTGCCGGGGAACTACTTTACGGGCGACGCGGCGCGGCGCGATGAGGATGGATACTTCTGGGTGCTGGGCCGGGTAGACGATGTGCTGAATGTGAGCGGCCACCGGTTGAGCACGATGGAAGTTGAGAGCGCGCTGGTGCGGCACCCGGCTGTGGCTGAGGCGGCGGTGGTTGGCAAGCCGCATGAGATCACGGGCCAGTCGGTGTGTTGCTTTGTGACGCTGAAGAAGGGCGACTTTGACCACGAGGCACTGGGCAAGGAATTGCGCCAGTGGGTGGGACATGAGATCGGGGCGTTTGCGCGGCCGGAAGAAATCCGGTTTAGCGATGCGCTGCCCAAGACCCGAAGTGGAAAGATCATGCGGCGGCTATTGCGCGAACTGGTGACGAACAATACCGTAGCTGGGGACGTGACGACGCTGGAGGATTTGAGCGTGATCACGAAGCTGGCGGCGCAGCACGACGACGAAGCTTAGTTTGTTGCTTTGAGGCTGAGGCGGACTGGCGGGTGATCGGGCAGGTAAGCTGTCCGGAACAGCCAGTCCCAGAGGCTGAAGGCGACGCCGAAGTTGCGATCCTGCGGGCCGTAATCGGGATGGACGTGATGCCAGGTGTGGAGTTCGGGCGTGTTGATGAGATAGTTCAACGGGCCCGCCTTCCAAGAGATATTGGCGTGTGCAAGTTGTCCGACCGTGGTGCTGAGGACGGCGCAGGCAAATGAGGCTTCGATCGAGAAGCCAAGCAGGACTCTCCCAGGTTCAACAGCAGTATCTGAGGGAAGGCGCGGACGAGGATGGCGGCTACAACGGCACCGATAGTCTCGGCATTGAAGAGCAGATAGAGAATGTCGAGGAAAGACCGCAGGGGAGAAGAGACTGCTGGGGAACGCGTGGCCAGAGGCGTTCCGCGAGGCTAATAGATGGAATAGGGGATCATACAAATATGACGATCTCTCCGGCATTGTTAGCGCAACACTTCGAATATTCGCTCTGGGCCTCGCTGAAGGTGCTGGAAGTGGCCGAGAAGTTATCCACTGATGTTGTGGAGAAGGATCGGGGCAATAGTTTCGGGGGGATACTCGGAACGCTAACGCACGTGTTTCAGGCGGACCGGATCTGGTGGAAGAGGTTCACCGGGCAGCCCTATTCGGGGCTTGCGATTGAAGGCGAGGTGCTGGATCTGGCAGCGCTGAAGCGGGAGTGGCCCGCCGTAATGCAGGGGTTCGTCGATTGGATTCGATCGCAGGAGGCTGGGGATCTTGAGCAGCGCCTGGAGTGGCGGAACCTGAAGGGCGAAGAGAAGAACGAAGTGAAATACAAGCTGCTATTGCATGTTGTGAATCATGGGACTTACCATCGCGGACAAGTGATCACGATGATCAAACAGGCCGGCGGCGATGTGGTGTCGACCGACCTGTTGTTCTATCCGGGGATGTAGCTAGAGAGCGACGAGGGAGATCTCTTTTTCGCCGGCTACGTAGGCGAGCCATTTGCCATCGGGGGAGAAGGCGAGCGAGACGACTCGATGCGGCGCAGCGATGGTGCGGGTGATCTTGCCTGCGGCGAGATCCCAAATCTGGATTTTGACGGGGTTCTTGACCGTGATGACATCGAAGCCACCAGTGACGAGAGTGCGGCCGTCGGGCGAGATGGCAAGAGCCGAGATGGTTTCGCCGTGGCCCTTAAGCTTGCGGTTGAGCGTGTGGGATTTGGCGTCCCAGATATAGACGGTTTCGTCGAGGCCGGCCATGATGAGTTGCTTGCCGTCGGGAGTGTATTCGGCGGCGAACATGGCGCCGGTGAGGTCTTCGACTTTTCTCAGCAGCTCACCTGAGGCGGTCTTCCAGATGCGGACGTCATTGTCGTAGTTGGCGCTGACGACGGTTTCGCCGTCGGGCGAGAAGAGCAGGCTGGCTGCGCCGCCGAGGCCGTCGGGAAGCTTGTGACGTTCCTGACCGGTCTTGAGATCAGTGACGCGGATGGTGCGATCGACGGGATTGGATATCGCCAGATAGCGACCGTCGGAGGATGCGGTGGCATTGGCTACGTCTGAGCCCTTGAGCAGATAGAGTTGGCGGTTGGCGGTGAGATCCCAGACGCGGGTTTCTTTTGCCTTGCGATCGATTTCGAGGAGGATGTTCGAGGAGGCCATGCCGCTGCGAGGATCGAAGGTTTTGTCTGCAGTGAGCTTGCCGGATGCGAGGTCCCAGGTGCGGAGGTGGCCGTCGCTACACTTGCTTGAAATCGACTTACCGTCTTTGGAGAAAAACAGACTGCCCGGAATGGCTTCCGCTGAGATGGTGGGCATGGGTTAGGCTTTCTCGAGAACGATGTCAAAAGTGATCTCGGCGCGGGCCGGGTCGGATGGTTTTGACCCGCCTTCGAAGAGCTTGACGGGAAGCACCAGTTCTTTGTTGGCAGCGATGCCACGCTTGTTCCAGTTCTTGTCGGGATTGCCTTCAAAGAAGGGGTCTGTGGCGAAGTAGGCCTGTGTGATCAGGGTCTTGTGGCCGGGGGCTGAGATGAGGTAGTGGATGTGCTGGGCGGGACGATCGGCATAGTGGCCAGGCATGACGGTGTCGACGGAATAGATTCCCTTTGCATCCGGAGCAAGGCTGGCGCGGTACTTGTAGCCTTTGGTGTCGTAGAGGCCGCCGTGATCGGCGTGCCAGAGCTCGACGCGAGCGCCTTCGACGAGCTGGCCCTTGGTGTTGAGGACGCGGCCGACTACCTTGAGCGGAAAGCCGGGATCGCCAGGCACGCGCAGGTTGGGCTGATCGGGAGCTCCCTTGCGGTAGAAGGGACCAAGCACTTCGGCAGAAGTAGGTTTGTTCGACTGGGCTTCGGCTGCTTGCCAATCGGCGAGCAATTGTTGCTGGGAGAGGATCGAGGCTGAACCTGCGACGAGGAGGCCGCGCGAGATGGCGAGTTCGAGCATTTCGCGGCGGTTTGGCTTAGAAGGTTGGGACATGATTGGCTCCCAACACTCTATAGGAATCACAGAATTGGCACAAATGCCCGAACCTTTTGGCGGCGGGTGCGTATCTCAAGGAGTATGTTGCAAACTCTTTTGCTCTTTCTGGCTCTGGCGGCGCAGACCAAAACCGCAAGCACGGGCCTGCCTCCGATTATCGATCGGGAGCTTTTATTTGGTGACCCTGAAATTTCAGGGGCGCAATTATCGCCAGACAGTAAATTCATGTCGTTTCAGAAGCCGTTTGAAGGTACCCGCAATGTGTGGGTGAAGAAGACAGGGGAGCCTTTTGCGGCAGCGCGAGTTGTGACCTTTGAAAAGAAGCGTCCGCTGGGCGGATACTTTTGGAGCCGCGACTCCAAGTACATCCTGTTTGTGAAGGACAACGACGGGGATGAGAATTTCAATATTTATGCGGTGGACCCCGCGGTGGAAAAGCCCGTTGCGCGGGATCTGACCGGGGTGAAGGGGATCCAGATTCAGATTTACAGCCTCCCGAAGAATGATCCGGATACCGCATTCATTGGACTCAACGACCGCGACAAGGCTTGGCACGATCTGTACAAGCTGAAGATTTCGACGGGCGAGAAGACGCTGGTGCGCAAGAACACAGAGAAGATTTCGAGCTGGGTGTTTGATGAGGTGGGCGTGTTGAGGCTGGCCTCCCACACGGCTCCGAACGGCGAGAACCAGGTGTTGCGCGTGGACGCGAATGGATTCACCAAGGTTTACTCGTGCGACGTGTTTGAAAGCTGCGGCCCAGCGCGGTTTCATAAGGACGGCAAGCGGGTCTACATGGAAACGAACAAAGGGGACCGCGACAAGATTGAGCTGGTTCTGTTTGATCCCGAAACGATGAAAGAAGAGTTTGTTGAATCGGACCCGCTGAAGCGTGTGGATATCAGTGGAGTTGTTTTCTCGGAGGTGAGCGATGAACTGGTGTTGACCACCTACTCGGATGAGAAGACGCGCCGGTACTTCAAGGACAAGAAGCTTGAGGCGGATTATAAGTGGCTGCAATCGAAGTTGCCGGGCCGTGAGGTCGGTTTGGGATCGCGGACGCGTGACGAGCAGATGTGGCTGATTACGGCTAGCGGGGACACCGAGCCGGGTGCGGTGTATTTGTTTGATCGCAAGAATCGCAAGCTGACGCAGCAGTATGTGGCTCGCGAGAAGCTGGCGCGGACTTCGCTTTCGCCGATGACGCCGATCAAATACAAGTCTTCCGATGGGCTTGAGATTCCGGCTTACCTGACGCTGCCGAAGGGGCTGAGCGGAAAGAGCCTGCCGGTGGTGATTGTTCCGCATGGTGGGCCTTGGGCTCGCGATTATTGGGGCTACAATCCGCTGGCGCAGTTTTTTGCCAATCGTGGCTATGCGGTGATGAGCCCGAACTTCCGCGGATCGACGGGATACGGCAAGAAGTTCATCAACGCGGGCAATGGCGAGTGGGGCAAGAAGATGCAGGACGACATTACCTGGGGAGCGAAGCATTTGATCGCCGAAGGGATTGCCGACCCGAAGCGCATTGCAATTCTGGGTGGAAGCTATGGCGGATATGCGGCGCTGGCGGGTGTGGCGTTTACGCCGGATGTGTACCGCGCGGCGGTGGATATCGTTGGACCTTCGAACCTGAATACCTTGCTTGAGGCGATTCCGCCGTATTGGGAAGCGGGCAAGAAGATGATGTTCTCGCGCATGGCCGACCCCGGCACGCCGGAAGGTAAGGCATGGCTGAAGGAGCGCTCGCCGCTGACTGCGGCTGACAAGATCAAGACGCCGCTGCTGGTGGTGCAAGGCGCGAATGACCCGCGCGTGGCCAAGGCTGAGGCCGAGCAGATTGTGATTGCTCTGCGGGATCGTAAGTTTCCCGTGGAGTACATGCTGGCTCCAGACGAAGGGCATGGCTTTGCGCGGCCCGTAAACAATATGGCGATGTTTCTCGCGATCGAGAAGTTTCTTGCCAAGCATCTCGATGGCCGCTACCAGGATGGGGCGACCCCTGAGGTGGACAAGCGGTTGAAGGAGCTGATGGTGGATGTGGCGACGGTGAAGCTTGCGCCGAAGGTGGATGCGAGTGCTGTGTCGTTTCCTGCAGTGACGGCGAGCCTGAAACCGGGCTCCTACAAATATCAGTCGAAGATTTCGCTGGGCGGCCAGGAGATCGCAGTGAAGATGGCGACCACGATCGCAGAGCAGGGCGAGACGATTTTGGCGACCGATGCGATGCAGACCCCGATGGGCGAAGCCACCGATACGGCGACGCTCGATAAGAAGACGCTGCGCGTGATGAAGCGAAACATCAAGCAAGGGCCTGTGGCGATTGATGTGGCGTTCGATGGCAGCAAGGCCAGCGGCAAGATGTCGATGAATGGGCAGGAGCAGAAAATCGATACTGACACCGGTGGCGAGCTGTTTGCTGATGCAGCGGGAGCGCAACAGTCCATTGGGGCTTTGCCGCTTGCGGTGGGTTACAAGACGACTTATCGCAACTTTGACATGCAACGGCAGAAGGCGAAGCTGATGCAGCTTGAGGTTGCAGGCGAGGAGAGCGTGACGGTTCCGGCCGGGACGTTTGAGTGCTTCAAGGTGTTGCAATCGTCTGCCGATGGCGGCGCAGATAAGGCCACGATCTGGATCGACAAGAAGTCGCGCACGTCGGTGAAGATGTCAGCGGTGATGGCTTCGATGAATGGAGCGACGATGGTTTCCGAACTCTTACCCTAAGGGGCGAGAGTTCGGTTGGAGTATTCATCGGCCAATGGCGATTGAGCTGGACGGCGAACTTGGTCGATGCTGTCGACAGCGGATGGTGCTTAAGGGCAGAAACTCCGAGTGGTGCTGGCGGACTTCGCTTCCAGGCAGCCGCTCGGAATGCCATGATAATCCTTGGTGCCGAAATTGGCGGTCAGCCAGATGTTCTCGCCGAAGCGCGTGCGCTGCACTAATCGGTCGGGCGTTAGCCACTCAAATGCTGTTAATGGCAGTGGGCCGATCTCGCGATGGAGTGGTTCGAAGAAGGCTGCCAATTTCGTGAGGAGCGGGGTGTGTTCTTTCACCTGTCGGCGGTCCATCGCCCAGATCGATGGCGCACCGTAGAGTAGCTCCAGCAAGAGCCGGCGCTTCACCAGGCTCGGAAATTTTGTCAGCGGCACATCCCAGCGGTCGGTCGAAACCACTGCGTCATGAAATGCTGCCTCGTAGAGTGGGATTCGCATTGCGGGGTCGAACTTCGCATCGGTGAACTCGGCGTCGGGCTCCACGGGCCGGAAGAACTTCGCGGGACGCTCGGATGGCCACCAGCCGCCCCACTGCTTGTCGCGCTTCCACAACACGCGGTTCTGCACCGATAGCGAGCCGTGCCCGAAATCGATTACTGGCACCGCCCACGCGGATCCGTGCTCTGATCCGAAGACCACGCCGCGCACTCGTGCCTCGCTCATGCGAGTTAGCCGGTTTGCGCGATCCTTGTGCTGCGTCATCGGATGCGCTTTCGAGAAGTCGTCATGCAGTTCACCGTAGGCGTCTACATCGAGAAAGTAGCTATTCGGCCCGTGCTTCAACTGTTCGTCCAGCCGCGCGGCAAGCGGTTTGCGCCCTAATTTCTCGAGTGCCTCCGAGCTCAGTTCGCAGCCGCGGCCTGCAAAACCCGTGCGTGATTTCCCGTCGGCATTCACCACGCAGCCATCGGGGAAAAGTGTACCGGGCCAGCGGCTCACGCTGTCTTCGGCCGTCTTGGGATTTTGCGCATTGTTGTAGGTGTCGTAGGGTCCGGCCAAATAGCCGGCGGCCTTCGCCGCGTCGAGAAAGGCTTTGCCCGCCAGGTGCTTGTTGGTCGAAGGATTCTGGTCATAGCCGATCCATGCGCGTTTCACTCCAGCGGCCTGCAGGTCGGCGACAAACTCCTTTGTGCGGCCGTCACCCCACACGTACATATGCAGGGCGCCCATCAGCTTCTCAATCTCCGGATTTGCCTTGATCTTGTCGCGCAGCGTTGGGATGCGCAGTCCGGCACGATACTCTCGCGCTGGATCTACCGGTGACGTGCCGCCGGGCCAAATCTCCACTTCGTAGGCCGGGCGCCCATCGCGATCGAGAAACTGATGGCGGGCTGTAGCTTGCAGACGGTTGTTCTTGTCGTCGACGCAGAGTTCCGTGCGGATGTCGGTAGGCGTATGGTAGTTGACCGTACGTGCCCCCGCGTGGAATGCCCAAATTGGTAGCGAGAGGCCGCCATGTGCCGAGTAACAGTGCCCCGCCGCGCGTTGTCGCCAGACGGCACTCTCCATCGGCAGGAACAAGCCTTCGCCTTCTGGCAGAATCAGCGCTTTGAATTGATTGTCGAGTCCGGTGACTGGCCACTCGAAGGTTTGCTCTTTTGATGACTCGATGCGCACGTGCAGCCGGCGGCCCTTCGCCGTTAGTTGCGCCGTCAATCCGAGTTCATTGAGTTTGCGTGCGGCGCCCGCCACCAGAATTTCGTCACCGCCAACTTTCATGCGGATGGCGAGGGTGGCCGGGTCTACAATTGCGGTCCAGCCCTCAAGTGCGATTTGCTGTGCCGCCAGGCAGCCGCTGATCCCTGTGGCGAGTATCAGTGCCCGGCATAGAGCTGTTGTTGCTGCTGAGTGCATCGTGATCTCTTTCTGCCACGCGAAGTCGCGGGCGCCAAAGCACTAGCGGGCGAGCGGGTAGGTGAGACCTTCCATCAGCCAATCGCGATTGAGCTGAACAGCCTCGGTGAGAGTCCGGACCAGCTCTTCGCGCTTTTCGTAGAGGCGGTAGCCGGTGTTAAGACGCAGGTAGCCGCGGGCCTTGGGGTTGTTCGCGAACAGGTGTTCTTCGCCGACCTCTTCGGCTTTCTTTGCGTAATAGGCGCGATTGTCGAGGAGGGCCTTGACGAGGAAGGGCATGAGAAGCGAGTAGTCGCTTTGTAGAGACTCGGTGGCTTCGGTGTAGGTGTCTTTGTCGACCTTGCCCCAAGTGACGGCTTCGGCCGGAAAGCAACTGGAGAGGCTGCCATCGGTGACGGGAGCTGTGACGATCTGGACATCGAAGTTGTAGCCGCGAACGTTGGGCAGGCCGAGGATCTGGCCGAGGGCGGGCTCGGGTTGGAGGTTGAAATTCTTGGGGACACCGCCGCCAAGAACGAGAGTGGCGAGAGCCTGCACAGGATTCTGGAAGAGGCCCCAGTAGTGGTAAGCGCAGGCTTCGAAGACTTCGGCATGAAGGTCGAGATCGAAGCCATAGTCTTCGATGATGCCGGCTTTCTTCATGGCCCAGAGCTTCATGGAATTTAGAAAGACGCTGCCGTCGCCGGGGGCGCCAACGAAGACAGGGACTGCGAGGCGGTGGCAGGCGGCGAGAAGACCTTCGGGGACGCCGCTGGCTTTTTCTTGAGAGGCATAGTAGCGGCCGAGGAGATTGCGCATCTCCGTGCCGGTCATCTTGTGCTGGAAGTCGGGCAACTGGAGCATCGCGGTGAGGAAGCGATCCTGATCGAGCAGGACGTCTTCGTCGAAGGCCATGTCGGTGACGCGGATGGTGCGCTCGTCGCGCAGTGCGCCGTCGTCGCCGAAGATTGGCACTTCATGGACCGGGTTGAGGTGGCCGGTGAGGCTGCGGTGGCCATCGTGATAGCAGACGGCGTCGGTGGTGGAAAGATATGCGACCCAGCCGGTTTCGAGAAGCGGGATGAGCCAGGTTTGGTGCTGGCCACTGACGGTGACCGGGCCAGCGATGGCAACCGTGATGGGGCAACCCATGCCGATGGCGGTATCGAGGATCGAATAGACGCGCCGGAGGAATGCGCCGCCAAAGGCAGGCAGGCAGTTTATGAAAACTTCATGGAGGTTTTCGCACTCGTCGACGCGCTTGGTGAGGACCGTGCGCTTGTCAGGATGTTGGTGGTGGTTCATTAGCGGATCACGTTGGTGAGTTGTTCGAGGATGTCCTGTAGGAGCGGGGACTGGGGATAAGGATGGCCTTTGTACTGGCGGAAGCCTTCGGCGAAGGGCAGGCCAGCGAGTGCGCCACGCTTGGCCGTCCAATTGGCGGCGGTCTCGACGTAGTCGTCCATGCCGTGCTGCTTTTTAAGCCAGTTGCGTTGCGATTCATGGCAGCCGACGAGGGCGCGCTTGAGATCCATGGTGTCGGCGACGTCGACGAGAAACTCGGGCTTCAAGACATTACCGTCGCGATCGATGCCGTCGGCGGAATCCATGAAGTAGAGGTGGGGAATGCGATCGATGGCGGTAAATTCGCCGGTGGAGTAGTTGGGGGCGGAAGCACCGAAGCAGGCGTCGCGAACGAGGGCGTGGGTCGCCTCGTGGTCGCAATGATAGTCGGGAGTGTTTGCCGTGATGACAATGTCGGGGCGGACCTCACGAAGGATCTGCGTGACGCGGCGGCGGCCGGGATCGTCGTTGAAGATGGCGAGGTCGCGGAACTCGGCGCAGAGGTAATCGGCACCGATGAGGGCAGCGGCGGTGGCCGCCTCCATGCGGCGAACGGTGGAAATTTCGTTGGGCCCCATTTCGGCTGAGCCGCAATCGCCGGGGGTCATAGTGCAGAGGGTGAGCTGGATTTCAGTGCGTGCCAGCAAGGCAAGGGTGCCGCCCGCGAGAATTTCGCAGTCGTCTGGATGGGCATGGATCGCCAGAATTCGCATAGTTTCGTGGGGAAATTTTATTCTCGCATGGGCTTAGATTGATAAGATCAAGAGTTTATGAAGCTTCAGAGCCATACCATTACCCAGGGCCGCGATCGCGCGCCGGCACGTTCCATGTTGAAAGCCATTGGCTTTACCGATGAAGATCTGCGCAAGCCGATTATCGGGATTGCCAACACCTGGATCGAGACGATGCCTTGCAATTACAATCTGCGGGATCTGGCTGCGAAGGTGAAGGAAGGGATTCGTGCGGCGGGCGGGACGCCGATGGAATTCAATACGGTGGCAATCTCAGACGGTGTGACGATGGGCACCGAAGGCATGAAGGCGAGCCTGGTGAGCCGCGATGTGATCGCGGATTCGATCGAGCTTTGCGCACGTGGCTATATGTTCGATGGCATCATCGCGCTGGTGGCTTGCGACAAGACGATCCCGGGAGCGGCGATGGCGCTGTTGCGGTTGAATGTGCCCGGCGTGATCATGTACGGCGGGACGATTATGCCCGGCAAGCGCAATGGCATCGACATTACGCTGCAGGATGTGTTTGAGGCCGTTGGTGCGAATGCTGCGGGCAAGATCAGCGACGAGGAACTGTTGGATATCGAGAACAAGGCATGCCCGGGCCCTGGGGCCTGCGGTGGGCAGTTCACTGCAAACACGATGGCGACCATTATGGAACTGATTGGTCTGGCGCCGATGTACACGGGCAGCACGCCGCAGGTGGACCCGGCCAAAAATGATGTGGCCATGCGGTGCGGCCAAGTGATTGTGGATGCCGTAAAGCGTGATCTGAGGCCTCGCGACATTTGCACGCGGGCTGCGTTTAACAATGCGATTGCGAGCGTGGCGGCGACTGGTGGATCGACGAACGCAGTGCTGCACTTGCTCGCGATGGCGCAGGAAGCGGGCGTTGAGTTGAAGATCGATGACTTCCAGGAGATCTCGTCGCGCACTCCGCTGCTGAGCAATTTGAAGCCAGCGGGCAAGTTCACGGCCGCCGACGTTCATACGGCGGGCGGGATTCCTGTGGTGGCGAAGTACTTGCTCGAAGGCGGCTTCGTCGACGGTGCGACGATGACGGTGACGGGCGAGACGTTCGGCGAGGAAGCGATGAAGGCTGTGCCGACTCCGGGACAGGAAGTAATTCAGCCGACGACGAATCCGATCAAGAAGTCGGGCGGGCTGGTGATTCTGCGCGGATCGCTGTCTCCGGATGGTTGCGTGATCAAGGTGACGGGCATCGAGCGCAAGGGTCAACGCGGCCCAGCGAAGGTGTTCGAGCGCGAAGAGGACGCCATGAAGGCCGTGACGGGTGGGCAGATTCAGCCCGGCGACGTGGTGGTGATCCGTTACGAAGGGCCGAAGGGCGGGCCGGGTATGCGCGAGATGCTCGGGGTGACCGGCGCGATTATGGGCGCGGGCCTGGGAGATTCGACGGCGCTGCTGACTGACGGCCGCTTTAGCGGTGCGACGCGCGGCTTCATGGTGGGCCACGTGGCACCTGAGGCAGTGGATGGCGGCCCGATCGCGTTTGTTGAGAATGGCGACATCATCAACATCGATATCGAGAACTGCAAGATCGATCTTGAAGTGGACGAAGCGACGCTGGCTGCGCGTAAGGCCAAGTGGAAGGCACCGGAGCCGAAGTATAAGTCGGGTGTATTCGCCAAATACATCAAGACGGTGGGTTCGGCCAGCGAAGGCGCGATCACCTCGAAGATCTTTTAGGCTTTGTGATTGAATAGCAGAGAGGAAAACAGAAACACATGAAACGACTCGTAACTGTAAGCGTCTGGATGGGCCTACTCGCGACGGCCTGGTACATCGCCCCGAACCAGGTGCGTGGACAGGCTAGCGATTCCCGCGTGAGCGGTAACGGGAAGTATCGTTTCCGTGTGATGTACACTTCCTCCCATTTGCCTGAAGAAGCGCAGAAGGTTTTGAAGGCGGCTCATGGTGGCTTCGCGATCGACCAGCGGCCGGGCAAGGGCGAAATCTATTTCGCGCTGCCGGGCGCGGGCATAGTGCAGATCAGCTCGGATCTGAAGTCGACGAAGATGCTCTCGACCGACCCGGCGATGCGTGACACCAACATGCATAATGCGCTGTTCTGGCAGGGCAAGGATGGGACACCGTTTTTGACCTTCCCGGGCAACAGTGTTGGCAAGCTGTTTACGACGGCGCTGGATGGCAAGCTGGTGCATACCTTGAATGCACCCGATGGCCAGACGGATATGGGCCATCCGCTGGCGACCAATTACTATGCGGGCCGGGGCAACTTTATCCCGACCGACGTGGAACAACTCGACGGAATGTTTTATGTGCCGACCGGTTATTCGAATCTCGACTTCGTGCTGACCGCGAAGATCAAGAGCACCAACCCGTTTGCGGCGGAATGGCATGATCTGGCGTTTGGTGGCCGTGGCACCGGGCCGGGCCAACTAGGCACCGGACATGGCATCACGAACCCGCCTGGCACCAAGCGTATCGATGTAGCGGACCGTCCGAATTCTGAGATTGATCGCTACACGCGCTATGGGCAGTATCTATCGACGCTGAAGATGCCGCTCGGTTCCCTGCCCTGCGATGTGCAGTACCTGAACAACCTTGCGATCGTGGGTGCTCTCGATGGGCCGGATCGCAGCAAGGGCGCTCCGATTTATCTGTTCGAGAACGACCAACTGGTTTCGACTGTGATTGCACGCGAAGATCTGGGGTTACCGAATTTCGCGCACATTCACAACGCGGCGATCAAGGAGATGAACGGAAAGCTGTATATCATCGCACAGGCGTGGAACCCGGGCGACTTCGCCATCCTCGAACAAGTCAAGTAGACGGCATCAGCGCGGATAATGCGCGTCATTCTGAATTTCGAGAATCTGCTTTGTGTGACGGGCATTGTGAGCAGCGGCGAGAAGCAGCCACTGCACGCCATCGAGAGTTGTGTACTTGCCCTGGGAAGCCGCCTTGATGGGCTCACTTTCGATACAGCGGGCCCGCAGCCAAGCTTCGTTGGTGAGGAGCGCCTGCATTCGTGAAGAATTGGCGGCCAGCTTCTCGAACAGTTGTTGAGAGGGCACTGCGCCCGATGGCATCAGAAATTGAGGCGCGCTGGCCTTATGGCTGCGATCTGGGAATACAGCCAGCGTGAACGCGTCGACTTCAACAGTAGGTGCTGGTTCTGGGCTGGGCGGTGCCTGTGAAATCTGATCCTGAATGGGGCCAAGAATCATCTCCTCAGCCATCACAAGGTGCTGAAGAATCTCCTGGATCGACCAGGCTTCGCTGGAGGGCTTGAATTGCATTTGCGCCGGGCTGAGGTTGGCTGCGGCGGCGCGGAGAGAGTCAAAAGTTTCGGCCAGATAGGCGGTTGCTGTAAGGGTCATACAAGTACGACGAGTGAGCTTCCGCGATTTCGACAATCAGGCGTTGGAAAGAATCGGGAAGGGGCCGGAGGTGACTTCGGTCTCGTCGCCTTCATCAGGGTCGAGGTAGCGGCTGTCGAGCAGACGCTGGTGCTTGACGTTGCCCATGGCGCTGAGCAGTGAATCCTTGAGATTGGGATGTTCCTGTTCGAGCTCGCCCATGAAATCGCGGAGGCTGCGGCGGACGGTGCCGGTCTTCTGCGAGCAGCCGCAGGGAATTACTGGACAGCCGAGGGATTGGGCGTAGGCTGTGGTCATCGATTCTGGGACGAAGACCAAAGGCCGGATGAGGCGGAAGTCTTTGTTCTTCGAATAAGTGATGGCCGGCAGCGAGCTGAGCGCACCGGTGAACATGGCGTTGCGTAGTAGCGTTTCGCAGAAGTCGTCGGCGGTGTGGCCGAGGGCGATGACGTTGGCACCAAGAGTTTTGCAATGTTCGTAGACGGCGCGGCGGCGGAAGCGGGAGCAGAGATCGCAGCCGTGATCAGGCTCATCATCGATGAGGCGGAGGCTGGAGGCGTCGGTGAAACAGTGCCACTCGATGCCGCGGTCGAGCAGGAATTGGCCGTAGGGAGCGATCGGGGCGAGGAACTTGCCTTGTTCGATCGTGAAGGCGCAAACGCTGAACTGGATCGGGGCGCGACGTTGCAAGGCGAGCAACGCCTCAAGCAGAGTGACCGAGTCTTTACCGCCGGAGACACCGACGGCGACGCGATCGCCTTCGCGAATCATTTTGAATTTGGTAACCGCTTCACCGACTTTGCGAAGCAGTGCTTTCTCGAGGTCCAAGCTTTTATTATCGGCGAGATCAGTGCGCGGCAGTCAAGCGTACGGCTTCGTAGTGGCTGAGATCGAGGCCTTGGGCTTCGAGTTGGGCCAGGCAAGCGGCGGACGTGGTGGCGATGGCGCGGATCTTTCGCAGGGGCAGACGATGGGGATCGTAGAGTTCGAGCGCGACCCAGTAGCCGGTGAGAGCTTCGCGGAGCGGGAGGCTCAATTCTTCAGGGGCGTGACCGAGGGCGGCATCCAGCTTCATTGGCGATTGAGCTCTTCGATGAGGGCTTCCACACCACGGCGGCGATAGATGTCAGCAAGGCGCTGCTCTTCGAGGCTACCCGGGATCACTTTGGCCAGGCGCGCAGCATCACGGAAAGATCCAGGGGGAACCCAAAGATCGCCATTGGCAAACTCGACCTGCTGGACAAAGCCAGTGAGGTTTTCGACCTTGAGAGGGATGCCCTGGGGGCGATTGAGTGTGACGCTGGCCGAGGGCTGAACGCTCGCAGTGCCGTTCGGCTTCATCGTCAAGGTGGCAGGCAAGGAGCCAGCGGCAAACTCGCGCCCTTCCTGATCTCGAACCAGCAAGCCGAGTTCGATCGAGCGGACTTCGCGTTTGTCGCGGTTCGCGAAGGCGAGCTCGAGAATTTGCAATTGATTGCCAGCCGAGACGGCGACAGCCTTGACGCCCTCGACAGGGATGCCGGGCTGGGAAAGGAAGGCGGTCTCGATCGAGCGCGCGTTGGGAAGAGCGGCGGCCGAGCGGGCCATGCGGACATCGAGCTTGGGGCGCGAGTTTTCGCGGGCGAGGATATCGACCATGGCGCGGCGCAGAGCATCGTCGCCCTGGCGGGCCAGAATGAGCTTGAGATGCTGGCGGTCACGGCGGGCTTCGAGTTCCCAAGCCGTGAGCTGCCGGCGGCTGCCGAGGCGGTTAGGGCCAAAGAAGGACATGTCCTCAAACAGGACACCGTCGAGTTGAACTTGAACGAGCGAGGGGCTGGAGCCGCTGTTGGGCTGGAGCAAGCGCAGGTCAATCTTGACGGGGAACTCCTGGCCCGGATAGACATCGAGACTTGGAACCGAGACGCTGGCCTTTCCACCAGCGGCGACTTCCTGCGAGCTGACCTGGAGGCTGATGCCACGCAGGCGGAGGCGGCTGTTGTTCTTGAGCTTGAGCGAGGTGCGGACATCGACCATGTAGGCCCCGCCGCGAGGAATGGCGCGGGATTCGCCCCAGCCGGAACTGACGACGGAGACCGGGGAGTCTGCAGGAAAGTTCACGCGCAAGCCGTCTTGTGCGACAAGGCTGGCCGCGAAACAAACGGAGATGGCGGCGCTATTCCACATAGACCTGACTCACTGTGACCTGACCGGAATCCTGATCAACGGCTGAAGCGCGGACGCTGCCATCGAGGCTGACTTCGAACCTGCCGGCAGGTGCGGAGACGTTGCGCAGCATCAAGCCGGTGCCGCGATTCTCAAGGCCAACTCCGTGTTCGTCACCACGGAGCACGACTGCACCGCTGCGCACCTGAGCGATGGCCGAGGGACCGTGTCGCAAATAAGATTGAGCACCGGGGCCGGTGAGGAACCAGCCAGTAATCACGATGGCTGTCATGGCTCCTGCCGCAGCAAGGCCTCGCCAGGACATCGCCTCATGTTGGACTACAACGGGGCTGACTTGCCCGGCATCGCGATGAATTTCTTCTACTTCAAGCCCCAGACGGATGTTGCCGAACATTTCGGCTTCGAGCTCGTCCCACTTCATCGAGCGGGGCAGCTCAAAAGCTGCGACGGCGGATTTGACGCGTTGCTGGTCTTGCCGGTATTCGGCGACGCGGTCGCGGCAGGTCTTGCAAAAAGTGAGATGGAGGCGGGCACGCAGATTGGCGAACCCGGAAAGGTCTCCCCGGGAGGCCAGGGCGATTTGCGATTCGTCGAGATGTTTCATTGGGCCTCCTTTCGTTGTTCGTAAATGGCGCGGAATTTGGTGCGCGCGTTGGCGATGTGCGAGCGGACGGTGGCTGGCGAGCAGCCCAGGATCGCGGCCACTTCGCTGGCCGGAAGGTCCTCTACGTCCCGCAGCACCAAAGCGGTGCGCTCGCGTACGCTGAGCGCCTCAAGGCAATGATCGAGATAGGCGGCCTCTTCGGCGCGGAGCATCTCTTCGTCAGCCCGACGCTCTGACGGGTCTGGCAAAGGTTCGGGCAGAGAGTCGATTTCAGTGAAGTTGACACGGGCCTTGCGGCGGAGAAAGTCGATAGCCGTGTTGCTGGCCACGCGACCCAGCCACTGGGCCGATTTGTCGCCGTCCTTCAGCTGGTCTTTTCGTTGCAATGCTTTGATGAAGGTGTCCTGCGTGAGATCCTGCGCGTCGGCAACATTTCCCACAATTCGATAGATCAGGGCGAATACACGGCGAAGATTTTCGCGGACGAAGCGGTCTTGCAGCTCACGCTCGGCGGCACTAGGGCTCGAATTCGGCACTGAACTGGTGGACATAGGTCTCATCACAACCGAAGATATCGACGCAAACACCATCTATCATTACAAGACGTTGGGAATCCCCAAAGTGTGCAATGCGCCGAAACGGGTCTACGATTGAATTATATGAGACCCGTGTACCTGACCGGGATGGGCAAGACCGTTTTTGGGGCTTTGGCCGGGCGGACCTTGAAGGATTTGGCGGTGGAGGCGATCGACGCGTGCGTTGCGGATGCGAAGAGAGACCGGGCCGGAATCGAGGCCGTTTACGTTGGTAATTTCGACGGGCCGTCCTTTACAAACCAAAATCACCTGGCTCCTTATGTAGCGGGGGCGGCTGGGATTACGGGAGTGCCGGCGACGCGGTTTGAGGCCGCTTGCGCGTCGGGCGGCAGCGCGGTGTTTCATGCGTTTCACGCAGTGGCGAGCGGAATCTACGAGAACGTGCTGATCTGCGGCGTTGAGAAGATGACGTCGCAAACGACAGCGAAGGTGGCGCAGATTTTGGCTGGGGCGGGCGATGCGGAGCTGGAGTCGGCGGTGGGGGCGACGTTCCCGGCGATTTTCGCGATGGTAGCCCGACGGCATATGCATCAGTACGGCACAAGGCGGGAACACCTGGCGGCTGTGGCCGTGAAGAATCACTACAATGCGAGCCTCAATCCGCAGGCGCATCTGAAGAAAGTGATCACGCTCGAGCAGGCGCTGGCGGGCAAAGTGGTGGCCGAGCCGTTTACAATTTTCGATTGCTCACTGGTGAGCGACGGAGCGGCGGCGATTTGGATCAGCGCGAGCGAATCGCCGATTCGGGTGGCGGCGTGCGCCCAGGCTTCGGGCCCGGTGGCGCTGGCGGGCAAGCGAGAGATCACGACACTCGAGGCGACGCGACTGGCTGCGGCGAAAGCCTATGCGCAGGCGGGCATCGGGGCTAGCGACGTAGACCTGGCCGAGGTGCATGACTGCTTCACAATTGCAGAGCTGATCGCGATGGAAGATCTTGGGTTTGTGGCAGCGGGGCAAAGCGGCCCTTGGGTGGCAGGCGGTGCAACGGGGATTGGCGGGCAGCTGCCGGTGAACACCTCGGGCGGGCTGAAGGCGAAAGGGCACCCGATCGGGGCGACGGGTGTTGCGCAGATTTGCGATCTCGCCACCCAGATGCGGGGTCAGGCCGGAGAGCGGCAGGTGGCGCGGCATCGGACAGGCCTTGCGCAGAACCTTGGCGGCAGCGGGGCCACCAGCGTCGTGACGATTTTGAGAAAGGACTAGAGTATGCGGCAAGCCACCGTTTACACTGAAACGATTATCCACTCTGCGCCTGAGCAGTTTGCGGCCGAAGCGCCGTATCAGATTGCGCTGGTCGAGTTGGAAGATTCTGCGCGCCAACTGGTGCGAATTTCCGGGATCCGGGCCGCGATCGGCGACCGGGTGCAGGAAGTCGACAGCCAATCGGGCTATCCCATTTTTGAGGTCATTTCGTGAAACCTGCTTCGCGTGTCGAGACGCTGCAACTGGAAGGAGCGTTCTCGGTTCTGCAGAAGGCTCGTGCGCTTGAGGCGCAGGGCCGGCACATTATCCATCTTGAGATTGGCGAGCCGGATTTTGATACGCCGCCGCATGTGATCGAGGCCGGCAAGGCGGCGCTCGATGGCGGGTGGACGCATTATGGCCCGACGCTGGGCTATGAGGACTTTCGTCAGGCGATCGCCGCGCATGTGGCCGAGACGCGGGGAGTGCCGGTAGAGAGCGGCGAGGTGTGCGTTGTGCCCGGCGGCAAGCCGATGATTTTCTTTCCGATTCTGGCTCTGGTGGAACCGGGCGATGAAGTGATTCTGCCGAACCCGAGTTTTCCGACTTACGCGAGTGCGGTGAGGTTTGCGGGGGCGACGCCGGTTTCGATTCCGCTGGTGGAGGCGAATGACTTCAGCTTCGATATGCAGAGGCTGCGCGATAGCATTACGCCACGCACCAAGCTGCTGATTCTCAATTCGCCGGCGAATCCGACCGGGGGCATCATTCCGGATGCGGATATCGCCGAGATCGCGCGGCTGGCACACCAGCACGATTTCTTTGTGTTCTCCGACGAGATCTACTCGCGCATGTACTTTGATGCCAAGCCGCGATCGGTGATCTCTGAGCCCGGGATGAAGGAACGGACGATCCTGCTGGACGGATTTTCGAAGACGTATGCGATGACGGGGTGGCGGTTGGGCTACGGCGTGATGCCTCCCATAATCGTGGACGCGATGCAAAAGCTGCTGGTGAATGCAGTGAGTTGCACGGCCAGCATGGTGCAACGGGCGGGCCTGGCGGCGCTGACCGGAGACCAAGGCGCGGTGGATACGATGATGGCCGAGTTTCGCGAGCGGCGGCAGTTGTTTGCGGGGATGCTCAACGAGATCCCCGGAGTGAAGTGCCGGATGCCGAATGGGGCGTTCTATGCGTTTCCGAACATCACGGAGACAGGGTACACGAGCGAGGATCTGGCACACCGGCTTCTGAACGAAGCAGGCGTGGCTGCACTCGCGGGGACTGCGTTCGGCGAGTATGGCGAAGGCTACCTGCGATTCAGCTATGCAAACAGCCGAGAGAATCTGGCCGAAGCCGCGCGGCGGATGCGCGCATGGATTGAAGCTAACCCGCGACGTTAAGCCGACTTTGGGCTAAGATAGTTTTTCGCAACCACACGCCATGAAGATGCTCCACGCCACGATGCGCTTTTATAGCTACTTGTTCACCTTGTTGATTTCGGTCTTCCTGACAGGATTCGGCGCGGTGGCTTACATTTCAGGACTGCACAACTGGAAGATCGACACGTTTATCTGGACAGGGCAAGAGCTGTCGACAGCGATGCTGGCGGTGGGGATCACCGGTGGCATCAGCGTGCTGCTGGCGTTTTTCAATGTGTTTCGTTATTTGCTGCCGCTGGTCACGCTCGGCTTGTTTGGCCTGAGCGTGTATGGCTTTATCGTGCAGGGCTACAAAATAGAAGGCCTTGAAGGCCTGCAGTGGTTGCTGGCCTTCATCGTTGGTGCTGGTGGTAGCTTTCTTTGCAGCCTGATGGAATTTAAGCGCGGGCGTTAAGCCCAGAGCTCGTGAATCGGACCGTAGAGGTTCTGTTCTGAGAACGGCACGTATTCAAAGCCTCGACCGAGCGGATCGTCGCGACGGATCGTGGTCCAATCAATCCCCAAAGCAGAATAGATGGTTGCCTCGATGTCTTCGGCGCGGATGCTGCGATTGCGGCTCCAACCTGGATCGGTGGTGTCGCGACCATTGGCATCGGTGGCACCGAGGGCGCGACCGCCCTTGATCCCAGCGCCAGCGACCAGAACCCCTTGTTGCAGGAAGTGATCGCGACCAGCGGTGGTGTTGAGCATGCTGATGGTGCGGCCAAATTCGCCCATGGCGATGATCAGAGTTTCATCGAGCTGGCCGCTTGCCTTCATGTCGCCGAGCAACGTGCCGAGGGCCGCATCAAACTGTCGGCCCAGGGAGTTGACGTTGGACGGATTCAGAGCGCCAGTGTAAATGTTGGCGTGGTTGTCCCAACCGCCCACGTTGACTTGCACGAAGCGGGTGCCGCGGTCGGAGGCAAGCAGGTTGCGAGCGACGATGAGGGCGTTGCCAAAGCCGGTGTTGCCGTAGCGAATGCGCTCGTCGGCTGAGAAGCGGAAGAGATTGTCGATCTCGGCGCGGTACATCATCTGGCGGGCGTTGGCGTTGAAGGCTAACATTTCGTCGCCCTTGGCACCAAGCAGGCCGGTGGCGCGGGCTTCGGCATCGATGTCGTTCAGGAGAGCAAAGCGGCGATCAAAGGCAGCCTGCCCGTCGGGATGGATCGTACCCGACGGCGGGTTGCCGCTGGCGCCAAAGTAAAACGGCGCGACCGAGGGCGGGAAGTAGCCACTGCCCGGGCCACCGCCTGTATTGAGGTTGAAGAACGGAGGCAGGGTTTTGTCGCCGCCGCGCTGGGCCAATTCAAGAGAGACAACCGAGCCGATGTGTGGCGCAATGCGGGACAGTACACTGACCGGGTTACGCCCGATCTGGACCCAGGTGCTGGCCAGTTCATGGACAGCAGCCCAGGGCTTCACGCTGCGCAGCAGGGCAAAGCTGTCGATCTGTTCGGCGAGCTTGGGGAACAAGCCGCGAGGCCAGCGCACGTCGCCGTAGCTGGTGGGCTCGTAGGAAGTGGGCAGCCATGGACCTTCTTTCAAATCGAACGTGTCGATGTGGCTAGGCCCGCCGCCCATCATGACGAAAATGACTTTCTTGGCGCGGTTGATCGGCGTTACTGCCGCCTTGGCGACTGTCTCCATCGGCTTGGCAGGCATGAGGAAGTAGCCGCCCACGGCCGAGCCGAGGTGCTTGAAAAAAGTACGACGGTTAAAGTGAGGGGCTTTCCAGAACCAGGTTCCTTTGACGCCCGACCAGTCGTAGCCGAAGCGATCCTTACCAACCGGTTGTTCTCCGTAGATGCGATCCATGATGATGATTCCTCCGTTTGCGACTAGTAGCTGAAGATGAACTCTTGCTTGTTCATCAGGACCCACGCCATGTCTTCGACAGCGGCGTTCTTGGCGTTCTGGACGTTGCCAGCCCTTGCGAGGTGGGCAACCGTCTTGGTTCTTTCAGACTCGCTGGGCATGCGCCCGAGGAATCGGAGGAAGAGTTCCTCTGTCATTGCCTTGGTGTCGGTCATCATGGCAATGGCCCTCAGCACCGTAGAGGCGTTGACCTTGGCGCGGGAGATGACGAACCCGTTGTTCATCAGGTTCAATTGCTGGAGGATGCTGCCATCCTGATTTCGGTATTGGGTGTTGCGATCGCCTCGCAGGAACAGATTCATGAAGTCGCGCACACCGCCATTGCTGGCGGGCTCGACTGGCTCGGGCATTTGCATGGCCCAGCTGACGGGATCTGCCCAACCGCCGATGGTGTAGCGGCCGATGACGTTGGTTGCGATCTGCATCGCGTCGTGAATCTCTTCGCCCTCGAGGCGGCGAACGTAGTGACGGGCGAACAGCGGTACGTACTCGGCACGCCAGCCGTCACCATAGTCGGAACTCAATTGATAGGCGTTCGATTCGACGAGCGCGCGAAGGAACTCGCGGAGGTTGAAGTTGTTATCGATCAGTTCGTCGGCCAGCCGCTCGAGCAATTCCGGATGGGTAGCTTGCAGGGACCACTCGCCGGTGGGCGGATTCTTGGGGTCGAGACGGGCGGGATCGAGTTGATCCACAGGCTCGACAAGCCCCATCGTGAAGACGCTCTTCCAGAGGCGGTTGGCGAAGTTGCGGGCAAACATGCGGTCGTTCGTTAGGCGAACGGCGAACTGGGCGCGCCAATCGGAAGTGTTTGGTTCCGCATCGCCCATGCGCCAGGCGGCGTTTGCCGAGCGCAACAAGCCAATCTGCACGCGCCGGGGGCGATTGCCGAAGGTTGTGTTCATGTTGTAATTTCCGGTCGTGGCGTCGGAGACGTCAGTGGAATTGGGGAACTCTGGATCCATGTTGCCGCGATTGAAAAAGCGCACGCGCGAGAAGTAGGCGGCCATCTGGTAGGCCTCCATGCGGGTAGCGCGCCGGCCCCAGAGGCTGAGCTGCTCCAGGCGACCACGACCGTCGTGGCAAAGCAGGCAATCGTAATGGCTCATGCCCATGAAGATGGTGGCACTGCGGGAGAACAAGGTGTCGTAAGTATCTTCGATGGGGCCGCCCGGGGTGGACCAGCGGCTGAACCAGGTGGCTGCGCCGGAATCGTTGGGATTTGCGGTATTGCCTTTGGCTGTGAGGAGTTCAAAGCTGAGATCCTTCAAGGAGCGATTTTCGGAGATCCCCTTGGCGATCCACCCAAAAATCTGGTTGCGGGCGTTGATGCTCTGGCTTCTGAAGGAGTTTGCGCGAGCATACTGAATCAGGTCGCCAAACCACATGGACCATTTGTCGGTGAACTCGCGGGAGTAAAGCAGACGGTCGATCAATTCGGAGCGCTTGCGTGCGCTCGAGTCGGACATGAAGGCGCGATATTGATCGAGAGTGGGAATTCTGCCGGTGAGGTCGAGGTAGATACGGCGGACAAATTCTTCGTCGGTGGTGAGCCTGGCGCTCGGTGTACCGGTGGCGATGAGCTTGCCGAAGATTGCCTGGTCGACGAAACCGCGGATCTTGATACTGTCTGGAGCAACGCTCCGGGATGCGCCGGCTTGGCGGCCAGCCGTGAGATGGATTGCCCGCTCGTTCACGGCTTCGCGAACACGGGCTTCAAGAGAGGTGTATTCGTCGGGATCGGCTTTGAAGGTGCAGTTTGCGCCGCCAAAATCAGAGAGCGGAAGGACCGCTTCTTGTTCTTGAGCGATCGAAACCGGGATGAAGGTGAACGCGAGCAGCATCGCAGTCCACTGGCGAGCGGTTCTGCCTCGGAGTTGAGGCCAAGTTTTGGACATATGTTTCTCCGTTTGCCTTATCGGCTTGGCTCGATTATACACGAACTTCAAAAAACAGGATGAACCGTAAGTACTACAAGTAGTGGACTTAACGAATTATTTTTGCGGCGAAGGCGTTGGGAGCCGGCGCCGGATTCGCTTTCGTCGTCCCGTCGGTGGTAACCAAGTCCGTCGAAGTCGTATATCCCGCCACGAAGAGCATCCTCGGATTGGCTGGATCAAAGCTAACCGAGTTAATCACGTCGGTGGAGGAGCCTCCGAAGTAAGACAGATATTCCAGACCTTCGCTACCAAATGTAGAGGAATTAATGAGGGCCACCATGCCGTCGGCAAAGGCAGAAGCCGGGGTGGAACGAAGCGCATTGCCCGTGACGGGCAGCTGACCTGACATCGAGTAGCCGGCGATCGCGGCGCGGGAATCTCCGACGAGCGACAGGCCGTAGACGAATTCGAACCCGGTGCCACCGACGTAGCTCGAGTACAGCAGGGCGGCGGTCCCGCTCAATGCGGGGTCAATCTGCATCACAAAAGCATCGGTGCCACCAGCGAGAGTGCGCTGAGCCGCCTGCGGAGTGGTGGGGAAATCTTTGCTAAAGGTGATGCCGGCAACCCAAAGTTTTCCATTTGCGTCGAGCGCAAGCCCGCGCGCTTCATCACTACCCGAGCCGCCGATCAAGGTGCCGTAGATGAAGGAAGACAGACCGGAGCGGGATGGATCAATGGCTGCGATGTAGCCATCAAAGAATCCGGTGGAGTTGGCTTGCGGGCCGTTATCGGTGAGCGGGAAATCCGGGGAACCTGTCGAGCCGGCAAACCAGATGCGGTTGCTGTTGTCGAGCACAACCGAAACTGCTGAATCGTTACCGGAACCGCCCAGATAGCTGGCGTAGCTCAGGCCGTTTGCACGCGGATTGAAGTAGATCACGAAAGCATCGGAATTGCCGCGGCGGACCGGCTGAGCGCCGTTCCCAACGCCAGGGATCCCGTCGGCAATCGTGGTGCCAACTACGGCGATGTTTCCCGTGGGCCCGACGGCCAAGGCTTTGGCTAACTCGCGGCCTGTACCGCCGTAGTAGGTGCTGTAAACCAGCGAGGCGGCGCCGCCCTGATTGGGGTCAACAACTGACACGAACACATCGAAATCTCCCCCCGCCACATTTTGGAAAGGCGAAGCGGCCATCGGGAAGTTGTTCGAGTTGGTGATACCGGTGAGGACGATGCGGCCCTGGCGGTCGAATTTCATGTCGACGAGCTCTTCGACGTCTGTACCGCCCAGCCATGTGAAGAAGAGGGTCGTGGCGCTGCCGTCAGGATTGATGCGGTATTTGACGAGGAAGATGTCGGTGCGGCCGGCGTTTTTCGTCTGGAAGGGCTCATTGGGGCCGTAGGCGTCGTATTGGCCAGCGGAATGCCCAGCTACCCACACGTCGCCGGAAGGTTCAACGAGAACACTGGTTGCGACGTCAAAATCACCACCAGGAAGGTAACGGGACCAACCAAGACGGTTCGAGGTCTGCGCATTGAGCATTGAAAGGGTGAGCAGGACCAGGGCTGAAAAATGGGCGAAAGAAATCATGGCTAAACAAAAAGAGACGGGAGTACCATCCACTAGGTTGCCACAATCCAGACCATGACATCAGTTGAGGCCATTCTCGGATTATTATTTGCGGCGACTGTGATCGTGCTGGCGGCCAAAAGGCTGGACCTGCCATACCCGATTGCGCTGGTTCTCGGCGGGCTTGGTCTGTCGGCGATTCCAGGCCTTCCGCCGCTTGCGATGAACCCGGAAATCGTGTTTTTCCTGTTGCTCCCGCCGATTTTGAGCTAGGCGGCGTTCTTTACGTCATGGCGCGACTTTCTGCGCTGGGAGCGACCGATTCTGCTGCTGGCGTTTGGGCTGGTGACGGTGACGAGTACGTTTGTCGCTTTCCTTTGCGTCTATTTGATCCCGGGGATGAATTGGGCGACCGGCTTTCTGATTGGGGCGATTGTCTCGCCACCGGACGCCGCGGCAGCCACCAGCATCACGCGGGGGCTGAAGCTGCCAAAGCGGGTCGTGCAGATTCTTGAGGGGGAAAGTCTGGTGAACGACGCCTCCGGCCTAACGCTGTATCGCTTTGCCGTGATGGCGATTGCAGCGGGTGGGTTCGTTTGGTCGCAGGCGATCGTGTCCTTCGCCTGGATCGTGGTGGGCGGTGTACTGGTGGGCAGCGCGCTGGGCTATGCGCTGGTGAAGGGATTTCGCTTTTTGAGGGATCCAGAGATTGAAGTGCTGTCCACGTTTTTGGTGAGCTATCTGTCGTACTTCCTCGCCGAAGAAATGCATGCGTCGGGGGTGCTGGCGACAGTGGCCAGCGGTTTGATCCTAGGCTGGCCTGCGCCCGAGTTGTTCAACGCAACCTCGCGAATTCGTGGCTTTGCAGTTTGGCAAACCGTGGTGTTGTTTATCAATGCGATGATCTTTCTGTTGATCGGGCTACAGATCCCCGTGGCGCTTGAAGGGCTGGGCGGATACCCGGCGGGACTGCTGAGCTGGTGGTGCGCGATGATTCTGATCGGGGTGATCGCGATCCGGTTCGTCTGGGTGTTTCCGGCGACGTATTTGCCGAGAATGCTCTCGCGAAGGATCCGCAAAGCGGAACCGCACCCGGATTGGCGATCTGTGAGCGTTGTCGCCTGGACGGGACTGCGCGGCGTGGTGAGCCTGGCGGCTGCGCTCGCGTTGCCGCTTGAGACGGAGCGCGGTCTTCCCTTCCCGTATCGCAACCTCATTTTGCTCATTACGTTCGCGGTGATCGTGGGGACGCTGCTGATTCAGGGGCTTTCGCTGCGGTTGGTGGTGCGATGGTTGGGGCTGCCGCAAGATCGTTCGAGCGAGGAAGAGGTATTGAACGCGCGCATCCACACTACCGAGATCGTGTTGCAGCATGTGGTCGAGATGCAGGAAAACGGCCAATGCACCGGCAGTGCGCTGCATCGCGTCCGCCGATTTTATGAGGATCCGCTGACCGACCTGAAGGCGCGGCTCGAAGTTGAGACCGGTATCGACACGCCGGAATCGCCGCGCGACTTCCAAAGCCTGGCCGAGCAGAAGATCTGGTGGAAGCTGGCGCAGGTGGAGCGCGCCGCGATCGTTGAGCTCCGCAAGCAGCATAAGATTGGGGACGAAGTGCTACATGAAATGGAGCGTGATATTGATTTGCTCGAAGCCCGCATTACCCCGAAGCACTAAGCCATGCGACTGCTGATTGCGCTCTTGTTATCGATCCCGGCGGTAGCCGCGACACCCGTGCGCGTGCTGATCGTCGACGGCATCAATAATCACGACTGGCAGGCGGCGACAGCGTTTTTGAAGTCGGTGCTTGGCTCGACCGGTCGCTTTCAGGTGGACGTCTCGACTTGCCCTCCCAAGGAATCGATGGCCGACTGGCGGCCTGGCTTCAAGAACTACGATGTGGTCATCCAGAATTTCAATGGCGGTCACCGCGAGGATGGGGTGCGATGGCCGGAGAGCGTGGAGCGGGAGTTTTTGGATTTTGTGCGGAAGGGCGGCGGAGTAGTGATCTTTCATGCCGCCAACAATGCGTTTTTGAAGTGGCCGGAATACAACGAGCTGGTGGGCCTGCTTTGGCGGGACAAGTCGTTTGGCCCGGGGCTGGTGATCGATATCGCGAAGAAGCCGATGATGATCCCGGCTGGCGAGGGGCTGAATCCTGGACATGGTCCGCGGCATGACTGTCGCATCGACGTGCTCGATGTCGAGCATCCGGTCACGCGAGGGATGCCCCGCAGTTGGCAACACCGGGCGGAGCAGCTGACGCATGGGCAGCATGGGCCGGCCAGCGCGATGAAGCATCTTCGCATTCTGACCTATGCCTACAGTAAGGATTCGAAACGAAACGAACCCATGGACTGGGTACGGCGCTACGGCAAGGGTCGCGTGTACACGACGATGCTGGGGCATACGTGGCGGAATGAAGTGAATCCGAATCTCGATGTGCCGGAGTTCCGCCGCATGTTGGCGAGAGCGGTGGAGTGGGCAGGGACGGGTAAGGTTACGCTTCCCGCCAATTGAGCTCGGCATCGGTGCGGCGGACGTAGTTGGCGTCGAGGGCAGCGGGGTCGGGACGGTCGCCCGAATTCCAACGCTCTTCGGCAATCAGCCCAATGGCACCGGCGATGACCTTGGGAGCTGGGGTTACCTCGAGGCCTTCAATGGGGGCGAAGCTCACCCATTCGACCTCTTCGCCCACCAAGGCGCGCACCTCGGCGAGAGGTGTGACGACTTCTTCGCCGTTGAGCAAGCGTGCGTAGACGTCACCGCGCCGCGCATCGTAAAGCGGGACAGCCGTTGGCTTGGTCTTGTAGCGCAGCAAGGCGTCGAGATTGCTCACTCCATAGGCAGGTTTGCCCATCGCTTCGGCGAGTCCCTTTACGGCGGTGAGGCCGATGCGGACGCCGGTGAAAGTGCCAGGCCCGCGAGCGGCAGCGAAGCCGTCGACCTCGTTGAGAGGTACGTCGAGCAAGCGCAAGGCTTCAAAGAGGAGGTGCCCGAAGCCATCCTGGCCACCGAGTTCGACTTGTTTGAGCACGATGCCCCGGTCAACAAGCGCGATGCTGCCGATCTCGTGCGTGGTATCGATGGCGAGGATCACTTTACCAGCCTCAGGATGCGGTCGATTGAGTAGAGCTTACCGTTCGAATTCATTCCCGTAACCCGGATGTTCAGCACCGCCGGGAAGCGCGAGGCTAATCCGGAGGGCAACGTCATCGGGCCCTTGGCCTTGGTGGAAACGACGCGCATGCCCTGCAATTCCGTCGGCACGTCAGCAGTGATGATGTACTGCATGAAGCGTGTGGCGCGGGTGTCGCGTGTGATGGTGATCTCATAGGGGCTGGGGGCGTCGGCATTGAGATCTGCATTGTCCTTGATATCGATCGTGAAGGGCACGCGCTTGGGGTCGACTTCCACGTCTTGCATCAGATTCGGCTGGCTTTCGAACTTGTAGCTCTTGAGCATGCCTTCTTTGCGGCCTTCGCGAGAAAGGTGGAGTAACCAATCGCGATCCTTGCTGGGCGGCTCGGCGATGAAGTGCTCGCCTTTGTATTCCTTGATCGGAGTGCGCTCACCGGTTGAGGCATCGATCCAAGCGGCGTCGTAGGTGTGTTTCTCAACCTCGACCTCTACGATGCCGGGCCGTTCGACCAGCAACAGATACTCGGTGCCATACAGGGCGACGGAGCGACCGTTCGATACATCGAAGAAAGGTTCAAGCTCCCAATAGCGCATCTTCTCGAGCACGTCGGCCATGGCTTTTGTCGCACCATAGCCGGGGTAGCTGCCCGCGAGAATGGCGTTCCACAGAACTTTTGTGCTGGTTCGCTTGCCAACGGAAACTACGGGTAGCGGGTAGAGCTGGTGCTCGATCGCGATGATGGAGGGATCGTCGGCGTTGCACAACAGATGGGTCATCCAGCCGTCGCGGACGAAGGCGGAAGTGCTGGCCAGTGGATAGGCGCTTCTTGGGTGGCCGTTCGGATCGAGCTTTTGAATCAGCGCGCCCAGATCTTTCAGCATCGAGCGGGCATCCTTGTAGGTCTCCCAATCTTTGACCAGTTCCCAGGTGACATTCAATGGGGCCAGGCGAGACATCGCGTAGCGGAAATACTTCTCGCGGGTGGGCCAATCCGGCAGTGCCTTGGTGAGGGCTCCATTGGGCCCGGCCAGCACGACGTCCACAATGATGCCGTCGGCGTTCAGCTTGAGAATTCGTTTTTCAAGAGCGGCAAAGCGGGCCGGGTCTGGCGGCCAGAGGGGCTCAATCAGGGTGCGAACGTGGGTGGCCTTCTGCGCCTTGACGGTCTCGAACGACTCTTCGGCGGCCGTTGCGAGATCCCAGATTTCCATGCCCAGCCAGAGGTGCGCCTTGAGCGTCCCGCTGTATCGCCAGTGATGCACATTTGCTTTTTCGAGGAACCCGGGCAGTTCGCTTGGGATGCCCTTAAACGTTACGGTTTGCTTGTCGAAGCGTGCGAGATTGCTGGTGAACTTCAGATCCCAAAGGCCTTCGAGGGTGGGGGAGACGCGAATCACCATTTTGTTGCCGCCATCCCAGAAGGCGTAAGCGAGGAAGGTGCGGAAGCGAGGGCTCTTGACCTCGGCCGTCAATTGCACGGTCTTCCATGGCTCCGGATGCTCTTTGGCTTCGGCGCCATTCAACTCGAAAACGATGTCGCAAACGCTGAACACCAGCGTGTCGGGGCAGACGTTTTGCCCCCAAATCGGCAAACCCAGCAACAAAAGCAACAGTAAGGCCCGCATAATAACCAGTATGATGCGTGCGCTTCTCTTTGTATTGATGCTGTCGATTGCCGCCCTTGGGCAGACGACGATGGCCAGCAAGACCGCCGGGTTCCAAAAGCAAGACGGATTCTTCCCGTTGTTCTATGACGCCAAGGCCGGCAAGCTTTACCTGCTGGTGGATAAGTGGAACTCGGAGTTTCTTTACTACGAGAGCCTGCCGGCCGGGCTCGGTTCCAACGACACTGGCCTTGATCGTGGATTGCTGGGCCAGGAGAAAGTGGTGCACTTCGAGCGCGTCGGTCCGAAGGTGATGCTGGTGCAAGAGAATCTGGATTACCGGGCGCTTTCGCCGGACGCCGCCGAACGCCAGGCCGTCGCCGATAGCTTTGCGCGGAGCATCCTGTTTGGGTTTACGGTAGAAGCCGAGGAAGATGGCAAGGCGCTGATCGACATCACAAACTTTGTGGTGCGCGACGCGATGAATGTGGCGGGCCGGCTGCGGCAGCAAAATCAGGGTACCTTCCGTCTGGACGCGATGCGCAGCGCCGTCTACATGCCGCGCACCAAGGCGTTCCCGAAGAACACCGAGACAGAAGCGACACTCACGTTTGCCGGAGAAAATGTCGGCAACTATGTTTCGAGCGTCACTCCTACGGCCGATTCAATGACTCTGCGTGTTCACCACAGCTTTCTGGAATTGCCGCCTCCGGGATACAAGCCCCGCGCTTTTGATCCGCGTTCCGGCTACAACCAACTGCGCTATATGGATTACGCGACGCCGGTTGAACAATCGATTCACAAGCGTTTCATCACGCGACATCGGCTGGAGAAGAAAGATCCGACGGCGAAGGTGAGCGAGGCTGTTAAACCGCTGATTTACTATGTGGACCGGGGAGCACCGGAGCCGATCAAGACAGCTCTGGTGGATGGGGCCCGTTGGTGGAGCCAGGCTTTTGAGGCCATCGGCTATCGCAATGCTTTTCAGGTAGAGATCATGCCGGAGGGCGCCGATTCGATGGATGCCCGCTACAACATCATCCAGTGGGTGCATCGTTCGACGCGCGGCTGGTCCTATGGTGCAAGCGTGACGGACCCGCGCACGGGGGAGATTATCAAGGGCCATGTGACGCTCGGCAGCCTGCGCATCCGGCAGGACTTCATGATTGCCGAAGGGATGTTGGCACCGTATGCTGGAGCCGACGCCTCCACCAAGCGCATGATGGACATGTCGCTGGCACGTATCCGGCAACTCTCGATCCACGAGATCGGCCACACGCTGGGCCTGGTTCACAACTTTGCCGCCAGCACGTTTGGGCGTACGAGCGTGATGGACTATCCCGCGCCGCTGTTCACGTTCAAGCCCGATGGATCCATTGATTTGAGCGATGCGTATGCGGTGGGCGCAGGCGATTGGGACAAGGTCTCGATCGAGTATGGCTATCAGCATTACCCGCCCGGGACCGACGAGGCGAGCGAACTGCGCAAGGTTCTCGACCGCGCTCACCAGCGCGGCATGTATCTGATTGCCGATACCGATTCGCGGGCGACCGGCGGATCTCACCCGACGGGCCATCTTTGGGACAACGGCGCCAATGCAGTGGATGAATTGAACCGCATGATGAAGGTGCGTACCAAGGCGATGGAGACGTTTGGAGAGCACGTGATCACGATGTGGTCGCCGATGTCTGAACTTGAGAAGAAGCTCGTCCCGATTTACTTGAGCCACCGCTACCAGGTTGAAGCGGCAGCAAAGGTGATCGGTGGTGTGGATTATCGTTATGCGATCCGTGGCGACAATCAAGTGGTGGCTAGCATCCTTGCGCCGGAAGAGCAGCGCCGTGCTCTCACCTCGCTCGTCGACGCGATGAAGCCGCAAACCCTTGCGATTCCCGAGCGGCTGCTCAAGATCATGCCGCCTCCGGCTCTTGGCTACGAGCGCACGCGAGAGAACTTTCGCGGCCGCACGGGCTTGACGTTTGATGCGCTGGCTCCGGCTGAGGCGGCCATCAACTTGACCATCGGTTTGATTCTGAATTCCGAGCGCGCCAGCCGACTGGTGCAAAACACAGCGCGGGATGCAAAGAATCCATCGCTTGAAGAAGTGATCAATACGCTTGAGCGAGCAGCATTTCAAGGAGCGACGCTGACGGGGATGGAAGGTCAAATCCAGAACCTGTTAAGGGTATCTTTTGCCTACCATCTGATGGCGCTGGCTGCGGATCAGAGGGCGGCTCCGGCGGCACGCTCTGCGGCCTTTAACAAGCTGGCTTCGCTGTCATCCATGGCAGCGGTGGATCCCTGGCTGCGGAACCAGATCAAGAAGTTTGAAGACGATCCGAAGACGATTCCGCTGCCTCGTCCGATTGAGGCACCGCCGGGGATGCCGATTGGAGACGACGAAGCGCCTCTCTGGTAAACCCTTCGACGTCGGGATAAAATTCGCGAACATCCTCCGCCAGTGCTGCATAGTGCTGACGGAGTGCTGTTTCTGCGCCATCGAGGCCGACCACGCGTTTGCGGCGCTGTTCCATACGCTGCAGCACGATGCCGATACCTTCAACCGTTGCGTAGCTGCCCAACCAGCCGCTGGTGATCATGCGGCCTGGCAACGGGCGCAAGGGATCGGGCAATCGATCGACAGAATCGATCAAGCCGCCGCGCAGTGATTCCACGTCGAGGCCCTGAGCGAGAAAGTGGTCGTAGAAAACATCGACAAGAACCCCGGCGACACGCCTCCGCTCTGGGCCGAGCCGGGCGATGCTGCGCAAGACGACCGGGTGTTGGTCGGTGTAGCGGTCAATCTCGCGATGGAGCGCAACGCCCCATCTGAGCTCGACGGGTTCGATGCCGTCCACGCGTCCCTTGAAGAAATCGCCCAACAAGTTACCGAGTGTGATCAACCCCGCGTCGGGCAAAACCAGCAGGTGCCCGAGAAAGTTCACTCCTCGACCTTCTGCATACTGAGGATCGTATAGCCGCCATCGGTGGCAGCGCCGCCGGTGGCGCTGGCAAGGATGTAGAAAGAGATGCCTGCTGGCACGGAAAAGCGGAGGGTGCGGGACTGCCAGGCCCCTTGGTTGCGCGGAATCGTGACGCAACCAAACTCCTGCCCCAAGCCGGACTCAGCCGCTTGCCAGAGGCTCATGACGACACCGGAATTCCCGGCGACATCGTATCGACGCCCTTCAATGCTCACCTCGTAGGTCCCGCTCTCGGTGGCCGTAAATCGCCACCAAATCGTCTTTTGAGGATCGCCTGCGGAGCAGGAAGCTTTCGGGTCGGTCTCCGAGCGTGTTGTCGAGCGCGTATCGCGAATTCCCACGTAAGGGAGTGCAGCAATAGGAGCTGGTGTTGCGAAAAGGTCTGCCGAGGTCGGGACCTGGAGGGCGCCAGCTTGCGTTCCGCTGACGGGCTTGCCTTGGACGGTTAGCAGGAGTGGCCTTGGTGCCGTTGTCGTGTTGAGCGGTACGGAAACATTGACTACACCCGAACCCCTGCCAGTTGCCGGACTCTCGACGTCGAGAGCAGTCGCTGACTGCAATGCGCTCCAGGCGCATCCCTCGCTGGTGCGAATGCCCAAAGAACGTTTGCCGCCGAAGGCCGGAATTTGCTCTAGGCCGTCCAGTTCGTATTCGCAGGCTGTCCCAGTGCCGGGTAGCATAGTTCGCCACACGCCGCGCCCGAAGGTGAAGGCATAAAGATAGGTAGCACCGGATTCGCGCTCGAGCACCAAGGCTTCCGTAGGCACTGCAGCGAATGGGTTTGAATCGCGAGCCCAATTGCGCCCGCCGTCGTAGGAAACAAAGACGCCGATATCCGTGCCGGCATAGAGTTGATTGCGGTCTCGCGGGTCGATCATGAGGGTGAAGACGGGGATGTCGGGGATGCCTGTGTCGCCAGTTCCATCAATGCCTTCCCAGGTAGCGCCACCGTCTGTCGAACGGTAAATGTGGCTCTGCCCGGCTGCCGTATTGAACTGGCTATAGACCGCGTAAACAACATTGGGATCGATCGGGTCGAAGGTGAGCCCGGGCAGATAGCCGGGCCTGGGACGGCTGGCTTCCCATACCGTGTCTGGTCCTGCCTCGAGCGCGTTCGGAGCGCGCAGTACGAAGCCCTGATGTGTGCCAAACACCACCCTGGAGGAATCTGCGGGCGAGACGGCGACAGAAGAAACATAGCCCTGTTCTGTGCGCAGCGGCGCCGAGATCTGACTCCAGCGCACAGCCTGGTTTTCGGTGCGCCAGAGAGTCCGCCCGCCTGCGTAAAGGCGATCCGGATTGTTCATGTCCATGGCCAAGGGCGCGATAAAGGCAAAATTCCCACTGGCTTCGGTGATCCCGGTCAAGCCAGTGAAGAACGTCTTGCCGCCGTTGACGGTGCGCGCGAGTCCGAAGTTTTGGGTAGAAACCAGCATGCGGTTGGGGTCGCGCGGATCGACGGCGACTGCAGCACCATCACCTCCGCGGAGGCGTTGCCAGTTTCGGGCTCTCCCGAGTGCGCCGAGCAAAGTGCCGTTATCCTGTTTACCGCCCAGAAAGTATGCTCCACCGGGGAATACCGCGCCACTGTAGAACTGCGTGCTCTGATAGCCGCCGTGGAGAGGAGTCCAGGCGACCTGATTCTGAAAGGGCGAGCAGCCAGCGCGGTCACCACGAGCCACAGCGGCGCGCGCGTTTCGCGTCAGATAAACTCCGCCATCGGTCACCGCATACATGTGCGGTTTCAATTCGCCATCATAGTCGGGGGGGAAATGCAGGCCCAAAAGGTCGGCGTGTGCTCCGTTCGGCCCATCCGCAGCCTGCCAGAAAGACGCGATTCCCCAATTGCGACCGCCGTCGTCAGAACGATAAATATCAATGCCACCGGCGTAAAGTCGGTCTGGATCCTGCGGGTCAATGGCAATCGTATTATGGACCCAGCCCTGTCCGCTGATCGATCGTGCGCCACCGCTGCACTGGTTGGTATAGAAGCTGGAATTCGTCGAGAGAATGCCAGTGTTGACCTGAGTCTCATCGAGGTAGGTAACGCGTGCTTCCCATGTGTCGGGGTCGCCATTCACCGTCGAACGGTAAACGCCCAACAGCGAACTGCGCCAGGCGGAGGCTTCTTCTCCATTGTTCGCCATCAAGGCATAAATGATGGCTTGATTCGAGGGCGCAATGGCCAGGGTTGTATTGGCCATCGAACGTAGTTGAAACACCTTGGTCCAGGCTCCCGCGCCACCGGCGTTAACATTGCGGAAGACCGCGGCATCTCCGGCGGACGTCGTGCCGCAAGCGGCGAAAAGATAATCTACGCTCTGGTCGGTGCGGCTTACCATGTCCTGGCAGCCGTTTTGGCCTCCGCCGCGGTCGAAGACGTGGGTCCAATTCTGCCCGCCATCCAGACTGCGGAAAATGCCCGTCCATGTCGCGACGTAAATTCGGTTTGCGTCCATCCGACTGACGGAAATGTCGTTGATGAAGCGAAAATGTGTGCCGCCCGGATTTGCCAGTGGCTCCCATTTCGCACCGCCATCGCGAGAACGAAAGATACCAGCACCTCGTGGCGCGCTACCCAACACATTAGTGCCCGACTGGGAGTTGAACCAGAAACCCGTCCCAGCGTAGATGACATCCGGATTGGACGGATCCATCGCCAGAGCCCCAAGGCCCGTGGTCGGGAAGAGGTCCGTCAAAGGGGTCCAGTTCTCTCCACCGTTGGTTGTTTTCCATACACCTCCGGTAACAGCACCGACGTACATCACCTTCGGATCTCTGGGGTCGATCAGCATGCTCTTGGTGCGACCGCCCTGATTTTCAGGGCCAAGAGGCTGCCAGCTGCCGAGATTCACATCGCGTTGATTTGAAGCTTTGAGATTTCGGCCCTGCGCAATTGAAACCAGTGGCATGCGGTCAGCGCGTTGCCTGGCTTCTGCGTATCGCTCGAGCGGCAGATCCGTCACGCCTTCGCCCACACGGCGCTCCAGGTAGAAGGCGGCCGCTTTGTCTGGTTCGTCGCCAGCGGGCATCGGCTTGGGAGGCTTGGGCGGGGTTGGAAACACGGGGGGTAAGTCCTGTGCCGTGGCCATGACGGGGGCCATTCTTCTGGAGCAAGAACCAACCAGGAGCGGGATCAGAACCGCAGTCAACCACAAACTACGCATACGTTCCTAGCATATCGGCAGAAAACGGTAGGCTGGAATCATGTACCCCGTAAAAAAAGGGCAGGTAGCTCACCAGGCCCACGTTGGCTTACCGGCCGGCGCTTACGAAGAAGAGCACGGCCGCAAGGGCTTCTATGGCAAAACGGCTCATTTGTATCACGCGAATCCTCCGACGGGCTGGACTCGGTTTGAAGGCAAGCTGCGGCCGCATCTGCTCGACCTCAATCGGATTACTCCGACTGATCAAACCGATGCGCAAGGGCAGCCCACCCCTGTTCTCGGCAATGCCCAGATCCGCGTATCGGTTTCGCGCCGCGCAGAGGCGATGCCGTTTTACTTCCGCAACGCGGACTTCGACGAACTACTGTTTGTACACCGCGGCACTGGGATCGTCGAGACCGATTACGGGCCCCTGGCTTTCGAGCCGGGTGATTATGTCGTACTCCCACGAGCGACGACCTATCGCGTCGTGCCAGCCACGACCGACAATTTCATCCTCGTGATGGAATCGAAGGCCGAATTCGAGCAACCCGAGAAGGGGCTGCTGGGCCAGCACGCGCTCTATGACCCGGGCGTGATTACGATTCCAGACCCGGCCCCGGGAACGCTCGCAGGCCCGGAGTGGGAAGTGCGGATCCTGGCCGGAGGTGAGTATTCAAAGGTTTTCTATTCCTTCAACCCAATCGACTCGATTGGTTGGAAGGGAGATCTGTTCGCCTGGAAGCTGAACTTGCGTGACATACGACCCGTGATGAGCCATCGCGCCCATCTGCCGCCGAGTGCGCACACGACGTTTGTGACCGAAGGTGCTGTGGTTTGCAGCTTTCTGCCGCGTCCGCTTGAGGAAGATCCTGAAGCTCTACGCGTCCCGTTCTTTCATCGGAATACGGATTACGACGAGTTCCTCTTCTATCACGAGGGCGATTTTTTCTCGAAAGACAACATCAAGCCTGGAATGGCCACGCTGCATCCGCGCGGCATTCATCATGGGCCGCATCCCAAAGCCCTGTTCAATCAGCACAACAAAACGCGCACCAACGAATACGCCGTCATGCTGGATGGCTTAAATCCCATCGATGTGCTGCCCGGCGGCGAGGCGGCGGAATGGCCAGAGTATTGGGCGAGTTGGGGCGCGGGAGCCAACATCAAATGATCATCAAACCGGAAGAAGTAAGCGCGAAGGATCTCTATAAGCTCATGATCGGCACCGTGGTGCCGCGGCCGATCGCCTGGGTTTCGACCGTCTCTGAGGACGGGACGAACAACCTCGCCCCGTACAGTTTCTTCAATGCCGTCTCGGCCGATCCGCCCGTGGTTTGCTTTTCGCCTTCGCGCAAGCCTGGCGGCGACAACCGCAAGGACACACTGCGGAATATCGAAACCACGGGAGTGTTTGTCGTCAACATGGTGAGCGAGCATCTGGCCGCCGCCATGAATCAATCCGCCGCCGATGTGCCGCCCGAGGTCGATGAATTCGTTCTGGCCGGGGTGACGCCCGAGCCAGCAACGAGGATTGCGGCGCCGATGGTGAAGGAGGCGCTGGCCAAGATGGAGTGCCGACTCAGACAGGTGATTCCGCTGGGGGATCAGCCCTCGAGCGGGATGCTCGTGCTGGGCGATGTCGTGTGTCTGCACTTTGCCGAGGGGCTGATCGACAACTATAAGGTTGATCCCGATCTGCTGAATGCCGTTGGACGCATGGGCGGAACTTCCTATTGCGGCACCCGGCAGAGGTTCGATCTCGAACGTCCCACCACCAACACAAAATTGTAGGGTCCCTGTAAGGATTCGCCCCCAGGCGGCTCCTAACCCGGATTTCAGTGGACAGCGAACAACAACAGGCGATCTTCGAAACCTGGATCGGCGGCCATGCGGCGACTCTGCATCGCGCGGTGAACGCATTTGCCGAAGGCGCGGACCGCGAGGATCTGATGCAAGAGGTGCTGCTGTCGGTTTGGCGGTCGATCCCGGCGTTTCGGGGAGACTGCTCACCGGCAACTTACCTGTACCGGATTTCGCACAACGCCGCCATGATGTGGCGGCGCCAGAAGGCCAGGCAATGGCGGTCCGATCGCGTCGAGATTCCAATTCAATCTTTAGACCCCGCGCTTGAGCAAATCTACGATGCCATTCGTGCGTTTCCGCCACTCGACCGGTCGTTGCTTCTGCTCCAACTGGACGGGATGAGTTACGCCGAGATTGCAGCCATCCACGGCATCGACGAGAACCTGGTTGGGGTGCGGCTAGCGCGCGCGACAGAAGCTGATCCACAAACTGAAAGAGGATTCTAGTGAACATTGATGATCTCAAGCTGCTGTGGGACACACCGGCCAATCAGCCCTCCGCGCAACAACGGGAGTGTTTTCTTCGCATCGCGCGTGCCAATATCGACCGGGACCGCCGCAAAGCGGTTGGCATGATGCGCTACGTGCTGGTGATGGCGACGCTGGCCACTACCTTCTCCCTCAAGCAAATCGTTACCTCTGGCTGGGCGGGCCTCGATGCGTGGTACGCGCACCTGTTGCTCGCAGCCACCTGGGTCGCGGCTCTGCTGCTGGTGCGGCAGTACCGCGAACGCGCGGGAGCTTCTGGCGATTCCATTCGAGCCACTCTTGAATCGTTACTAAATCGATCGCGACGACGACGCAGGGAATCCCAAGTGATACTGGGCCTGTTTGCAGCATTCATCCCGATGCTCGCGATTGCGATCACGCAACTGCAATGGGAAGGCAAGATGCGGCCGCACGAAGCGCAATCGGCATCGATCCTGGCGGCAGTATTGCTACTAGCGGGTATTGGCTGGTTCTTGTATGACCTTCTCGCAATCCGGGGGCCAGAACTGCGGCACTACGAATCGATGCTGAACGAATACAAGGCCTGAGACTTCACGCAGCGAGCTCTCTGTAGGACTATGTATAAATGATCAACGAATCCGCGATTCTATCGATCACGAGACCTGAAGCTCGGCTTTGGACTTACTACAAGATCAAAGCCTTAGCCGCTCTGGTTGGATTCCCGGCAGTACTTGTCGTCTTGTACTTTCGCTTCACCACGATGCGTTACCGGTTTGACGATGAAGGCATCTCCATGAGTTGGGGGATCATTTTTCACCATGAGACCGTGGTGAATTACTCGCGCATTCAAGACATCCACTTGCGATCGAACGTGATCGAACGCTGGCTGGGATTGGCGCGCGTGGAAGTGCAGACGGCTTCAGCCGGCTCCGGCGCCGAGATGACGCTCGAGGGGATGGCAAATCCTGAGTAGATCCGTGATTTCCTTTACTCGAAGATGCGCGGCGCAAAAGTAAACCGAGAGAAGGAAGCAGAGGTGAATTCGCCGCTGGCCGAAACACTTCTGGCCACTGCTGCCGAATTGCGGGCGATCCGGGAACTGATCGCTGAAAGGCCGCGCTGAGATGTACGAGCAAGCAAAACGTTGGTTTCTCGGGTTGGTGCGTTTGCCTCACGACCCTGCCACGCCCGCCGGATCTAAGGAATCGGTGCGGGTGTTCCGCGCATCTCCGCGGTTGTACCAACTCAACCTGATCGAATGGGCGTGTCTGCAGTTTGTTGTCCTGGCGCCAGCGCTATTTGCGCTGGGAGCGATCACCGTGGTAACAGCAAAGATGCCCGAATGGCTGCGAATCTTTGTGCGGGGCGGGCTGGGCGCAGTGGTGCTTCTGCTTCTGCTGCAACTGCTAGTCACCTTTTGGATGCAGAAGCTGGACTACGAAATGCGCTGGTACATCGTCACGGATCGCAGCCTGCGGATTCGCTCCGGCGTGTGGAGCGTGAAGGAAATCACGATGACCTTTGCCAATGTGCAGCAGGTGCGAGTGAGCCAGGGCCCGCTGCAGAAACTACTGGACATGGCGACCGTTGAAGTCTCGAGCGCGGGCGGGGGCGCCGTCGCGAGTCCGCACGGAGGTGCTGGTGGCGGGTCTGGTCATTCGGCCCAGTTCGAAGGAGTTGCGAATGCGCATGAGATTCGTGATGTGATTCTCGAGCGCTTGCGGCAATATCGCGATGCGGGCTTGGGAGATTCTCCCTCGGTGGCTCAGCCGGTCAAAAATGGCGGTGATGCGTCGACCGAGCGAGCCGCGAAGGAGCTACTCAAAGCCGCGCAAGAGCTACACGTGACGTTGCGCGGCTAGAGCCCGGGCAACGGGTTCGAGCCTGGCGCATTGCGCCTCCCCGAGAGCACTCACAAACGGCGGGATTGGCCCTGTGCTGGCGATACCAGCGAGCTCCATTGCGGCATGAAGAACTCGCGCGGGGCCGAGTTCATCGCGCAAGTCTTCGTGTGCGATAAAGCGCTCGCGAATCTGGCTTGCCTTCGCGTAGTCGCCCTGGCGGCAGGCTTCAAACAGCGCGTTTGATTGTGCGGGCGCCAGACATACCGAGCCCGAAGTAAACCCTGGTAACCCAAACTTTTGCAGATGCGCAATTGCGGGACGCTCCCCGATCCCGCTAATGACGAGTTCACGATCGACGCGATCGAGCAGGCCCTGGAGGTAGGCGTCTTCAGACGGATCCTGCCGCACCACCGCGTACTTGATGCCGACGCAAACACCGTCGCGCACCAGACGTGCCACGGCGTCGAGCCCGGCCAGACGATCCGCGCCGAAGTTGTGCTCTTCCTTGAGATAGACAATCGTCGGCATCCCTGCCGCATCGCAGAATCTACGAAGCCCCGACTCAAGCCCCAAGGCATCGCGAGGATCGGCACAGGGCAGCGCCATCGCCACAGAAAATCGATGCCGCTTCAAGATTGCTGCCTGATCGATCAGCCTGCCGTAGGAGGGCCCAGCGCTAGGGATGCACCACAGCTGTGGATCGAGCCCGGAAAGCCAGTCGAGCAACTGTTCATACTCGCTGAGAGTGATGTGATACAGGAAGGCGTTTCCACCATACATCAGGCGCGTGATTCCGCCCTTGGCCAAGTGTTGAACCACTTTGCCGTTCTCCACCCAATCGAATGCTCCGCTGGAGTTCCGGCACAAAGGCGGAACAGCAATCACACCGCGAAAATCCCGCATGCAATCAGCTTACTTGTTTGTGGAGGGAGGGCCGTACAATGCACAGGCGGCCTTGCTGTTGCGCCAGTATTCGCTCTCAGCGCTGATGACCCCGAGATGATCCCAATTCTGATCCATCGAATTGCGGGCCCAGATGGCGCAAGCTTTCGAGCGTTCACCTTCTGTAAAGAGATACGTTGCCGCAGCGTTGGAGCGAGTCAAGGAATCGCGTGTTCCTTCATTGGCTCCGGCCAGCATCTCGTTGATTTCCTTTAAGCCTTTGAAGAAAAGCAAAGCGTCGTAAAAGGGCTTGGTACCGGTAGCTTCCAGCTTTGCGCTAACGCTCTCGTCCAGGTACTTTTTCGCTTCCGCCAATTCTCCAGCACGCCGCAAGGCGAGATAACGCCAGTACTGCAATGGCACAAGGAAATTCACATCTTTGGCGATTGATTCGCAGGAGCGACCTCCACGCAGATCGGGCTGCTTGGCAAGCGGCTTTCGGATCTGATCTTCACAACGGCCAAAAGCTGCAGCCGCCTTGGCGTGGTCGCCATTGAAGTAGTAGGCGAGGCCAGTGTAATAAGCAGCATCGAATGAATTCGGAACCATGCGTGCAGCCTTCTCGAGGTCGGCAATTGCTTCTGCGAACTTGCGTGTCGACATGTAACGTTGTCCACGCATGCGAAGGAACCGATAATCGCCAGGGAACTTCTGGATGCCATCCCCGTAGACGTCAATCGATTCGCTAAAGCGAAGCATGGAATCCTGTGTCCGTCCGGCTGCCAGTCGCAATTCGGGATTGGCGCCATCGCGATTCATGGCATCAAGGGCCTTGGCGATGCGGCCCTCTTTGTCTTTCACACCGAAAAGAGCATTCCCGGCCAGGCTTCCCGCCTGCGGTTGATCGGCGTCGGTAAAGCCTTCTTCCGCCTTGGGGATTTTTAACTCCTCAACCGGCACCAGAGGCGGTGGCTTCAAGCCCTGCTGGGCAAAGAGCGCCGAAACGGCCAAGAGCATCGTCCAAATTCGCATTGATTCCTAATCCAGCCTTCAAATTCGGTTGATCAGCGTCGCCACGTAGGCTGCGCCGAAACCGTTATCGATATTTACCGTCGTTACATTAGACGCGCAAGAGTTCAACATGGATAGCAAAGAAGCGAGCCCATTGAAATGCGCACCATAGCCGACGCTGGTGGGTACACCGATCACCGGGCAGCCGACGAGCCCCCCGACAGCACTTGGCAATGCAGCTTCCATACCGGCGCAGCAGATAATGACACGCGCATCCGAAAGCTTTTGGCGCTGCTCGAGCAACCGATGGATCCCGGCAACGCCGACATCAGAAACCGCGACCACTTCGTTACCCATGAGTTCGGCAACGAGTCGGGCTTCTTCGGCCACCGGAAGGTCTGCCGTACCCGCGCAGATGACAAGAATCTTGCCTTTGCCGAGCATTTTGACTTCGCGCTTGAGAATCAGCAGGCGGCTTAAAGGATGGTAAACCGCTTCTGGCAGCACAGCCTGGATCGCATGCGCCGAACGCTCGTCGACACGCGTCGCCAGTACGTTCTGGCCTCGCGAAGCCAATCGCTCCGCGATTGCAGCGATTTGCTCAGGTGTCTTACCCTGCCCGAAAATGACCTCCGGCATTCCGTGTCTGAGCGCACGGTGGTGATCGACCTTGGCGAAATCGATGTCTTCGAAGGGTAGATGCTTCAACTGCTCGGTAGCCGCATCGGGGCTCAAATCCCCGGTCCGCACTTTTTCAAACAATTCGCGGATTTGTTCCTGATTCATATCTACTTAAAAGTCTATCTTGGACCCAACCGTCACTCCATACTTGGCTGCCATACCAGCGTTCAACTCAAGCACAAATTGCGAGGGTTGAGTGCCGCCATGTTGGGGGCATTCGCTGGATTTGGCCGATGGGCAGGGCGGCACATTGGTCAGAACTTCCACGACGGTCTTGGTGTTGTCCATCCAGATAATGTCGAGCGGGATCCGGACTTGAAACATCCAATAGGAGTACTTGCCCATCCTGTTGTGAAGAAAGAGCATTCCACGGTCGGACGCGAGGCTGTCACGAAACATCAGACCCCTCAGGAGTTCGCCTTGTTCGATGGCCATTTCGGCGTAAATTGTCTTGCCATTCGGCATCGTCACTGCTCGCGACATAAATCGATCCGCCTCATCCTGATGAGAGCAGGAAACAAAGAGGGCTGCAATCATGCAGCACAAAGCAAAAATTCGCATCCAATAAAATAGTAGATGATTCCACGCATGGCCCAATCAGAAACTCTCCCGGCCGCTCCCGGTTTCTTCGAGCGCTTGCGGCGCACACTCGACATGATCAAGTTCGAGCACTCGATCTTTGCCATGCCTTTTGCGCTGACGGGGGCGATGCTGGCCTGGCGGGACCTACGGTTTCAATTGGATACGCCCTGGGTGAAGCTGCTTTGCATCGTTCTCGCGATGGTTTCGGCCCGCAGCGCGGCGATGACCTTCAATCGCATCCTGGACGCGGCGATTGATGCGAAAAACCCTCGCACGGCGATGCGGCATCTTCCGAGCGGCCAATTGGGCCACCGCTTCGCTTGGGGCTTTTTAGCCGTCTCGTCGGTCGTCTTTTTTCTCGCCAGCGCTTGGCTCAATCCGCTCTGCCTGCTGCTGAGCCCCATCGCGCTCGGCATCGTTTTGTTTTACAGCTACACCAAACGCTTCACTTCTCTCGCGCATCTGGTGCTTGGCGTCAGCCTGGGCATTGCCCCCAGCGCAGCGTGGATCGCGGTTACAGGCGCAGTCGATTTGAGAATCGCCCTGTTGAGTGTGGCCGTAATGTTTTGGACAGCCGGCTTCGACATCATTTACGCTTGTCAGGATTTCGAGTTCGACCGCAAGGAAGGGCTGTTCAGCATCCCTTCGAGACTCGGCATCGCGAAAGCGCTTCAGGTAAGCCGTGTCTTTCACGTCCTCACAGTGGCTGCACTCGTGGCGCTCTCGAACGCGATGGATCTCTCCGCTTGGCCGGTGATTCCTGTTGCGGGGCTGCTGCTTTACGAACACTCCCTGGTCAAGGCCAACGATCTGAGCCGCGTCGGCATGGCCTTCTTCACCGTCAACGGCTTCATCGGAATTGCATACTTTGCCGGCATGGCATTTGAGGTATTTAGAAATGTTTGACGATCCACGTCTGAATTCCATTCACGAAAAGGTTCTGGCAGGCCAGCGTCTCAGCTTTGAAGACGGCGTCGCGATGTACCGCTCGAGCGACGTCCTTACCCTTGGCCACATGGCCAATATCGTTCGCGAGCGAATCAACGGTAACGACACTTATTTCAACGTCAACCGCCACATCAACCCGACCGATGTCTGCGTCGCGCAGTGCAAGTTGTGCGCATTCGGCAAGCAGGTGCGCGACCCAGACGGCTACACGATGTCGCACGAGCAGGCCTGGGAAGTTGCCGGACGCGGGTGGTCTGAGGCAGTCACCGAATTCCACATCGTCGGCGGCCTGCACCCCACGCTCAACCTCGACTGGTACTGCGAGCTGCTGCGCGGCCTCAAGCAACGCTTTCCGCAAGTGCATCTCAAGGCCTTCACGATGGTCGAGATCGGCTATTTTGCTACGCGGACAAAGCTTACGATCCGTCAGGTACTTGAGAAGCTCAAAGATGCCGGGATGGATTCCCTGCCCGGTGGTGGGGCTGAGATTTTCGCCGAGCCGGTTCGCCGTATCATCTGCGACCACAAGATCGACGGCAACGTCTGGATCGAAACCGCGCGCGAGGCTCACAATCTCGGGCTGCACTCAAACTGCACCATGCTTTATGGGCACATTGAGAGCTGGGAGGATCGCGTGGACCACCTCACTCGCCTGCGCGCGCTCCAGGACGACACGAAGGGATTCCAGACCTTTATCCCGCTTGCATTCCACCCAGCCAACACGCCACTACATCACGTGCCGGTCACAAGCGGTTTTGACGACATCAAGAACATCGCCATTTCGCGGCTAATGCTCGACAACATCCCGCACATCAAGGCCTATTGGATCATGATGACTCCCCGCATGGCACAGATCTCGCTGCGGTTTGGCGCGGATGATCTGGATGGAACTGTGGTGGAAGAAAAGATCTACCACGATGCGGGCGCAACCACGAGCCAGAGCCTTCGCCGCGACGAGTTGGAGCGGCTAATTCGTGAAGCGGGGCGGGAACCGGTCGAGCGCGATACCTTGTATCGCCGCGTCAATCGAACCGCCCAACCCGAGACTGCGTTCACGATTTTGGTCTAAGAACCGCCGCGCACCCTCGCTATCCATGTAGCGCTCAAGCAGCTTCGTGTCGGTTTTCGCCAGATCCACAATGATCAATCCATCGAGGCAATTGCCGAATTTGCGATCCACGTTGAAGGCGAGCAGTTGCCCGCCGAGCTTCAGGTATTGCCGCAACAACACCGGGATCGATTTGCCCTCCGCGTCAAGATCGGCGATGAGGTCGACTAGTTCTTCAAGGTCGCACGCGACTGGTTTCAGCGCGTCCCATTGAGGACGCAGCGGTCGTCGCGGCTTTACCAGTCGTACCAATCCCTGGTTGCTGTTCTGACGGCTCAACACGCACACTAATAATTCGCGGCTCACGCGCGCGTAGTCTGCGCTGATGCTCACTGGTCCGAAAAGCACATGTGCCGGTGCGTTCTCGATCACAAACCAGCCAATGCCCTTCCACAACAGCAACAGGGGCTGATAGCTGCGTTGATAGCTGGGATGAATGAAGCTACGGCCCAGTTCGATGGCCGGGCCCACCTGTCCTAGAAACTCGGTATCGAAGCGAAACAGGGTGCTTGTGTAGAGGGCCTTCACACCACCTTTGCGGACGAGTTCGCTGACAATCCCCAACCTGTAGGCACCCGCAATTTCCTGCTTCTCTTTGTTCCACAGATAGAGGTGATGATAGGACTCGTCAAAGCGGTCGAGATCCAAAGACTCGCCAGTCCCCTCACCAACTTGCCGGAAGCTCTCTTCGCGCAGCCGACCAATCTCGCGCAGCGTCGCGGGGATTTCGCGTCCCTGAGCGGCGAATACCTGAAACTCGCCAGTCTCCACCAACGGTGCCCGCCGCATCTCAAGCAATCAACTCTGCCGGGGCATGGACGCCGCAATCGTTTTGCCACCGGTCACACGCCTGACCCGTTTGCGATCGCGCTTCCGCAACAGATACGTGCGCCACCGCAAATGCTCGACTAGCGCCTCGTTAGTCGAGAACCGAGCAATGCGCGATGCCGCAATGGCCGCGCCGCATCGCAATTCAATCCGCCGCCGTTGCTTGTTCAACAGTTCGCTCGGCAACAGCGCCGTGCGCAAACGGGGATGCACCAGCCCCGCCAGTTGGAACAGCGCGCTATTGCGACCGTCCACGAATAACGGCAAAGCGGTCGCTTCGGCTTTGCGAAGCAGGCGCGCGATCGCTTCGCTCCAGGCTGGATCGACAACTTGGACCCGCGGAAATTGAAACTGCAGTTGCGAAACTTCGCCCGCCGGAAACACGAGCAACATCCCGCCTTGCTTCAGCCACTCAAGTGCCTCTCGCATCCCCTTGGCGTTGGCTCTTTTGGCCTCAGAACCACCAAACGGGTCAACGCAGATCACGCGATCCGAAATTTCGCTGAACTCCCCAAGCGGAAGATTCGCCATGATCTTCACATCCGGGCGGATCTTAGGCAGTATTTGGGCAAGCGCCACCCCTTCGACAATGCCGAAAGGATGATTGGCCACAGCCACCACTGCACCCGTCTTCGGGATCCGCTTTAGATCTTCCTCGGCGACATGGATCTCAACGCCCAGCGCATCGAGCAATCGCTGGCAGAATGTTGCCGGCTCGCCGGTGTGCAGCTTTTGATAGAGGCCGTCGGTGCGCTCCATCTGCAAGAATTTCATCAGCGCATCGAACAGCGGCTGAGGCACCGCATCCGGGATCACCCTGGCAAACGCCCCGCGAAACGGAGCGGGACCGGACGGCACTGATTTGGTTGCATTCACTCATGAACACAATGGCCTCCTCACATTTCGTCTTCACAACAGCTTCATAACAGTTTGAATGAGCAGGTCGATTCGGAGAACCGCGTCGGCGAACTGGGGCTACACTGGAATGAGTCCAAGGAATTCAATGCAGCGCAATCTCGTTCCGGCCCTTTTCGTAGTCTTCGTACTGCTCACTTCTTGCAACAAAGAAGAGAAGCCTGCCGCGGTTAAGAAGGAGTCGGGCCCACTGAAGGTTCGTGCCGCCACAGCGCGCGAGCGCGTCGTCAAGCGCAGCGTGGAAAGCGTCGGCACATTGTTCCCTCTGGATGAAACAATCGTCAGCGCAGAAATCGACGGTCGCGTCGATCGTGTCGACGCCGACCTGGGCGATTTCGTCAACAAGGGCCAGGTCATGGTTCACATCTCCGACGAAGAACAGCGTTATTTGCTCGCCCAGAACGAAGCCCAACTCCGCTCGAGCCTGGAGCGCCTGGGACTTACGAAAGATACCGACCGCGTACAAGACGTCAAGACCACGCCTGACGTGCGCCGCGCGGAAGCTGATCTGCAAGATGCGGAACAGCGATACAAGCGTACCCGGGAATTGCGCGATCAGGGCATTGGCCCTCAGGCCGACCTCGACCAGGCCCAGGCCCGGTTTAATTCAGCCAAGGCCGCCTATGACGCCACAGTAAATCAAACCCGCAACCTGGTTCAAGAGGTAGAGCGGTTCAAGGCGATAGTCGATTTGCAACGCAAGAAGTTGCGCGACACCACTGTCTACGCTCCCTTTGCCGCTAGCGTCAAAGAGCGCCAGGTCACCGTCGGGCAGTATGTCCGCGCAAATACACCGCTGATGGTGCTGGTAAAGACAGACCCGCTGCGTCTGCGCCTCGACGTGCCCGAGCGCATGGCACCCTGGGTCAAGGTCGGCCTGGTTGCTCAGGTGGAAATTGAAGCCTTTGAGGGCCAGAAGTTTAGCGGCAAGATCTGGCGCGTCTCCCCCACTGTCGATCAGGCCAAGCGTACCTTTGTTGCAGAAGCATTGATCAGCAACCCTGGCATGCGTCTGAAGCCCGGTTCCTATGCACGCGCGAAGATTCCAACTGACAAGAGCGAAGCCATCGTGTTGCTGCCGTCCCGAGCCGTCCAATACATTCTTGGCTCCAATAAAGCCTACGTCATCAAAGACGGCACGATCGAAGCCCGCGAAGTGAAGATCGGGGAGCGCTTCGAGACCGAAGTGGAAATTCTTGAGGGCGTTGCGGTGGGCGATATTGTCGCGACCAACAACCTCCCACGACTCGATACGGGCAGCAAGGTCGTAGTCGACACCACGGTTCAAGTTTCGGAGAAAAAATCAGAGTAAGCTGAGGGCATGAAGAGGCTGTTTGTACTTGGCCTTTGGCTCACTCAACTTGCTGTAGCGCAATTTGCGGTTTCGCGCGACGGATCGATTCTCGATTTCTCGTCTTGTGCAGGCCTCAGAGAAGAGCCACTTACCCTCAATCCCTGTCGGATTTACCGCCACGGAACTGAACCCACGGTCCGGCTGGAAGCCAACGAAACACTCGAAATCGGCTCGCCGTATCTGTCCGCTGACGGAAAGGTCTCCGGCTTCATCGGAAGGATCAATGACCGGCGCGCGATTGGAATTTACAGCCCGGAAGGCATCGAATCCTTTGAGGGCAATTGGCGCGCGATCAGCCGCAATGCCCGCTATGTGGCCACCGCCTTCTATCAGCCTGAAAAACTTCTCACTGTTCTAGACCGCCAAACCGGGGCGAGACACTCCTACCCCTTTGAGCAGACAACCGTCGCCGTTGGGACGATTTCCGACCAGGGCGACCTGCTGTTTTTCGACCGCCAAATACTCTGGTTCATCCCTTTTGGCAAACCGCCTTCTCCGCTTGTTGAGGGTATGCTGCTGGTTCAGGCGTCGATCACGGCGGATGGGAATCAGGCCTTTGTCTCCGCGATCATCCCTCCGGGCAAATTGAACTTCAACACGACGTATTCCCTCGCCGAAATCGATCTTGCTTCTCGAGTGCGTCGAGTTCTCTATGAAGGCCCTGAGACGATCGACAGCTTTGCACCCAGCGCAAATGGCCAGCGGCTGCTGAGGCAAAGGCGTGGAGAGCTTCTGCTTTGGGACAGCAACGGCGGCTAGAAAAGTCTTTTCTCGCACAGCGAGGGCTTCTCTCTGTCCCTGCTTACCGACAACGGTAACGCCGTCTTCGCAAGCACCTCGACCAACTGATATCTGCGGATCGAAACGAACACGGGCCATGTAGAGCAGCTCTACGCGCCTTTCCCTTTCGTCGGAGGTCAGGCGTCTGGCGGAGCCCTCCCGGAAAGCATCTTGCGCTTCTCGCATCAATCGTCTCGGCCCGACTTGAAGCTTGTGATTGATGGCCGAGAGTTACCCATCGTGAAAAGAGAATCCTACCGATTCGACGCACAGATTCCCTGGGATGCGACCGAATTTATGGGCCGCGAATCCATCGCCGAAATTACAGCACCAGACTCATCGTTCTCGCTTCGCCGCCGAGTCACATTGTCCGACCGGGCACATAGGTAACACTTCTATCCGGTCACATGGGTAACACTTAGTCTGGCAGATTTGGCTCTATTGAGGGAGGCAGAGGGGAGCCCCCATGGGGGCTCCCCTCTGCGGCGCGCATC
>VFZU01000026.1 GCA_016870995.1 Acidobacteriota bacterium
CGTCCTGGCCCATCACTGCCTTCCAGTCCGCTTTTGCGCTATTCTGCTTTCGGGTCATCTGCCTTTCCTCTTTCTCCGCCGCTAACGGATTTGTGAAAGGTTTAGCATGACCCATTTCCTTTTTGCAGAACTCTTAATACTTAACCCCTTGTTGAAAAGACGGAACGTGAGTCCGCCGACAAAGGTGATTGGATAGCCAAGGCGTAACGTGAAAGCGCTCCATGGGGTCTTGGCCGCGTAGAGCCGACGTGTAGCTGTCGACGGTTTCAAAGTAGGTGCGCTCGAAGATGTTGTCGATGGAGAAATTCAGGTCGATGCTGCGTGTAAGGTGGCGGGACATGCTGAAATCGGTGACGCTGTGGCCGGGGGCGCGTCGTGGGAATTCGCCTTCGCCGTTGACGAGGAATCGGTTGATAGCGCGAAACCGGATGGAGCCCGACCAACCGTGCCACTCGCTTAGGGTAATTCCGGTGTAGGCCACGAAGCGGGGAGCGCGGTCAACGTAGACGCGGGGTTCCGTGTCGACGTAGTAGGAGTTTAGAACTTTGGTGATGCTGGCGTTGATCGACAGGAACCGTGTGAGCTGTGTTGAAGTCTTGACCTCGAAGCCATAGCCGCGTGAGGGGCCAACAAGTTCGTTGGAGCCGTCGTCGGCGACATAGACCATTTCATTCGAACGCTTGATGTGGAAGAAATTCGTCGCGACGGAAAAGCGGCCTTTGTTGCGTGAAGTGCCGACCGAGAAAAAGTCGGTACTAGCGACGATGGGGCTGTTGCGATCTACCGGGAAGGCGCGGGCGCCTGTGCTGGTAACAGTTCGGCCATAGTTGGCGTGAAACGTGAGAGGCTTGCCGAGCCAGGGTGTAAAAGCAAAGCTGGCCTTGGGTTGCCACAGGCCGCCACGGGTGTTCTGGCGGTCGCTCGGATCGAGGCGATTGATCGCCTGGAAGCTGTAATCGTCATAGCGGAGACCACCGCCGAGTTGGACTTTCCCCTTGGCCAGAGTCGGGTTCTCCTGCATGTAATAGCCAGGGTTGTCGATGCGAACGTTGGCGGAGGTAACCTGGTCGGTGGGCACGCGGCCAATACGATTGAAGAGGCCAAGATTGAGTTAATTGCCCAGGTAGTTGAAGCCGCCAGTGAAGTTGCCAAGTCCGCCGAGCACCTGGTGGGGCTTATTGTAAGAAGCATTGAGGGCTTGCTGGAGGCGGGAGTCATGCTGGCCGAAGCCATCGCCGTCCTCGGGGTTGTTCAGGAAAAACGTGAAGTTGGAAAACAGATCGAATAGAACCCGGTTGACCATGCCGTTGACATAGAAGCGGTCGCCATTCGCGCGTTCCTTGCCGTAGTAGCCCGTGACGGTGCCGGATGTGGAAATGCCACCGTCGGTCGGATCGACGAAGCCGAAGAGGTTGAGTTTACCGGCTTCGATTTGATCGAGTGGAAGCTGGCCAGCGCTGATGAAGTCGTTGTAAGCCCCCAGCAGGCGAAAACCAAAGTTCTCGCCTGGGCGAACCGTATGGAACAATGCGGCGGTAAAGTTGTTTCGAGTGTAGTTGAGAGGTTGCTCGTAAGGACCGTCTGAGTAGCTGTACTCATTGGCGATGAGCATGCGAGTGTTCTTGGAGTTGGGGCTATATGCGGCAAAAATGCGACGGGTATTGAACTGGCCGAGTTGTACGCGGCCGGTGAGGCGATCGGGCATCTCTTCGCGGGTCTTGATGTTGACGACGCCGAGACCGCTGAATTCCCCGTAGCCAGCGTTAAAGGGTCCATTGACGAGGTTCACACTCTCGACGAGCTCAGGGCTCAGACCCTTATGTGCTCCAAGATAGCCATGGGCGTGGCCGCCTGAAACTTGATTGACGATAAGGTCATCGAGGTTCATGCGCAGGCCGCCGCCGGTGCCACCATGATCCAGGTTGTAGCCGAAGCGGCGAACCTCAAGCGACTTGCCGCCCCCAGCATGCTGGCCAAAGTTCAGGCCCGCACCCAGCGTTTGGAGGATCTGATCGTCGCGAGTGAAAAGTGTTTTGTTAAACACGGCAGCATTGCGTTGATCGACTGTGGGTTCGATGACTCGTTCGTTGATTGTGAGCACGGCTTCAGCTCTGCTTAGAGAACCAAGTTTCAGATCGAGACTCAAGGTGTTGCCCTTCATCTCAATCATGCCCGTGGTGACCGGATCAAAACCGATAACTTCGGCAACCAGGGCGAAGGAGCCGGCGCCGAGAACCTTAATGGTGTATTTGCCTTCGGGATTCGAAGCGGCCGTCTGCTTTACTCGGCCGAGGCCGTCGGTGACTTTCAGGATGGCGTTAGGAACCGGCTTGTTTTGAGTGTCATAGACAATGCCTGTCACGACAGTCTCAGTGAGACCCTGAGCGTAGAGAGAATGATTTATCGTTATTTAAAGAACGAATCTAATAAGAAAAACATATAAAGCCATAGGGTCAAGCTAGCAGCCGCATGGATTTTCTGCCAAAAAATCTAATGAGCGGGCGGAATTAGCCGGCCAACGGTCGATTCAATGTAGCCGAGGCGGTTACAGAACTCGTAGGTGTCGCCTCGGTAAAGTGTCTTCTCGAACCAGAAGGGCTTGGGGCCTTCCAGAAAGCCGATCGAGGTATTGAGCAGGCCAGCGGTGTTCGGTTGGGTTTGAAGCAGCTTCGCGTCGTTGGGGTCGATCAGGATCGCCCGGATCGTTTGCTCGGCACCTGCGATGTGGAGAAAATACCGATCCCGCCATAAGTCGTAAATGGAACCAGCGAGTTCGTTAGATCTCAGGCCGGAACAGAGTTCGGCCAGGAAGTAGCGACGCTCAAGGATGACGGGTTGGTTGTCAGCCAGGCGCAGGCGTTCGACGTAATAAACGGGCTGGTGGTTCAGCTCGGGGATCCCCTCGTTGAGGGTTTCAAAGTGCAGAATCTGGGTCGCGGGCTTTAGGCCCACGGCCTGCGCCATAGCGGTAAAGCTGGTGAGGCTGCGTAGGTTGTAGTCGAGAGTGCCCTTACGAACGAAAGTGCCCACACCTTTGTGAAATTCAAGACGCTGCTCGCTAACAAGACTGGCGAGCGCTTTGTTGGCGGTGATACGGCTGACCTTGAAACGTTCGGCGATCTGCCGCTCTGTCAGAAACTTGGCGCCTTCCTTGAAGGTGCCATCTCGGATGAGGTCACGGAGAGCTTCGTTCAGTTGCTGATAGACGGGCGTGGTCACGGTTACAGCTTATCCGCTATTGCGAGCACGGTCTCAAAATAAGGAGATTCTTCTTCGCGATGGACGACGGCGATGTCCTGAGCGCGGAACTTCGCCTTGCGCATCATGTCGGAGAGTTCCACTTGTGAGAAGCCCAGCCAGAGATCGGCATAGAGTTCACGAGCTTCTTCAAAGTTATGGCGGTTGAGGTCGAGGATGAACAGCTTGCCGCCGGGCTTCAAAACGCGATGGGCCTCTTTGAGTGCATTCTGCGGATGAATCGCATGATGAAGGCTTTGGCTGAAAAGGGCCAGATCGACAGAGGCGTCTTCAAGCGGGAGCTCTTCGAGGTCACCCAGGCGGTATTCGAGATTGCGAATCCCGGCCTTAAATGCGGCGTCGCGGCCATAGGCGACCATCTGCTCTGAGTTGTCAACGGCGATTACTCGCTCGGCGGATTGGGCCAGCAACATCGACAGCGAGCCTTCGCCGGCTCCGATATCGACGATGGTCATCGGCGGGAGAAGCTTCAGCAGCAACTCAGCAAGCGCCTTCCAGGAGCGACCTGGAACATAATGACGGCCAAAGCGTCCAGCGAGCTCGTCGAAGTAGGCGCGGACGCGGTCTTTGCGTTTCTTCAGAGTGAGCTTGAGGCCACTGTCGTCTTCGCTCGATTCAGGGATTTCCTCGGTCGATTGTTCGATGAGGTTTGTGACGGTAGCATCGCCCGTATAGCGGTAGAGGTGCTTCTGTCCGCTTTTGCGCAAATCAACGAGGCCGGCCTGCTTGAGCTGGGCAAGAGACATCGAGATGCGCGACTGGCCCATGCCCAAGATCTCCTGGAGCTCGGCGACGCTGAGCTCTTCCTGCATGAGCAGGCGCAGAATGCGAAGGCGGGATTCGTCGCCCAGGAGCTTTAGGCTTTTGAGGAGTGAGGCCACTTCAGGGAGTGTATCAATAAATCATGATGAGTACAAAATTTATGTGCTATGCTACGGGTATGTCTGTAACCGCAACGAAAATTGCGACCGAATACAAGGTCGCTGACCTCGGCCTCGCCGAGTTTGGACGCAAAGAGATCAACATCGCCGAGCACGAAATGCCGGGCTTGATGTCGATTCGCAAGAAATACGCTAAAGAAAAGCCGCTGGCCGGGGTTCGGATTACCGGTTCGCTGCACATGACGATTCAGACGGCAGTACTGATTGAGACGATGGTCGACCTCGGCGCGGATGTGCGCTGGGCAAGCTGCAACATCTTCTCGACGCAGGATCACGCCGCCGCGGCAATCGCCGCCGCCGGTGTACCGGTGTTCGCCTGGAAGGGCGAGACGCTAGAAGAGTATTGGGATTGCACGTTGATGGCAATCAACCATGGCAAGGGTTTGGGCCCGCAGTTGGTGGTCGATGACGGCGGCGATGTGACGCTCTTGATCCACAAGGGCTATGAATTGGAAAACGGTTCGGATTGGGTCAACACCCCTTCCGGTTCGCATGAAGAGAAGGTGATCAAAGACCTGCTCAAGAGGGTCCATGCCGAAGACAAGAATTTCTGGGCTCCGATCGTGAAGGAATGGCGCGGCGTCAGCGAAGAGACGACGACCGGCGTTCACCGCCTCTACAAGATGTTGCAGGATGACAAGCTGTTGGTTCCTGCAATCAACGTCAACGACTCGGTGACGAAGTCTAAGTTCGACAACCTGTATGGTTGCCGCGAGAGCCTTGCTGACGGCATCAAGCGCGCCACCGATGTAATGTTGGCTGGCAAAGTTGCTGTGGTTTGCGGTTATGGCGACGTGGGTAAGGGTTCTGCGCATTCGCTGCGCGGGATGGGCTCACGCGTGATCGTGACCGAAATCGACCCGATCAATGCGCTGCAGGCCGCGATGGAAGGCTTCCAGGTGACGACGATCGAAGAGACGCTGGGTCTCGGTGACATCTATGTCACCACCACCGGCAACGTCGACGTGATCACGATGGAGCACATGCGGCACATGAAGGATCAGGCCATCGTTTGCAACATCGGTCACTTCGACAACGAAATCCAGGTGGACAAGTTGAACGAAGACAAGACTGTAACGCGGCTGAACATCAAGCCGCAGGTGGACAAGTACACGTTTGCTACTGGCAACAGCATCTACATGCTGGCCGAAGGCCGCCTGGTGAATCTGGGTTGCGCAACGGGCCACCCGAGCTTCGTGATGTCGAACAGCTTCGCCAACCAGACGCTGGCCCAGATCGATCTCTGGAAGAAGAAGGACGAGTACAAGGTGGGTGTTTACATTCTGCCGAAGTATCTCGATGAAGAAGTGGCACGCTTGCACCTGGAAAAGATCGGTGTCAAGCTGACGACTTTGACGAAGCAACAGGCCGACTATATCGGTGTGCCGGTGGAAGGTCCGTACAAGTCGGATCACTATCGTTACTAATCAAAAGCAGAACAGAGTAGCCCTCGAGCCGGCCTTTGGGCCGGCTCATTTTTTTGTAGGGGCAGTGAGGGCTTTCAATTGTCGCCAGGCTGATTCTTCATATTCGAGCTTCAGCCGCTCGCTGCCGTAGAGATCTTCACGCGGCGGAATGCCAGATTTTGGGCGCAGACAGCGGCCCAAGAGCTTTGTCGCGTCCTGGTCGTCCGGGTTGCTTTCGAGAGCCGCACGAAATTGATCGGCCGCTTCAGCGAATGCGCCACGCAGAAGCAGGGCCAAGCCGAAGTTGAAGTGATAAATCGGATCCTTGCTGTCGCCTTCGAGAGCTTGGCGCAAAGTCTCAACTGCCTCCGGCATCACCAGTCGAAGTTGCGTCACACCGAGATTGTTGAGCACTTCGCCCAATGGAACTTCCCGGTTCACCCGAGCGAAGGCGGCTTCGGCCCCTTTGAATTCCTTCAGCCGGAATCGGGCCAGGCCAAGAAGAAAATTTGCCTCGAGATAGTGAGGGTCCTCTGGTTGAACTTTGTCCAATTGCAGGGCCGCGCTGGGGTTGTTTCCGCGATTCAACAGGAGGCGGCCATATTGGAACGAGGCCTGGCTATATCGGGGCTCAAGTTTGAGGGATTGCTGGAAGAAACGTTCCTGGGCCTCGGGGGTTGAGGCGAGCAGGCCGCGAACGTAGTTTTCGAGAGCATCGAGGCGGACGCCAGCATTGCCCGCAGGTTGAGTCTTCGCTATCCGGTTGGCCAGACGGGATTGTAGCGAGGCGAGATCCTCGAGCGAGGACCGGTCTTCGAACTTCCCTTCACGATTGAGATCACGCACATTGATCACTTCGGCGTTGAGCTTGAGGGTTCCGAGGGAAGTTGTCTCGCTGGAAGCGGCAAGATCGTAAATGCCAAAGACGAGATGATCGGCATCAAGAACCTCGGCGATCTTGAGCATTGTGCCACGTGTCCAGGGCGTATTGGCGCGCAGAGCTAGGCGGGTTTCCGCTTCCTTGCGTTGCTCGCGGTCGATCAGGATGAAGTTCCGGCGAACGAGAGATTCAGAGATAGACTCGGCGATGGATTCACCGATCCAGTCAAGGGTTGGCTTGGAGGTCTGATTGGCGAAGGGGATCACCAACCAGGTTTCGGCCAGAGCGGAGAAGGAGAATGCGGCCGTCAAAAATACGAGGGCCGATATGCGGCGCATTGTTAACAGCGTAACAAAACGGACATATTGGCCCACATCTCAGGAGGAGAAGAATCCGTGCTTACATACCAGTCTGAGTGCCAGCGACAACAATCTTGCGATTGGTGCCACCGAGGCGGATTTCCTGCAGCTTCATTTTGCCGTCGGCGTTGGCATAACGGACGGAGGTCGAGCTGTACTTGGAATCGGCCTGTTCGGTCTTGAAGGTCGACTCAACCTTCTGCTTGCCCTTGGAGATGACAAGCTTGTCGCCATCGAGCTCGAGGCGATAATCACCCGGAGTCAGCTCGGTGCCGTTGATTACGGAGGGCTGGAGGAGGGTGATGTTGTGTTTTTCAGCAGCGCTTGCCACCATGAGTGCGGCAGCAGCGAAAGTGAGCATAAATTTCTTGGTCATTGTTTTATAGTTCTTTAAATCTGATTTGTCCCCAGGTCATAGTGAAGGTCGGATGAGCCTTGTTTTTGCTGTATCTCGCCTCTCACAACTGAATGTACGGTTCTCTGATGAATTCGTTCCATCAGTGAGAAGAAAAATTGATGAACTTGAGAAGGAAATTGTTTAAGTGGGATTCGGCGAGGGCTTGAACGGCGGGATCGTCGCCAAATCCTTTGAGCCACAAAACCTCAGGATCACGGCGAAACCAGGTCATTTGGCGTTTGGCGTATTGGCTTGTACGAATGGTTGTGTTCGAAATGGCTTCGTCGAGCGTCATTTGCTGGTCGAGATGAGCCTGAGCCTGCCGGTACCCAACAGATTCCATCGCTTTAGCCTCGGGTCCATAGCCCTGGGCTCGTAGAGCTGCAACCTCGTCGAGCAATCCTGTTTCAAACATCTTGCGGGTTCTTTGCTCGATACGCCCCCGGAGTAAGGCGCGCTCTGGATGAATACCGAGTTTCAATACGGTGAAGCCTTCAAGACGATTTCGCTCGCGGCGATGAGCTTCGACAAGCGGTTGGCGTTCGGCAATGATGATTTCCAGCGCCCGGATCAGCTTGTTCACGTCACTCGAATGAATCCGTAACGCGCTGGCGTCATCCCAGCAAGAGAGAATCCGGTGCAGCGAACCCGCACGGCGCTGTTCGAGCGTCTGCAGGCGTTCCCGCAGAGCGTCGACCCGTTGGGGACCTGGAAAGAGCCCCTCAAGGAGCGCTTTCAGATAAAAGCCCGCACCGCCGATGACGATAGGAAGATGATGACGCGAAGCGATTTCATGGAGGACCGGCCTGGCGATACGAGAGTATTCTCCGGCAGTAAAAACCTGATTGGGGTCTCGCACGTCAAACAAATAGTGAGGCACCGTTTGTCGTTCCGCCAAAGTCGGTTTAGCCGTGCCAATGTCCATTCCGCGATAGATTTGCAGCGAGTCGCCGTTGACGATTTCGCCCTCAAATTTTTGCGCCAAGTGGAGTCCGAGGGCGGATTTACCGCTCGCGGTGGGGCCGACCAGAACTACGAGCGGAGATATACTGTTAGACAAATCGGGGAGCGCCTCCAGCGAAGGACCATCCAAATGCAGAAGTTAGTAAAGAATTTGTTGGCATTGAGCCTAGTCGTATTTTGCACTAATGCGATCTGGGCGCAGCAGTCGGCCCCAAAACCCGACAAGGGTGCGGCGTATTTCAATTATTCGATGGCCCATATCTTCGCCGACCTGGCTGCGTCTTCAGGGAACAAAAGCGAGTACCTGAACCCGGCAATTGAGTATTACAAGAATGCGATCAAGGCCGATCCGAAAGCCGGCTTTATGAGCACCGAGTTGAGCGACCTCTATGTTCAGGCTGGCTTGGGAAATCGTGCGGTGACAGAATCAGAAGCCGCCTTGAAGGTAAACCCGAACGACTTGAGCGCACGGCGGATTCTGGGCCGCATTTACGCGCGACTGATAGGGGATCCACAGGCAAACCGGATTCGAGAAGATATGGTGCGCAAGGCACTCGATCAATACCAGAAGATCGCTGATGTCGAGCCGTCTGACGTGGATGCCTGGGTGATGCTGGGCCGGCTGAGCAAAGTAGCGCAGGACAACGACGGTAGCGAGAAGGCTTATAAGAAAGTTCTGGCATTAGACCCGGAAAACGAAGACGCGCTCACCGGCCTTGCCATGTCCGCAGCGGAATCGGGCGACGTCGCCGGTGCCGCGGCAATGCTTGAAAAAGCAGGCGCGAAGAATCCCAATCCGCGCGCTCTGGCGCAGCTCGCCGACATGTATGAGCAGTTGAAGGATTACCGCAACGCGGCCAAGGCCTGGCAGAAGGCACTGGATATGAGTGGCGGCAACCCGGAATTCAAGCGGCAGCTCGCAAACAATCTCGTCATGGGCGATCAGCTCGATGAAGCGATCCGCGTGTATGAAGAACTGGTTGAGGACGAACCAAAGGACTTGGGCAGCGTGTTGCGGCTGTCGCAGATTTACCGTCAGAAGAAAAACCTCGACAAGGCGAAAGAGTTTGCCCGCAAGGCGCGCGAGCTCGACAACACAAACCTGGATATCCGCTTCAATGACGTGGTCCTGCTAGAGACCGAAGGCAAGACCAACGAAGCCGTGGCGCTGATGAAAGAGATGGTCGCGGCGACGGAACGGCGCAGCTATCTGCCCCAAGAGAAACAGACACGAGTGATGCTGCTTGAGCGATTGGGCATCATGCAACGCAACTATGAGCAGTTCGCTGATTCGTTGAAGACATTTGAAGAAGCGATGAACCTCGAACCTGCTGCGGCTTCCAACATGCAAGCGCAGATTGTAGAGACACATCATCAGGCCAAGGATTTCGTAAAGGCTGAAGCCGCCGCCGACGAGTTTTTGAAGAAGAACCCTTCAGACCGCCGACTGGTGCGCATCAAGGGAATCCTGCAAGGCGAAATGGGCAAGGCTGCTCAGGGTGTTGAAACAATCTCCAAGCTGCTCGACGGCAAGGAAGATCGCGAAATCCATATGGCGATTGCTTCCGTGTGGGAGAAGGGCAAGAACTACGGCGAAATGGGCAAGTCTCTCGATCAGGCCGAAAAGCTCTCTTCAACCCCTGAAGAAAAAGAAGCAATCTACTTCATGCGCGGCGCGATGCTCGAGAAGCAGAAGAATTTTGCCGGTGCCGAGGCTGAGTTTCAAAAGGTGCTCAAGGCCGACCCCAACAACGCCGGAGCACTGAATTATCTGGGCTACATGTTGGTAGACCGCAATGAACGCGTTTCAGAAGGGCTCGCCATGATCCAGAAGGCTCTCGAACAAGACCCGGGCAATGGCGCCTATCTGGACAGCCTGGGTTGGGCCTACTACCGGCTCGACAAGCTCGATGAAGCGGCCAAGTATTTGCAGCAGGCCCTTGAGAAAACCAGCAAGGACCCGACAGTGCATGACCATCTTGGAGATGTACTGTTCAAACAGGGTAAATTGAAGGAAGCGATTAGCTCCTGGGAGCGCAGCCTCTCGGAATGGGCTGCGACAGCGCCCAGCGACAAGGACGAAAAAGAAGTAGCCAAGGTGCGTTCGAAGCTCGAAGGCGCAAAGGTAAGACTAGCCAAAGAGACGAGCTCAAGGCCGAGGCGATAGGAGATTTTGCAATGAAGCGCATTTTGACGATTCTGGGATTGGGCGCAAGCCTCATGGCTGCTGCTGAAGTGAAGCTGGGCAAGCCGTTGACGGTGAAAGAGCCCGTGAGCGTAGAGAAAATTTATGCAGAGCCCGACAAGTTTCTGAGCAAGACCGTCGCTGTCAAGGGCAAGATCACCGAAGTTTGCCAAATGATGGGCTGCTGGATGAATCTGGTGGATTCCGCCAGCGGCAAGATGATCCGCATCAAGGTCAACGATGGCGAGATCGAGTTTCCAAAGAATGGCGCTGGCAAGATTGCCATTGCCGAGGGGACTCTCATGAAGCTGGAATTGAGCAAGGAACGTGCCATCGCCGAAGCCAAGCATGAGGCCGATGAAATGGGTCGGAAGTTCGATCCGAAGTCAGTGACAGGCCCCGTAACGCGCTACCAGATCAAGGGTAGTGGCGCTGTTGTGTTGGACTAGCGCCTCACCTGGTGTATGATTGAAAGAGTTGGTCTTCAAGTGGGCCTGTGGCGCAGTTGGGAGCGCGCTTCCATGGCATGGAAGAGGTCAAGGGTTCGAATCCCTTCAGGTCCACCAATCCACCCTCCAAAGTTTTCTCCCCTAACCAAAAAGCATTCTGATCCAACTGGGCAGTCTTAGTGCATTCTCTGCCGTGATAGCCTCTTGCCTATGCGGGTAGTGTTTCTTGAAGTCGATACGGAAAGCCAGTGGGCCATGGCCTCGCTCGGTGCCGCATTTCTAGGGGCTGAATTGCGGCGGCACGGTCATGAAGCGGTGCTCGTGCGGGCCACTCTCAAGATGAGCGACGCCGACGTTGTAGAGGCTTTGCGCCAAGCTCAGCCGGGGTTGATCGGTGTCTCAATGACTACACGCCAGTGGCTGCGAGCCCGGCATCTGGTGGGAGTGATCCGCCAGCACCTCGATGTACCTGTGGTGGCGGGGGGATTGCACGCCACATTCTCGCCAGAAGCGGTTCTGGCTGCGCCAGGCTTCGATTTCGCTGGGTTGGGCGAATGCGAGGAGGCCATGGTGGATCTGGTGGCTGCACTCGAGGCGAGTCGCTCGCCGCATGGGATCGCCAATATCTGGGTGAAGGGCGGGTTCCGGCCCGTATTACGCAAGCCAGTCGAGCCGATTGACCGCTTGCCGTTCGCCGCGCGCGATCTGCTGGAGGAACCAATCGGCACCGTGCAGGTTTCGACGCAAAGAGGCTGCCCCTTCCCCTGCACGTATTGCGGTGCCCGGATGTTCAACGAACTCTACGAAGGCACCGGCGAGTATGGGCGGCGGCGATCCCACGAGAATGTCTTTGAAGAGTTGCGAGGCCTGCGTGAGGCTGGGCGGCTGAGCTATGTGATTTTTCTCGACGACACGTTTACCATCCATCACCCGTGGGTGAAGGAATTCTGCCGCCGGTACAAAGAGGAGTTCGCGGTGCCGTTTTGTTTGCATGCCAGAGTGGAAACGGTGAACCAGCCGATGCTCGAGATGTTGGCAGAGGCCGGGTGCAAGCAGATCACTTATGGCGTTGAGAGCGGCAGCGAGCGCGTGCGTCGCGAGGTGATGAAGCGGCCTGTGACGAACCAGCGGTTTCGCGACGTATTTCAATGGACGCGACAAGCGGGCATCTTTACGATCGCCAACTACATGCTGGGGCTGCCGGGCGAAACGCGGGCCGAGCTGGACGAAACCTATGCTCTCGCGGAAGAACTCGACAGCTTCGACTTTGGCTTCTTCGTGTTCTATCCCTATCCGGGGACGCATCTCTTTACGCTGTGCCGCGAAAAAGGATACCTGCCGGAAGACTATCTGATGCGACCGGCGAACCATCGCCAGTCGATACTGCAATTGCCGGATTTAACGCAAGCCGACATCGACACTGTGTATGACCAGTTCACCGAATTGCGGGCGCGGCAGGAACGAGCGCGCAGCGGCTGGTATTCTGTGCCTGCCGTCGAGCACGCCTATGTTGTGGCCCGCAATGGTTAAGACTGGTGACGGACCGCGACGGCATGGACGCTGTATTCAGTGACCGAACGCTCATGAAGTCGTAGCCGCCAGGGTATGTCTTTGGCTTCGCTTGCGACCTCAAGGCCAGCGTGGGCGAGGAAGCGAGGCAACTCTTCGACGGAGGAACCCTGATGGGGCGAGGAGCGCTGGGAGTGGCCGCCAATCCAGTCAGCCGGTTGCGAGGCACCAACAGCCCAATCAAAGGGCGTTGTAAGCAAGGCGTAGTGGCCAGGGGCCAGCGTGCGGGACATCTCCAGCAATAGGCCGAGCGGCGAGGGAGCGCAGTCGAGCATATTGAGGGCGGTCATGTTGCGGAATGTCGCGTTGGGAAAGGGCAGGATCGAAATGTCGGCGCACCAGAAGCTAACGTTCTCGGTGGGGTAGTCGGCAACGGTACATGAGACAGAGTCGAAGACCAGGCCCACACGACGGCGCTCGTAATCCGCTTGTCCAGTGAGCCGGATGCGCTGCGCGAGCCGCAGCATGGAAAAGTTTAGATCGAGGCCAACGGTCAAATCCTGAGTGCGACGGGCCAGCTCGAGGGTGCCACGACCGACCGAGCAGCCGATATCAAGCGAGGGGCCTGACGACAAGGAAGGCAGCAGCCCGGCCGCGCGGTCGAAGAAATCCAGAAACGCCGGGGCTGTCGGATTCCAGTGGGCATCAGCGTAGATCGCGTTGTTGCCTCGATCACGGTCTAAAGGCGATGAGGCTCCAGAAAGATCCCCGAGCAGGGACTGCATGAAGGGCGAAAGATCCTCGCGCTTCAGAATGCCCAGGATCTGCTGATTGAACCAGGAGGCAGGATCGGCGAGTACAATCGGGATGCCGTCGAGGATGGGGTACTCGCGCTGGCAGCGTGGGTTTGAACAAATCAGGCTGCCTTCGAGGATTTCGTTGCCAAGTTGCTTGCCGACAGCGCCGATACGCAGGGGGCTCTCCACGGAGTGCGTGACACGGCAAACCGGGCAGACGGGCTTCAGGCGGGCGAAGTGAGCAATGAGCAAGAGCGCTTAACCGCCGATGATGACATCTTTCGAGCAGGGCGGGATGATCTTGCCGGATGTGCAAGGGATGGGCCCAACACAGGTGGCGAAAGTCACCATATCGCCCAAACGCGCTGCGGGAAAGCCACCGGTCATCACCGATGACGAGCCTACAGTGACGATGCCAGGTCCACCAGGGACGCAACCGGGCATGGCGCAGGGAATCGTTTGGCTTGTCACAACCGCGGCTGGCAGACCGTTGATAATTACCGTCGGGACGGTAGCCGTCATGATTGGGATCGGGATCGGCGGATGCGGCAGAGGCGTAGGTGTGGGAGACGGCGGATGGATGGGTGCATGACAGTGGGGCCAGTCATGCATCGCGTTATCGGTCATGCGGGCGGCGGGCGGCATATTAGTTTAGGAAGATTTTCTCGCCGGTGACGATGACGTCGCCGTTCGCGTTGACGCGGACATCGGCCTGGCCGCTCAGTTGCATGCCGCCATCGGAGTGAACATCAACGCCCTCCGAAGCGCGCACTTCAAAAGTCTTGCACTCGACGCTAACGACTTCGCTCGATTTCAGGTTGAGACGGATGCTCTCCATCTGCAGGATCGGGCCTTCGGGAGTCAATTTCACGCGAAGCTCCAACTGGCCACCGTTGCCGTGAATTTCGATCAGGTCGTGACCATCGGCAGGGGTGACAGTGATCGTTCGCGAATTTTGTAGGTCAATGGTGTGAGACGCCATCGCAGTCGAATTCTCCTTCGATGAAGGTATCACGATTCGCTGGCGAGGCAGCGCGAGAAGTCGAAATCGGGCTGGGCCTGCGCGAGCATCAGCAGATCGAAACCAGCCTCGCCGTCCTGGGCACCAAAGCCATCAAGAGTTGTGCCGAGGTTCGGCTTGAGATTGTGCTCGAAGAAGAATTGCACGCGAGGGTGAGCAAGGATTTGGCTCGCGGTGAGGCCAGTCACCTCGAGCGCGGGTGCGATCGGGAAGCCCGCGATGGCAGCACGGAAGGGAGCCAGCAGCGTCGTGAGCTGCAGACGATTGTGACACGCAAGGATGGAGCGGGACAGACACCGTTCCACTGATGTTGCCTCGAGGCCCATCGGCGATTTCGCCGCACGCAGTAATGCCCGGGTTTCGAGGTCGTGAGCGTGAAGGATATCGTCAGGCCAGCGGGTTTGATCACGAAAAACAGGCTCGATCACTGCGAGCTCGAGTGGGGGCGCATCTGGCCAGACACCGTTGTAGGCGAAGAGATGGCTTTGCTCCGGCGTATCCCTTCTGGGCAGAGCGTCAGCGGTATTCGGGTAATGCGGCCAAAGGGGTTGTAGCCAATCGCTCAAGCGCACCTTATCCCAAGGCAACCGTCCCCGGTACCGAGGCAAGCCAAGCCACTTGCCGGGCTCAAAATCGGGATCGAGCGAACGAAGCTGCCTGAAGGCCAGATGGATGGTTGCAGTGAGTTCTTCCCGTTCGGAGGGGAATGCATGCAGGTTGAGCAGACTCGAGAACAGCAGGTGAATCGCGGCACCCACTGCAGCCGACGTGGACTGCAGTCCAAACCAGGGATCGTCATGAAGCACCGCGATTCTGTCGAGGTTGGCAGCCCGATCGAGAGTGTTAGCCGCAGTCAGATCACGCAGCTGGTGGGTCTGCTCGACGAACTCCTCGATGTTGTCTACTTGCGCCGCGATCGCCATAATGCGGTCGAGCGCAGCGAGATGATGTCGGTTCCAGTGCGGCTCCAGGATGCAAGCCGCACGGAGGCGATAAAGGTAATGATGGCTTTCGAGAACCACGCTCGCCTAAGTGGTGGGGAATTCGCGTGGAATCAACTCGGCGGCTTTTAGCTCGGCCCAGACCGGGGCTGGCACCTGGGCTTCGCGCACCAGCTTCATGGTTTCAACCAGTCGGCTCGGTGTCATCGTGGAGGTCACGATCTGCGTCATCACCTTGGGGAAGTGCGTGACCAGTAAGCCGGCAACAGCGGCCGACAGATGCAGCAGCGGCGTCGATCCGCAGATGCGGAAGTAGCGCGACATCAGCTCGCGCTCGGCCTGGGTCGCTACTTCGTAGTTGTAGAGGAAGGGCGGCGCAGTCAGCGGGTCTTCGGTAAGCGTGAAGGCCTGGCCATAGTTGATGCCCATAAGCGTCACTTCAAAGCCCTGGGCTTCGCCAGCGGCAATGATTTTGAGCAGTGGCCGGAGGATCGAGGGGCAGAACGTAAGGCCAGCGTAATCCAGCGCACCGGGCTCTTCCGCAATAAAGCGATGGACGAACTCGGGTTCCTTGATGCCAAGGCCAATACGACCCACAAAGCCAGATTGCTTGGCCGTCTTGAGGAATTCCACCGCAGGGTGGATGTCGGTGGCCCAGTTGAGCCCCACCTGCTTTTCCATGTCTGGCGGATCATGCAGCGCTACGCCGTGCAGCAGGTCGCCCCCGTACTCGATGCGTTCTCGGCAGACCTGTTGTTCGACGCCTTTATAGGAGCCGTCCCAGCGGTCAGTGAGGCCATGGTATCGGGCGGGGATGCCTTGCAGCAGTGCTTCCGGTTGATGTTCCTTGGCGTCGCCGACGGCGAGGCCAAGATACCGCAGGCACTTGGTTTGAAACCGGATCTCGTTGGGATGGATTCCCAGCGCATCAAGAGCGCGGCCCAGCTGCAATGTGGCGCGATACAGCGTGGCGGAATCAAAGGCTCGAATCCCCTGTTCCCATGCTGTTTTGACGAGCGGCATCACGTGGCGTTCGACATCCACTTGGCCACCGCCCGGAGCAGGGCCAAAGCCGAAGCGATGGCAACCAAAAACGAACTTGTCAGCGGAGATATCTCTTGAAGTGGGCATGAACCAGTAAGGATATCAAGCATGCCCCCATTGGGCGAGCTTCTCTTCAAGTGCGGCCAAAATCAGCGGTTTGCTCAGAAAGTCATTCATCCCCGCCGCCATACATTGCTCGCGATCTTCCGCCATGGCGCTGGCGGTGATGGCGATGATCGGTAATTTCCCAAAGTCACCACCAAGAGCCCGCAGTTTTCGCGTGGCCGACAAGCCATCAAGCACTGGCATCTGGCAATCCATGAGAACTAGATCGACGTGGCGAGATTGGGCCAATGCAATCGCTTCACTGCCATTGCTGACGGTTAAAACCTCGCAACCGAGCCGCAACAACATTCGCTGAAACACCATCTGATTTACGGCGTTGTCTTCGGCCAGCAGAACCGTTAGCCCGGTCGGCGCTTCCTTCCGGGGTGCGACTGGCTCGGGTGCCGCAACACTCTCGACTGGAGTTTCCAGCGGCAGGTGCACACTGAAGCTTGAGCCGTGGCCGAGCTCGCTATCCACTTCAACCGAGCCTCGCATGGCGTCAACAAAGCGGCTGACAATGGCCAGGCCCAGCCCGGTACCGCCGAAGCGCCGCGTTGTCGAAGAATCAGCCTGTACAAATGGGTCAAACAGAGTCGGAATCCGGTCGGCTGCAATGCCAATGCCTGTGTCTTCGACATGAAAGCTAATGCGATCCGGGCTCTGGGTCGCGGTAACTCGAAGTTGAACCTGACCTCGCTCGGTGAATTTGATTGCATTGCCCACAAGGTTGAGAAGAATCTGTCGGAGGCGCTGCGGGTCGGTCAGAATGGACGGCGGCACATTAGCGTCGATCTCGTAGCGCAAGTCAATTCCATTGGCTTGCGCCTTGGGCTGAAACAGGTTCACCAGGTTTTCGCACAGGGGTTCGACCGGTGTTGGTGTAGTTTCAAGCGTCAGCCTGCCCGCCTCCACCTTGGAAAGGCTCAAGATGTCATCGACGATGCCGATCAAATCTTCGCCAGATTGGCGGATCACAGACACAAGCTTTTGCTGGTCTCCGCCGAGCTCGGATCCCGCGAGCAACTGCACCGCACCCAGAACGCCATTCATAGGCGTACGGATTTCGTGGCTCATCGTCGCGAGAAACTCCATCTTGGCTTTACTGCCCGCTTGTGCCGCAAGTGTGGCCTGCTCGAGGCTCCGGGTTCGCTCTTCCACTCGCTGTTCCAGTTCTAGTGTCCGCCTGCGCGCCAGCACTTCCCGCCGCCAAAAGAAGCCAAGTACCAAAGCAAGTAGCCCTAGCAAAGCTCCCGCACGGACCCAAGCCAGTTGATGATAGTGCGCCTCGATGCGGAAAGGAAACTGCAGAGCAGGCCCGTTCCAGGTATCCACGAGACTCGAGGTCTGCAGCAGGAATTCATAGTCCCCAGGGGCGAGGTTCGTGTACTGCGCAGTGCGGCTGGGGGCGCAGGCAATCCAGTCCGGATCAAAGCCGATCATCCGCATCCGGCAAAAATCGCCACCCAGCGGGTCCATGCGAACGGTGCGGAAAAACAACTCGATTCTTTCCGCGCCGGGAGGGATCCGCTGCTCTAGATTGAGGTCACGCGATACTCCGTCGCTGCGCATTTCGAGAAGGAGCGGCTTAGGCGGAAGAGGAATGCGTTCGAGATCCGATGGCTGGATCGTGACAAGGCCTTGTAGCCCTGGGAACCACAGTCGCCCCTGTCGGTCGGCCGCACCAGAGGCGGACGTCACCAGGCCAAAGTTGGTTGTGGGAAGCATTTGTTGTTCCCCGTAGCGCTCCACCATGAGCGTGTTTTTGCCGGTACGAATCGCCTCAAGCGCTTGTGCTCTCGAGAAACGCACGAGCCCGTCTCGCGTCGAGCACCAGATTTTTCCGTAGCGGTCTTCAACGATATGGAAAATGTGATCGGTATCCAGCAGGGGAGTGGAAGAAAGCAACCGGCGCTCCTGGCTCGAGTACAGATCCAGCCCCTCGGTTGTTCCTACCCATAGCAGCCCTTCGTGGTCGGCTGCGATGCTATACCAACCCCGGGCGCGGCTGGCGGGTACATTTTCGGCCGGCACATACCCGTTCTGGCCCAGGCGGAACATCCCTAGATACTGAGACAGAGCGTAGATCGAACCATTTGCGCCCTTGGCCCACTGGCGCAATCGCGCGGGCCCCGTCAGCTTTTCAGCTACCCACTTGTCCATCTTGCGGGTGATCCGAAAACTCGCGGAGACGTTTGAATAAAGCAGCTTGTCGGTAGCTTCTGAAAACAAACCCGGCAGACTCCTGAATTTGATCGGCGAAGCCATCGGGAGCAGACGAATGCGAATTGCGTTGACTTCAAAAATCCCTTGTGGCGAGGCGGCAAGAATGCCTCCAGCTGGGTTGGGATGGATCGCCTGCACGTCCTGCAATGCCTTATCCATCAGCACTTGGCTGACCTTGCCCCCTTCAAATCGCACCAGCCCCTCACCGCGCATACTGGCCCAGACAAAACCATCTGAATCCGTTGCAACCCCCGTCAGATGACTTTCCGGCAAGCCGTCCTTCTTGGTGTAGCTGCGAAACAAGGGGCTTCCAATGCGATATAGGTTGCCCCAACGACCGCCCAGCCAAACGTTGCCGCGTGAGTCCTCCTCGATCACAGTCGGCTTCTCTTCTTGTTGCTCGCCGATCGGGAGGGTTTCAAACCGCTCGCCACAACGGCGGCTCACCCGGGAATCATGAGTGAACCACAGGCATCCTGCGCGATCCAGGAGCACACCCGAGGTGTCGTCGTCCGTCATACCATCCTTCTTTCCGAAGAACCGGCTGGACTTGCCATCCCATTGCATGACTCCATTTCTGGTTGCGATCCAAACGCTGCCGTCAGGATGGGCGATCATCCTTCGTGGGGTCCCCTGCAGGGTGACCAGCGGCCTCCAGGCGCTCGACCGGGCATCAAAAGAGTAGAGCACCCGGTCTGTCATTACAGCGTAAAAGCGCTCCGTGCTGTTCATGGCCGCCAGCAGAATGAATTTGTCTGCTGGGGCCCGGATCACCACTGATTCCGCAGAGTGTCGGGGTTTCAAATCCTTCGTACGCAGGGAGCCAGCGCCTGCGACCGGCTCAACCTTCATCGAAGAGATCTGGCTGCGCCGTACGATTCGTATTTCCGCCTTGCCCGGTACAGGCCAAATCGCAAGTACGCCGCTGCTCTCCTGGCTCGAATCACCCGGAGCATAAGCCTGAATCTGAAAGTTGGCAAAGGAGCCAAAGCGATCCGGGATTAGTCGAAAGATACAGCCACTTGCAGAACCTACCCAGATCGTGCCGCCGTCGCCGAGCATCAGCGCCGGCAGGGAATTACTGCTGCAACTGCCCGTCCCCGTGGATCGGAAGGCGTTGCCCAAGTGGTAAACCTCGGCCCGGCTCACGTCGAAACGAATCAACCCATGGTTCGATGCGAGCCAGACATACCCGTCCGGCGTTGCCAGAATCGCGGTGAGCGTCTCTTCGGGCATACCGATCTCGGATCCCCAGCGGCGGACCGAAGCGCTGGACAGCGATTCGTCCTTGGAGATTGGCGAGGCCGACAACGCGGCCAGGAGCAGAATAATTAGCCTTGAGGCGAAACTGCGGACAAGGAAGTCCACTTTAAGATTATCGACCAATTTTATAAAAATACGAGGAAGGAGATGGTGCGCCCGGAGTGATTCGAACACCCGGCCTTTTGGTTCGTAGCCAAACGCTCTATCCAGCTGAGCTACGGGCGCATCAATCATAGGCTACCAAATGAAAATGGCCCCGGGCAATCTGCCGGGGCCTTTTGTTTCGAATCGGTTGATTTAGAACCGGTAGTACAGACTGAACTGCATCACCCGGCGGCCAGACTGCGTGCCAGTGATTCGACCGAAGTTGGTTCCATTGATGCCGTAGCCGGGGACGTCGAAGCTCACCGAGTTGGTGAAGTTGAACATCTCGGCCCGGAAGTCCATGTACTGCTTCTCGCGAACGTCAAACCGCTTCTGGATGGCAATGTCGGCGTTCTTGAAGATCGGGCCATCAAACACTCGGCGGCCGAGGCTGCCAAGCTGTCCGACGCCAGGGTTGAAGAATGCCTGGTTGGCGGCCGGGGTGCGGCCTTCGAGCGCTGTGCCCCGCGTGTCGGAAGCAATCAGCGCAGGCGCAAAGTAGTAAGGACCATCACCCTCGATGCGGAGACGCATCAGGGATTCCAACTGCGGTACGGTGAGGTTGGTATTCACCGTATTCAGACCCGAACGGCCAGCACGGTTCAGTGTGCCACGGCCGCTAGTCAGGCTGAATGGCGAGCCCGAGTTCACCGTCACGAAGGTGCTGAGCGTCCATCCGCCCACAATGAAGTTGCCATACTTGCCGGCGTCGAGCTTATGGCCCTTGCCGATCGGGATGTCCCAGGCGCTATTCAACTTGAACTGCTGGCGCAGGTCAAACGGAGTCCGCGAATACTCGATGGCAGCATTGTTGATGTCGAGAAACGGCTCGAATCGGGCCTGCGCATCGCCAGCGGCGTCGCTCAGGTTCTTCGACCAAACGTAGTTCGCCTGGAAGTAGAAGCCGCGTGCATAGCGACGTGTGTAGTCGATTTGAAGACCGTGGTAGCTCGCGTTGGAGTAGTTGGTCATCATGTTCGTGCCGAGGGCGTTCTGATTGCGGTAGAAATTCACTGCGCCATTCAGCCCATTGATCTGATACGTGTTGCCCAACTCGCCCAATTCGCCACGCTCGATGATGCCGCGAATGGTTGCGTTGGCCAGCAAGCCCTGGCTGGGCAGCGAGTTGAAGAACGGCGTGGGCTGGCTGCCCGGGATCGATGCATTGAACAACGGATTAAACGTCCCGGTGGCGGCACGAGCCAATTCACCATTGCGGCGGGCGCGCTCGAAATCCTCGCGGTAGCCGGGGATATCAATGCGTACCTGATTGTAGTCGAACGCACGGAACTGTTTGGTGCCGCGGTTCCCTACGTAGCGTACTTCGATGATGCCCTTGGCAATCTCGCGTTGAATACCGGCTGACCACTGCTGCACGTAAGGGGTGACCAGCGAGGGGTCCGGGATACCGATAGCTGCCTGTGAGTTCACTGCATAGTTGTCCGCGTAGGTGCGCGGCACCCGGAATGTGGGGGTCGCCACAGGCGGCAGGCTCGAGGCGCGAGCCACCAGATTGTTGTTGGTGACGCCCTGTTGCAAGCCGGCGTTGGTTGCAATGCTGTTGTCGGTGGAGCGGACGAACTCGTCATTGGCGAAGTTCACGCTGTAGCCGGCACGGAAACTCGTCTTGCCGTCGCCAAAGATGTCATAGGCGACGCCGATGTTCGGTGCGAAGTTATTGAAGTCCTTCTTGTACCAATTCCGGCCAACCGCCCTGCCGGCAAAGTCCAGCGTACCCACCGGATTCAGTAGGGCCGCGATCGCCGATTGCCCATTCAGCAAGGGAAGCAGCGCAAGGCCATTCGACTCATCCACAGGCGTGAAGTAGTCCCAACGCAACCCAGCCGTGATCGACAGCCGACGGCTCGCCTTCCACTTGTCCTGGAAGTAAAGCGCATAGTTATCGTTGGTGAAGTTGCGAACATTGGCTTGATTCGGGAGGAAGCCGCTCTGGCGATCCTTCACGTTGAAGGTCAAGTTCGAATTCGCGATCAGGCCGGCATGCAGCGAAAGCAGAGCATTGGCGGTACCGAGGTCGGCCGCGCTGATGCCCGGCAACGCCGCGTTGATGTTGATCGGGTTGGCGGCGCTGATTCCCATACCGTAAGTGGCAGTGATGCCCGCGTCGTTGAACGACTCAACGCGAATGAACTGACTCTGGAAGCCGAACTGCAGCGTATGGCGCCCTTTGGACCAGGTGGCGTTGTTCTGCAGGTTGTAAGTATTGGTATTGCGGCCCTGGCGGCGGAACGTGTTCACTGGGTTATTCACCAGCGTCGGAGCAATAATCGGGCTGGAAAAATCGTCGCTCGTGTTGAACGGTGCAGGCGCCAGATTGTAGCCACCGCGCAATTCGTTCGTCAAAGTTGCGCTGGGGCTCCAGCGGTGGCTGAGCGAAAGCAGCTTCGTAGCACCGCTGTTGGTAACCGTCGGCGTCGTGACGAAATTGTTCATCAGGTCAGGACGATCCAGGATGTCGCGATTCCAGGTATAGGTGCCAGCAAAGGCATGCTTGCTCGAAAGGATGTAGTCGACCTTGCCGAGCACGTTGTCGCGAGTGCGGTTGTTACGAATGTTAAACGTAATGCCGCCGGTGTTGAGCCCGTCCCCAACGTCGCTGCGGTTAATGGCTTCCGCCCCGGGAACCGCCGAAATGATCTGTGCGGCGCGCGGATCGGCCGTCAGGTTAGCTGCAGTCAGCACATTTACCTGACGCAGTGCCCCACCGCTATCGCGATAGGTCATGATGCCGCGACGTGCGTCAGCCCGCAACAGCGCGCGCGTGGCGCTCGCCTGCTGGCGGGTCCGCAGCGCTTCGTAGTTCGTGTAGAAAAACAGCTTGTCCTTCTTGATCGGGCCCCCAATGGAGCCGCCGAACTGATTCTGATTCAAGAATGGGCGCTTAACGCCGTTACGGTTGTTGAACCAGGTGTTCGCGCTGGCGATGTTGTTCCGGTTCAGCCACACCGCACTGCCATGAAACTGATTTGTGCCCGACGGCGTGGTGAGGTTGATCTGCGCGGCGCCGTTACCCAGTGCGGGGTTTGAGTTCGATGTCACCAGGGTCGCTTCCGCCACCTGGTCGAGCAACAGCAGATTGGGCTGATAGTCGAGCGTATTGGTGCGGATGAAATTGTCCTGGATGTTGATGCCGTCGAGGGTGATGTTCGAAAACGACGGGCGAAGGCCGTTGATCGTCGTGTTGGTGCGGGCATTCGACGTCACACCAGCTTGTGTCTGCAACAGGCCCAGTGGGCTGCGGTTCAGCGAGGGTAGCAGGCGCAATTGTGCGTTCGTGACCGTGGTCGATACTTCTGCCGAGGCCGTTTGCACCACAGCCGATTCCGCCGAGACTTCGATGGTCTCAGCAGTCGCCGAGAGTTCAAGCTTGATGATCTTCAGCGCGAGCTCGGCACTGGTGTCCACCTTAAGGTTGCGGATAATTGAAGTACGAAAACCTTTGGAGGAGACTTGCAGAAAATAGGTCTCCGGGCGAACGCCAGCCATGACGAAGTCGCCATTGGCGTTAGTTTCGGCCTTGATAACGGGCGTCGTGCCACCAGCCAGAAAGAGCTCAACAGCAGCCCCTGGGATCGAAGACCCTGAGGGGTCGGTGACGGTGCCCGAGATGCGGCCCGAGGTCTGACTAAAGAGCGAGAGCGTGCATGCTAAGGCACACACGAGCAGATTGTGTAATCGAAAATTCATAGTCCTTTTCCCTTGAAGAGTGTCGCTAGTTTATCATGACGATTGGGATAATAAGAACTTCTTAAGGGACTAGGCGGTGCCGGATTGGTTTGAGCTGGATTTGGCCACTACAAGTGCCGCGCTCTTGAGCTTTGCCATTTCGCGCTTCGCGATCTGCGCCCATTGGCTATTGGCGTCCAGCGCTAGATACGACTTCCAATGCCGCATTGCTTCCATTGCCCGGCCACGGGTCTGGAACAATAAGGCGAGGTTATAGTGGGCATCGGCGTAATTGGATTGAATGTCGATGGCCTTCTTATAGTGGTTGATGGCGAGCGACGTTCTCCCCAGCTCCTCATGCAGGTTCGCGAGGTTGAAGTGAGCCAGCGCGTAAGTAGCATCTGCCTCGATGGCACGCGTGTAAAACTTCTCCGACTCGCGCCACTTCCTTGCGTTGTAGAAGATCGTGCCGATATTCACCAGCGCACCAGCCATGGCGGGGTTTAACTCGAGCGCCTTTTCATAGGCCGCAATGGCCTCCCTTTTGTCCGCTCCCGTTTGCTCCAGTTCCAGACCCTTTTGAAACCAGTTTTCCGCGTCGGCCCGATTGCGGCGGGCTGCGGCGGCGTCCGTGCGATGGCTAGGGAAGCTCAGCAGCCGCTTCAGTTCCGCCTGGTCGAAGTCGAACAGCAATTGTCCGCTCAACGCTTCCATCCGTTTGCCTTCGGTCTGCACGCGAATGCGCTTGCCTTCGACGTAGACGCGTAGTTCAGTCAGCGGGTTCTTCTTGCCAGCCAGCTTGCTCCGCACACTCGCGAAGACCGCCTGCATTTTCGTCGAAGAAACTCCCAGTTCCTTGAGCCTTGCAAGCACCCGAAGCTCAAGCAGGTCTTCAAACGAGTATTGCTCCCGCGGCTCGAGCAAACACTGTTTCTCCCATGACACAACCTGCCGCGCCGACAGCTCGCAATGGCGCAGCGCCTGGGCCTTCGTCCAGGTCTCTTTTTTAGCTTGATTTTTTTGAGCTGGCTTGGCCGCCACGACTGGATGCGAGTTTAACACGCCAATCCAGTCGCGGCGCTTATTTGTAGTTGGTTAGAGGCCCATGATGCGGCGATTGCGGGCGGCGTCCGTAGCAGCTCCCGCGAAATCGTCGAAGGCCTTGGTCGGCACGCTGATCAAATGTGATGCGATGAAGGGCGCTCCTTCGGCTGCTCCCTGCACACTGTCCTTGAAGCAGCATTCCCACTCAAGCACGGCCCAGCCCTTATAGCCTGCCGCGGTCATGCGCGAGAACACCTGCTTAAAGTCCACCTGGCCATCGCCGAGCGAACGGAACCGGCCCGGCCGCTGCGTCCAGCCCTGATAGCCGCCATACACGCCAGCCTTGGCCGACGGACGGAATTCGGCATCCTTCACATGGAATGCCTTGATGCGCGAAGCATATTCGTCAATGAACCCAACGTAGTCGAGGCACTGCAGAATAAAGTGCGACGGGTCGTAGTTGATATTCACTCGCGGGTGATTGCCCGTGGCTTCGAGGAACATCTCAAAGGTGGCACCGTCATAAAGGTCTTCGCCGGGATGCAGCTCATAGGCGATATCAACACCATGCTTGTCGGCAAAGTTGAGAATTGGCAGCCAGCGCGTGGCCAGATCTTTGAAGCCTTCTTCCACAAGGCCCGCCGGCCGCTGCGGCCAGGGGTAAAGAAAGGGCCACAGCAAAGCACCCGAGAACGAAGGCGACACGGTCAACCCCATGTTGGCGCTGGCCTGAATCACATACATCATCTGCTGGATCGCCCACTCGCTGCGGGCCTTCGGGTTGCCACGCACTTCTGGTGCCGCGAATCCATCAAACAATTCGTCGTAGGCCGGGTGCGAGGCTACCAATTGGCCTTGCAGGTGGCTGGCGAGTTCGGTCACCACCAGACCGTTCGTCTGGCCTTTGATTTCGTCGCAGTACGTCTTGGATTCGGCGGCCTTCTTGATGTCGAGAATCCGGCCATCCCAACTGGGCAGCTGGATGCCCTTGTAGCCGAAATTCTTCATGTAAGCCGAAATGTCGGGCAGGTTATTGAAGGGGGCGGCGTCGCCCATGAACTGGGCCAGAAAGATTGCCGGGCCCTGGATCTGAGTTGTAAAAGACTGTGCCATATTCGCTATCCATCCTATGCTGTGGACAACGGCGTGTCGAGCTTGCTATACTTAGAAGGTAGCGTAAATGCGCTGAGCGCTTTGCCATGCCCGAGAAGCTGGGTCTGCCGGCCCGGGCGATAACCAAGGAATTTCAACTCAATGCCGAAGAGAACATTTCAGCCGAATAACCGCAAACGCGCCAAGACGCACGGTTTTCGCAAGCGTATGAAGTCGAAGGACGGTCGCGACGTTCTCGCCCGCCGTCGTGCCCGTGGCCGTTGGAAGCTCACCGTTTCGGACGAACGCCCCGTTCGCCAAGCCAAAAGTGCTTAAGACCTGCTGAGCGCCTAACTCTTAATTTTTCTCCAGTACTTCTGGTTTTGTCTTGATTACCTCCCGCCGGAGTTAGAGAACCATCTAGCTCCGGCTCTTCTTTTGTACACACCTCATGCCGGACTTCCCTAAATCCGTACGGATCCTCCGCCCCCAGGAATTCCGGCAAACCTACGATCAGGGCCAGAAGCACGGCTGCCCCTTGTTTGTTGTCTTTTATCGGTATCGAGGCGACTTGGAGGGTCCCCGGTTCGGTTTCACCACCCCCCGCGCCATCGGCAAGTCGGTTGTCCGCAACCGCATCAAACGCCGCCTGCGCGAATGTGTGAGACTAAGAAGAGAACGTTTCCCCTTCGGTTTGGATCTGGTGTTCAATCCACGCAAGTCGCTGCTGGACGCACCCTGGGAAGAGATCGAAAGGCACCTTGACAAGCTGTTGGAACGCCTCATTGCCAAACGTGAAACCGCACCGTGCGAAGCATCCTCATCGCCATCCTGAAGATCTATAAGCGCGTTCTTTCTCCCATGCTCCCTTCCGCCTGCCGCTTTCACCCCACTTGTTCGGTCTACGCCATGGAGGCGATTGATCGCCACGGTGCGATGCGTGGAACTGGCATGGCGATCTGCCGTATCTGTAAGTGTCACCCCTTTCACGCGGGTGGCTTTGACCCTGTCCCCTAACCAAGAAATACTCAATGGCCCAAGAAATCAAGCTCCCCGGCGCTCCGAATCAGGAACCGGGAATGGAAAAGAACCTCCTGATCGCCTTCGCTCTCATGGGCGTCGTGATCTTCGGCACGCAGTACCTGATGCCGCAGCCCCAGCCGGAACCCGTCAAGAAAGAAGCCCCCAAGGCCGCGCCCAAAGATCCCGTTGTTGCGCCCATTGAGAAGCTCGCTGCCTCGCCCACGCCTTCCGTAGAAACCGTTGCGGCCGCCAAGGAAGAAGTTCACCGCATTGAGACCGACCTCTATCGCGTCGAGTTTTCGAACAAGGGCGGCGTGGTTACTTCCTGGATTCTCAAGAAGTTCAAGGACAGCCAGGGAAAGCCCTTGCAGTTGGTCCATACTGCTGGCACCGGCAAAATCGGTTACCCATTCTCGGTCCAGCTCAATGGCCGGGATATGAATCCCAATCTCAACTGGTATCTGTTCGCCACCAAGCCAGGCCCGGACGGCCTCTCAGTCGAGTTCAAATACTCTGACGGCAAGAACTCGGCCCGCAAGTTGTATCGCTTCCGCAAGGATCAGTACGTCGTCGACGTTGAATCAGACCTGACACTCGGCGGCGCGCCCGTGCCTCACAACCTCTCCTGGCGTGGTGGCTTCGGCGACCACTTCGCGTTTAACGCCTATTCCCTCGGCACCACCGTTCGCTTCAATCAGGCCAATGCAAAGCTCGAAACCAAAGCCGCATCCGATGCCGCCAAGTCCTGGTCCACCGATACAGGCAACTTTTTCTTCGCCGGCATTCAGGATCAGTTCTTCGCCGCAGTCGCCCTCAATCGTAGCGGTGCCAATATTGAACTGCAAACCACTTCCGACACGTTCATCCCCAGCTCAGATCCCGACAAGAAAGAGCAGCCAAACATCGGCATGGCCGTGGGCGGCGCACCTACCAACAAACTCTCTTTCTTCATTGGCCCCAAGGATCTCGATGTTCTGAAAGCCGTCGACCCTCGCCTCGAACAGATGGTCGACTTTGGCACCTGGTTCGGCATCGTCGCCAAGCCCCTCTTTTTCGCCCTCAACTACGTCAACAACAATTTCATCCACAACTACGGCTGGTCGATCATCGTCGTCACGGTCATCATCAACCTGCTCACCCTGCCGCTCAAGCTCTCCAGCATGAAGTCGATGCAGAAAACCGCGCTCATCCAACCCGAACTCCAGCGCATCAACGACAAGTACAAAGGCATCGCGATGACCGATCCGCGGGCCGCGAAAAAGAACGAAGAGGTGATGGAGCTTTATAAGAAGCACGACATCAATCCCGCCGGCGGCTGCCTCCCATTGATGCTGCAGATGCCGTTCCTCATCGGCTTCTACTCCGTTTTGAGCGTCGCCATCGAAATGCGCCAGGCTTCCTGGCTCTGGGTCGGCGACCTCTCACAACCCGAAACGATTGCCATCCGCATCTTGCCGGTGCTGATGGTGGTAACCCAGTTCCTGCTCCAGAAGATGACTCCTTCGGCCGGTATAGACGCCCAGCAGCAACGCATTATGTTGTTTATGCCATTGATGTTCGCGTTCATGTTCTACGGAGCATCATCCGGACTGGTGTTATACTGGCTGACTGGCAACGTGTTTGCCATGCTTCAGCAATACGTCTTTAGCAAAGTCAAACCAGCTCCAGTAACACCGCCTTCGCAAGCGGTTGTGAATGTAAAGAAGAAGAAATAAACAGTCCCAGGACCCGGTCGGTGCGGCACACATGACTCGCAAATACCCAATCGAACAATACGAAGACAAAATCGGCGACTTTCTCGACGTCCTGCTGGACGCCATCGACATCGACGTCGACTACGAATTTGTGGAAGGCGCTTCCACCTACCCCGAGATCGAGAACCCCGATATCGTAGTGCGCTTCAGCGGTCCGGAATCTGACATGCTGCTGGCCAACAAGGCTGAACTGTTGCTCGCCCTCGAACATCTCACGATGGAAATGCTGCGCCTGCCGCACGAAGACCATTCGCTGATCGTCTTTGACTCGAACGACTATCGCCTTCTGCGCATTGAGGAACTTCGCCTCTCCGCACAAACCGCTTCGAGCCGTGTCAAGGAAATCGGTCAGCCCTTCTTCTTCAGCCCGATGAGCAGCCGCGAGCGCCGCATCATCCACATGACCCTGCGCCCTGAAACGGAAATTCGCAGCGAGTCCGTGGGTGTCGGTGGTGGGCGTCAGGTCGTAATTATCCCGGCCGGCATGGCAACTCCCGCAGCCCCCGCTGGTGGTGGTCGCGATCGGCGTGGCCCCGGTGGCGGCGGACGTCGCGATGGACGCGGCGGTGGCGGACGTGGTCCCGGTGGTGGACGTCCCGGTGGCGGTGGTGGCGGACGTGGTCCGCGCCGTGATGGAGACCGTGGTCCCCGTCGCGATGGCCGTCCCGGTGGCGGTGGTGGATACGGTGGCGGTGGTGGATACGGTGGCGGTGGTGGATACGGTGGCGGTGGTGGATACGGTGGCGGCGGAGATCGCCGTGGTCCCGGTGGTGGTGGCGGACGTCGTCCTGGTGGCGGCGGACGCGGCCCCGGCGGTGGACGTCCCAGCGGTGGTGGCGGCTATCGTGGCCCCCGGCCCGATCCCGACAATATCGGCAACCGCTAACCCAGCCTGATTTTCTGGCTTGAACCTGAAGGACACGATTGTTGCCATATCAACCCCTCCCGGTCGTGGAGGTGTTGGTGTGGTGCGTCTCAGCGGTCCAGAAGCAACAGTCGTCGCTGGTAAGCTCTTAACCAATTACGCCAGTCCAGTCCCCCGTCAGGCAACCCTTTGCCATCTGCTCGACAACCAAGCCCAACTGGTCGACGAAGTGGTCGCCACCTGGTTTCAGGCACCACGTAGTTTCACTTCACAAGACGTCGTCGAGATCTCCTGCCACGGCTCACCTGTCATCTTGCGTTATTGCGTGCAGCGCGCAGTCGAGTGTGGTGCGCGCCTCGCTCTTCCCGGCGAATTCACTCTTCGCGCCTACTTGCTGGGCCGAATTGATTTGCCTCAAGCCGAAGCCATCCGCGACCTGATCGATTCCACCACTCTCTACCAGGCCAAGGTCGCGAGCCAACAACTCGGTGGCTCCCTCAGCCGTCGAATCGCTCCCATCAAATTTCAACTCGTCGAACTCATCTCCCGTCTGGAAGCTGGCATCGACTTCGCCGAAGATGATGTCTCGGTCGCACCCGCCGATGAACTGCTCGCCCGCCTCGCGCCCGTCACCACAGGCGTCTCAAAACTCGCGGCCAGCTTCCAGTTTGGCCGCATCGTTCACGACGGATTTTCCCTCGCCATTGTAGGCAAGCCGAACGTCGGCAAGTCCAGCCTGTTCAACGCCCTTCTTGAACAAGACCGTGCCATCGTGACCGACATTGCCGGCACCACGCGCGACCTCGTCACAGAATCTGCCGCCATCGAAGGGATCCCTGTTCGTTTCGTCGATACGGCTGGCATTCGCGAATCGAATGACCTCGTGGAATCCCTCGGTATCGAGCGCAGCCATCAAGCCATGGCCGATGCCGATCTCACGCTCGTGGTCTACGATGCCACCTCTGGTGTCGACGACGAAACACTCGCCCTGCGCGATCGGGGTCGCCATCTACTGGTGGCCAATAAGTGCGACCTTGCGTCAAGCACTCACCCCGAAGCCATCCCCGTCTCTGCCGCCACCGGAGAGAATCTCGATCTCCTGCGTCGCCGCATTCTCGAAGCCATCGCACCCGCCGGATTACTGGAAGTCCAGGATGGCTTTCTCACCAGCCTGCGCCAGAAGACACTTCTCGATGAAGCATCGCAAAATCTGGATCGAGCCCGACAAGCGATCGAGTCAAACATCCCGCACGAAATGCTGCTCCTCGATCTCTACACTGCCCTACGCGCGATCGACGGCGTCAGCGGAGCCACCACCGCCGACGACATCCTCAACCGCATCTTCTCAACCTTCTGTATTGGGAAGTGATTGCCCAGCAGCCATGGTCGCTTTCGGCTGGCTGGCCTTGATCGAATCGAGCACCCCGTTCACAAACCCCACGCTCTCATTGCCGCTATAGCGTCGCGCTAACTCAAGCGCTTCATCGATAATCACGGCATAAGGCAGCTTGCCTTCGAGTAGCTCAAAGCCCGCCAGGCGCAAGATATTGCGATCCACAGAGGGCATGCGATCAATCCGCCAGTGTTCGCTCGCCTTGCCGATCTGCTCGTCAAGAATCTCACGGCTGGCCATCGTCCCCCGCACCAGTTCTTCCATGAACTTGTCCTTCGCGAGCCGCTCGAAATCCTCATCTTCGGCATGCAGCGTGTAGTAATACGCCTCGATTGCGGACTCAAGCTCATACTTGCCCATGTCGCAAAGGAAAAGCACCTGCAGCGCGCGCTCGCGCGATTTTCTTCGACTTGCCATCCCCGGCTATCCCTTCGCGCCCTTGATTTGCCGCAGCAAATGCACCATCTCAACGGCGCACATCGCGGCTTCGGCACCCTTGTTGCCCATCTTGCCGCCAGCGCGGTCCACTGCCTGTTCCATCGTATGGGTCGTCAGCACGCCATTCGCCACAGGGATCCCCGTATCCTTGGCCACGGCCCCAATGCCCTTCGCATTCTCGCCTGCCACGTAGTCAAAATGCGGCGTATCCCCGCGCACCACACAGCCCAGACACACAATCGCGTCTGCCCGGTTGTGCCGCGCCAGTTCTGCCACAACGACTGGCATTTCCCATGCACCCGGCACCTTTAGCACTTCAACATCTTCTTTTGCCGCACCCGAACGAATGAGCGCGTCCAGCGCACCGGACAGCAGACGATCCGTCACCAGGTTATTGAATCGGCTCACCACGATCGAGATTCGCAGACCCTGGGCAGACCCGGATCCTTCGCGCACCTTGATTTCATGGGGATGATATGAAGACATATGGGATACTAGAGAGATACCCTCAGTTTAGCGCATGGATCCAGCATTTATTAGGAACTTCTCGATCATTGCGCACATTGACCATGGCAAATCCACGCTGGCAGATCGCCTTCTGGAAGTTACGGGAGCCCTGAGTCAGCGTGAAATGATGGAGCAGGTTCTCGACTCGATGGACCTCGAGCGAGAACGCGGCATCACCATCAAGGCTCACGCCGTGCGCCTGAATTACAAGGCCAAAGATGGCAAAGTTTATCAGCTCAACCTGATCGACACTCCCGGCCACGTCGACTTCTCTTACGAAGTCTCGCGCTCGCTTCAAGCCTGCGAAGGTGCGCTGCTCATCGTCGACGCCTCGCAAGGCGTTGAAGCCCAAACGCTCGCCAACACCTACCTCGCTCTCGGCCAAAACCTTGAGATCATCCCGGTCATCAACAAGATCGACCTGCCCAGCGCCGAGCCCGAGCGCATCCGCGAACAGATCGAAACCGTCATTGGCCTCGATGCTTCTGAAGCTGTGCTCGCCAGTGCCAAGAATGGCATCGGTATCGACGATATTCTCGAAGCCGTCGTTCAAAAAGTTCCTCCGCCCAAAGGCGACCCCGACGCGCCTCTGCGCGCGCTCATCTTCGATAGCTGGTTTGATTCCTATCGTGGAGTCATCATCCTCATGCGCGTCGTCGATGGCCGCATCCGCAAGGGCATGAAGATTCGCCTCAGCGCCGCCGGCAAGGTTTATGAAGTGGACGGCATCGGCTGGCAGTCTCCGAAGCCCGTGCCTTGCGACGAACTCAGCGCCGGCGAAGTCGGCTTCCTCTTCGCCAACATCAAAAATGTCTCCGAAGCGCAAATCGGCGACACCATCATGGAAGACGGCAAGCGCACTCTGGAGCCGCTGCCCGGCTTCATGGAAATCAAGCCGATGGTCTTCGCTGGTCTCTACCCGGTCGAGAGCCATGAGCACACCCTCCTTCGCGAAGCCCTCGACAAGCTCCGCCTCAACGACAGCGCCCTCACGATCGAAGCGGAAAGCTCGGCCGCACTCGGCTTCGGCTTCCGTGTCGGCTTCCTCGGCCTGCTCCATCTTGAAATTGTTCAGGAACGTCTCGAACGCGAGTTCGACATCGACCTCATCACCACCGCCCCCGGCGTGCGCTACACCATCACGCTGATGAACGGCGACGTGATCACCGTCGACAACCCCCAGCGCTTCCCTGATCCAACGGTCATCGACAAGATCGAAGAGCCCATCATCGAGGCCACGATCATTACGCGCGAAGAGTACATCGGCGAAATCCTCGCCCTGGTAGAAGAAAAGCGCGGCCAGCAGAAGAAATTCGAATTCATCGGCAGCCAGCGCGTCATGCTCGTCTACGACTTGCCGCTCAACGAAGTCGTCCTCGACTTCTACGATCGCTTGAAGAGCTGCTCCCGAGGCTACGCCTCGCTCGATTACCATCTGGCTGGCACCCGCGTGTCGCCGATGGTGAAGCTCGACGTCATGGTCGCCGGCGAACCCGTCGACGCCCTCTCGATGATCGTCCACAAGGACTTCGCCTACGAGCGCGGCCGCACTCTCATCGAACGCCTCCGCAAGCTGATTCCCCGACAAATGTTCGAAGTGGCTCTGCAGGCCGCCATCGGCGCCAAGATCATCGCAAGAGAAACCATTTCGGCCATCCGCAAGAACGTTCTTGCCAAGTGCTACGGCGGCGATATCAGCCGTAAGCGCAAACTGCTTGAAAAGCAGAAGGAAGGCAAGAAGCGCATGAAGCGCGTCGGCCGTGTGGAAATCCCGCAGGAAGCCTTCCTCGCCGTCCTCAAAGTCAGCTCCTCATCCGGCGACGACGACTAGGTTATAGTGGGCCCACCATGGCCTTCTGCACCAACTGCGGCAAAGAGTACGAGGTAGTTCCGGTTCGTTGCGAGTGCGGCAGTCTTTTCGCGTCCGTCGAACCTTCTGCATCCAATCCGGCCCTTTCGCCCGGTTTGTTCGACTTCACCGGCGAAGGAGGCGCACTCCTGGTCCTCTATCTCAAGCTCATCTTCCTGAGCATCGTCACCCTGGGCATTTACAGCTTCTGGGGCCGCACCGAGATCCGCCGCTACCTCTGGGCCAACACCCGCTTCGCCGGCCAGCCCTTTGCCTATCACGGCACAGGAAAAGAGCTCTTCATCGGCTGGCTCAAGCTGATCGGAATCTGGGTCGGCCTGACGATGAGCTTGGCGCTGCTGCTTATCGCTGGAGGAGACAACCTTAAACCCTTCGCAGGGCTCGTGCTCTTTGCTGCCTTCGCCCTCCTGGCCCCTCTCGCCATCCACGGAGCCATCCGCTACCGTTGGAGCCGCACCAGTTGGCAGGGCCGCCACTTTGTCTACAACGGCGACTTCAAGGAACTCGCCTGGATCGTCATCCCAGGTCTGTTTTTCACAGCGATTACCTTCACGATCTACCTGCCAGTCTTCCTCACCAACCTCCGCCGCTACGTCACCAATCACACCCACTACGGCGGCCACTCCTTCGAGTTCACCGGTGCATCCACCGGGCTCCTCGGGGCCTACGGCAAGATGCTGTTGCTGGTCGTCCCCACCCTTGGTCTATATCGCTTTTGGTTCCAATCGAGACAGTTCAACTTCTACTGGTGCAATACGCGCTTTGCGGGCTTCCCTTTCCGCGCCAGCTTTGACGGCCTCCTGCTGCTGATGCTGACATTCACCAATGTCCTGCTCACCACCTTCACCCTCGGTATCGGCTATCCCTGGGCTATCTGCCGCACAATCCGTTTCGTCGCCGCGAACCTGCAACTCGAGCAACTCCCCCGCATCCAGCTCGCCGCCTCGGCCACCGCCGGCACCTCCGCTTTCGGCGACGCTATCGGAGACGTCATCGGCACCGACGCCGGCATCGACGCTGGCTTCGGCCTGTAAAGCAATCACTCCAGCTGCCACGGCGCCAATTGGCATGCTGTGCCCAAGTCCGGTCTATTCTCCCCCTTAAATCGGCCCAGTCATTTTCTTTCCTGGGGCTACAAAGCAAGACCCTCAACCCTCTGGATGCCGAGCTTGATAAGCTCAAGAAAATTGCAAGACCAGCGAAACCTGACTTGAATATCAGAAGTGACCCCACGCCCCATGCATTTCCAACGTCATAGAGTCTTAATTGGCAAGTGCTGTGCACTCGCGGCGGTTCCATTTGTGATTTGGGCCTACAGTTCTGGTCCACCCCAGCGAAGTACAGGCGCTCCCGGAGACCAAACCTGCCTTCAATCTGGCTGCCATATTGGCACTCTGACTGAAGCTTCTCCTCTGCTGACGATCTCCTCAAGCAATGGCACAACATACCAACCGGGTGTACGGCAAAGAATATCTCTCCGCATTCTTGATTCTTCACTTCGATATGGATTTCAGGCGACCGCGCGCCTGGAATCGAATTCAGCGAATGGACAAGCAGGCACCTTTCGTCCAATCTCGAACGCTACCAATGTAATCTGCGATAGCGGTCGAGATAGACCTTCTTCTGGATGCCCGGCAAGTTCACCCGTAGAGTTCATTTCCCATCGTTCCCCTTCTGCCTCAAACCTGTTTGAGTTCGATTGGGATCCACCAACAAACGCAAGTGCTGGGGCGGTTGTTGTCTATGCAGCGGTGAATGCAAGCTCTGGGCCCGCCCCCAGTGGGGCACGAATCCACCTATCCAGCATCCGCCTGCAGCCAGCAGCTGGTGGCACAAGCCCATTGGTGTTTTTGACGGGTTCGACACTCCCTGCGGCCCAAGTTGGTATTGCATACTCAAACGCCATTGCCGCATCCGGTGGGGTAGGTAGCCTGAGCTTCAGTATTGTTAGTGGAATGCTCCCTGGGGGACTGACTCTCAACAGCGCGACAGGCCGTATCACTGGGACGCCAACCGTTGCAGGGCTCTTCCTATTCGCAATCCGCGTGATAGATTCACTCGGCGGTAGCAGTCAGGCTCAGTTTTCGATTCAGACGACCGCCGCCTCACCGTTGAGGATGTCTGCAGTTCAGAATCAGAGCATCGCTCCATTTCTGCCCTTTTCGCTTGCAAATCGGCTTGAGGGAGGAACCCCGCCGTATCGTTGGAGCCTGCAGTCTGGCCAGCTTCCAACAGGCCTTGCATTGAATCAATCAACCGGAGAAATATCGGGTATTCCACTTCACACGGGAGTGTCCGAATTGGCCCTCCGTGGGATAGATCAAAGTGGCACCCAGGTGGATTCCGCGCTCTTCACGATTCGGGTGAAGGCTCTAGTTCAATTGACTTCCGGTAGGGTCGGCGCAAGCTATCAAAGCAATCTTCCAACTGCTGAAGGACTCCCTCCGTTTACCCATTCGATCCGAAGTTCTTCTGCCGGGACAATTCCCCCCGGGCTTTCATTGAGCTCAGCGGGTATGCTCACCGGTACCCCCACGACCTCTGGGTTGTTTGTCTTTGGAGTCACGACCCAAGACTCCATTGGAAATTCGATTCAGAATGCGGCTTCCCTCTGGATTCAACCGTCGTCCTCCATTCAAGTCCTGCCGCCAAATATCCCTGGTGGTGTTGTTTCGCTACCCTACGTCCAGACAATCGCATTTGCCGATGGTTCTCGGCCGCAGACCTTCAATTTAGCCTCGGGGTCTTTACCCCCTGGCTTGTCCCTCGACCAGCAGACAAGGCAAATTTCTGGAGTTCCGACGGCATCAGGTTCCTTTTCGTTCACATTGAATCTCGGGCCAACAGAAGCCTCGCTTTCACGCCTTCACAACTTTTCAATTTCGATTGCTCCGCAGGGTGCGCCAGCAATTGCCGCAGTTACGAATGCAGCGAGCTATCTGAATGTTGGTGTGGCACCTGGTCAAATACTCGCCATTTTTGGGCGGGGGTTGGGGCCAGAGAGACTGCAAACATTGGAGCTGACATCCCCACTACAGATTGCCACTGCTATCGGCACATCCCGAATTCTCGTCAATGGCATTCCGTCACCAATGATTTACGCTTCACAGTCTCAATCAAGCGGAATTGCTCCGTTTGCCCTGGAAGGTCAATCCGTGGCAACCATCGTTTACGAAGTGGAGAGAGTTCAATCTGCTCCCACACTGCTGCCAATTCTTCGCTCACAACCAGGCATCTTTACCTTCGCTTCGACTGGAGTTGGGAGAGGGGCAATCCTCAATCAAGATGGCACTCTCAACTCAGCAGAGAATCCTGCGACCAAGGGAGACATAGTCGTGTTCTATGCAACTGGCGCAGGGCAGATGGAGCCCAGTGGCTCGGACGGCAGAATTGCAACGACCCAGTCAAGGCTTCTCTCTTCCCCGGAGGTTGAAATGGACGGCCGAGTTTCTGAGATTTTGTATGCAGGAAATGCACCAGGGCTAGTTGAGGGGCTAGTTCAGGTAAACGTGCGCATCCCCTCAACCATCGCCTCGGGCGAACTTCAACTTCTGTTGCGTGTCGGGGGACAAGAAAGCAGGTCCGGGGTCAGCGTTTTCATTCGCTAGCAACACAACAGGCGCGATCTCAGGCCAGCTTCCTTTCAACCGGCACCAGGATCGGCCTAACCTTCAACCAGACTGGCTTCAGGCAGTCCGCTCAATGTCTCCTACCCCTCTTTAACCCTCCGTGGAACTTCTCTGTTTCCTCTCGCGCTGTTATTCTGAGAAATCTAAGACCGCAAAAAGAATCCGCCACCTTCGATGCAGCATTTTTCCGAACTCAGACTCTGCCCCGAGCTGAGGACCAATCTCGACAGGAACCAATTCGTCACGCCAACGCCCGTCCAGGCGCAGGCCATCCCTCCAATCCTCGATGGCCGCGACGTCGTAGCCACCGCCCAAACCGGTACCGGCAAAACCCTGGCATTCTCCATTCCTGTCATCGAACGGCTCGCCGCCCTCCCCCGAACCAAGCGGATCAAGGTCCTGATTCTGAGCCCCACCCGCGAACTCGCGATTCAGATCGATGAAGCATTCCGCCAACTGGCGAGCGGCATGCGCATTCGCACTGCGGTCGTTGTGGGCGGCATGAAAGAGTCTAAGCAGTTGCGCGACATTGAGGCCGGAGCCGAAGTCGTCATCGCGACACCCGGCCGGCTTTGCGACTATCTGGACCGGCGGCTCATCAACCTCTCCGGCGCTTCCACCGTGGTCCTCGACGAGGCCGATCGGATGCTTGACATGGGCTTCCTGCCCGATCTGCGCATCATCCTCGATCATCTCCCGGCCAAACGCCACACAATGCTCTTCTCAGCCACCATGGGTCAATCCGTCGCGGGTCTCGTCTCAAGTTATGTGCGCGATCCGGTGTGGATCGCGGTGGAGGCCAGCGCGGAAACTTCCGCTCAGATCGACTTCTACGGCTACGAAGTCGCTCGTGGCTCCAAGTTCGATCTCCTCGAATATCTACTGAAAAAAGAGAAGGGCTCCTTCCTCGTCTTCGTCGCCACCAAAGAAGGTGCCGACAGGGTGACGACCTTCCTCGATCGCAAAGGCTTCAAGGCCACCGCCATTCACGGCGACCGCTCACAGAGCCAGCGCAACGAAGCGTTGCAAAGCTTCAAGGATGGTGTTCACCGTGTATTGGTCGCCACCGACGTGGCGGCGCGCGGGATTCATGTCGACGATATTGCGCACGTCGTCAACTACGATTTGCCGCAGGAAGCAGAAAACTTCACGCATCGCGTCGGACGCACAGGCCGTGCCGGAGCCCGTGGCGTCTCCTGGAGTTTTGTCACTCCGCTCGAGCGCTCTAACGTGCGCGGATACGAGCGTGCACTCGGCATTCAGGTAAAGTTCCTCGATCTGCCCCCACTACCCCGGGCCATCGGTCTCGTCACGGAAGAGGATATGGAAGCAATGCGGGCTGCGATGATGGCCAACCAGCCCCCGGCCACAAAGGTGAAGCCCCGCAACTAGGATCCGGCAATCCACTCTCCGCGCTTTTCTGAACAACCCCCAGAATTGCAAACGCCCCAATCAGGCTGAACCCTGGAGCACAGGGCGCCCCCCCTCATCAACATCATCGCCACCGTAGTATCCTTCGATGCCTTCACAGCCCCTTACGACAAAGCGATTCGTATGGAACTACGAAGAATAGCGCACCGTCTTCACTCTGGCCAACGCCCCGAAGACAACGAAGGCCCAAAGGCATCTTCATGTACTTCGAGCATTTCAATACCAGCCGCAATGGCATCGGCGATGCGCTGGGTCAGGAATCAATTCCGACCCCAGCCCAAGCGAATCTGTCGCTGCGGATAAGATTTGCTTTACCCCCGCCGACCCAGCCGCTCATCGCGGATCAACAAAGCTCCCTTCGCTCGTGTCCCCAAACCTCTACTGCCCATGGAGATGCCCACACTTTTCCCGCGACCTTCGAATATGTGATTTGCGAAGATTCTGCAACATGGAAGGCTAGGCAGTGCAACTTGTGGATGAAGTGGACGTGTCGGCTAACGGGGGCGAGAGCGAACCAGAGTCCTTAGTCTTTCATCTTGCTATGGATCGCTTCGTCGCCTTCTGCCGTGCGTCGCGCTACGGCAACTGCAACGGCGTGAGACGTCGGGTGGACTCCAACTGAGTCCTGGAAACCCAAAATAGAAATCCTTATATTCTTAGCTGCGAATGAGTCATGGATATCTTATCTTGGCGCTTTCAGCGATCCCACTCGCCGCGCAGCATAGTGACACCGCACTCAAGAACTCATTCCAATCAACGGACGACCGCATCCGCGGCGGCGCCTTCTATCGCTCCCAATGCGCCAGTTGCCACGGCATTGACGGTAAGGGCGGCGCCAGCGGTCCTGCGCTCGATACAGGCCACTTCCGCCACGCCTCCAACGACGAAGGACTATTCCGTGTCATCACGAAGGGTATCGCCGGCACCTCCATGCCGGGCTTCTCCATGAATGGCCGCGAGATCTGGCAGATCGTCGCCTTCATCCGCTCGATGAACGTCGATCGCGCCGGCAGTGCCGTCGCCGACAGCGCTCAGGCCGGCGCGCAACTCTTCGCCGATCTTCGTTGCCAGAATTACCACTGGTTCAGGGGAGCGGGCGCACCCCGCGGCCGCGACCTCACTGCAATCGGCAGTCGGCTCAACGGTGCCGAACTCCTGACCGCCCTCATCGACCCCAGCGCCGAAGTCGCCCCCCAATACTGGCAATGGCGCGCAACCACCAACACCGGCGAGACGCTTCGCGGCTCCCGCCTCAACGAGGACACCTTCTCCCTCCAGATCCTCGACCACATCGGCAAACTCCGCTCCGTCGCCAAAGCCAGCCTCAAGGAGCAAACTCTCGAACGCCGCTCCGCCATGCCCTCCTTCAAAGACAAGCTCAGCGCTCAGCAATTAAACGACTTCGTCGCCTTCCTCCAGGGGGCCATCCAATGAGAACCAACATACTGCTCTTCGCCCTCACCCTGCGCGCCCAGGACGCAAACTGGACCACCTACCACGACAACTACGCCAGCCATCACCACAGCGCACACCCGCTTGTGCTGGCTGAAGTCAAACACCGATACAACCGTGGCATTCGAGTGCATCGTAAAGTCGGTCATCGAAGCATCAAAAATCGCCGCCCGCTCCGGATTCTTGCGGAAGTACTCCCAAATATCACAACCCTCGGCAATATCGGTCGCGATCCCGCCGCCACGAACCACATCAATCAAACTTCCCCACGCATTCCAGTGCTCGCCCTGCGTCATCATCCTCACCGTGTTCCGCATCCCTTGCGGGTTGCTGCGCAACAGCAGGTGGCTCAACGGCGTAAGGGAAAACACTTTCCCCGGCAACTCGGCAAACACCCCAGTAGCAGCCAGCAATCGCATCACCCGGTACAACGAATCCTCATGCGTCCCCGTCTCGCGGGCAATGTCGGCGGCACTCTTCGGACCCGCCTCCAGGGCGTCTGCAATCTTCAATTATGCAATGACGCTGATGCTGTTGGTAACCCAAAACCCGGTCAGCATCTGGAACATGATCTGTGGTGGTTGTAGTTCAGTCATAATCGTTTCGATGAGTTACGCGAATCGCAGCATAATAAAAATGACACCTGCGAAAAATAAATTTCTCCTCATCGACTTTCCTTCGCCTGATCCCGTCTTCATATGCGGAGTCAGAATTTGATCTTCCGGGAAGTGGAGGACCGCGATCTCGTCATCAAGGCGTCGAAAGGGAATGTGGACGCATTCAACCTTTTGGTTTCACGCCACGAGAAACGTGTGTTCAATTACCTGCTTCGGCTCGTGGGTCATCGTGAAGACGCCCTGGATCTCACTCAGGACGTCTTCCTGAAGGCCTACCAGAATCTGACCAAACTGAGCGATGTGGACCGGTTTTCTCCTTGGCTGTTCCGCATCGCTCACAACGAAGCTTATTCGCTGTTGCGCAAGAATCGGCCCGACACGGCCGAACTTGCCTACGACCCCCCGGCTGGCGATGCTTCCTCCGGAATGTTTCCCGTTGAGATGAGCATCGCGGTCGAACGCGCTCTCGGCCGGCTGACGGCCGATCAGCGCGAGGCGGTTGTCCTCAAGATCTTTCAAGGGTTCAAATTCGAAGAGATGGCCGAGATCCTCGATCTCCCCCTCTCCACCATCAAATCGCGCCTCTATTCGGCGCTCGACGTGCTTAAGGGCGCTCTCGCCCCAGTAAAGGGATAACTACCAATGGATCACCCTCAAATCGATCTCAACGCTTACGCCCTCGGCGAAGGTACCCCCGCCGAACGTGAAGCCGCTGCCCAGCATCTCAAAAATCACCTGGAAGCCCATGAAGACTTCGAACGCCTCGCCATCACCTTAACCGCCCTTCAGTCGATCCGCGAGGAAGAAATCCCCCGCCGCATCGCCTTCGTTTCCGATCCTGTCTTCGAACCCTCGCTCTGGCAGCGCTTCTGGTCATCCACGCCGCGTCTCACCTTCGCCGGTGCCGCCCTGCTCGCCGTTGCCATCACCGCGCATGGCTACCTCACCAAGCCCGTGCCCGCTCAGCCCATCATCCAAACCGCTTCGATCACCCAGGCCGACATCGACACTGCCGTTAACAAAGCTCTCCAGGCAGTCGAAGCCCGCACCGAACAGCGCGTCCGCCTAGAAGTCCAACAAGCCGTCGCCGCCACCGAGAAGCGTTCGGCGCAAGAAATGCAAATGATGTCCGTTGCCATGCAGGAGAACATGACGATCCTTCGCAAGCAGCTCAACAAGATGTACGTCACCAACGCCGGCCTCAGCGTCGGCGCCTCGCAGGAGTAACCATGCGCCCCTTTTTCTCTCTCCTCATCGCCGCCACTCTTCTCGTCGCCGCTGTTACTGAGCCGCTCCTCTCTCGCGCCATGCTCATGCCGGTCGAAAAGAAAATCGACCAGCGTCTCGAAACCCTCTTCGACGAGCCCTTTCTACTCCTCGGCATGACCCGCGGCCTCTACCTCGACAAGTTTGGTGCCGTCTTCAGCGCTGAGCTCCAACTCGTCTCCACTCCCGGCGTCGCCACCTTCGGCTTCACTACTCCCACCAAAGAAATGTTGGTTGCCACCCGCAGCAAAAAGATCGAACGTCTCCCGATGCTTCGCGACGCCATGCGCTCGCAACTCGCCTCGGCTGCCCTCGCTCTCGACAAGCTCCCGGCTGATGAAAAAGTTGTCCTCGGCATTTCGATCTTCCGCCGTTCCTGGGAAGATTCAACCGGCGTCCCCGCCCAGATCGTCATGCAAGCCACCCGCAAAGATCTGATGAGCGCCCGCACCGCCGCCGCCATTGAGGCCGCCATTCGGACCCAGGAATTCTAATCGCATCCATGCATGCCCCTGCCAAGCTCGGTGAACGCCTCGTCGCCCGCAACCTGATCTCCCGCGACGAACTCGACCAGGCCCTCGAACTCCAAAAAGAACGCAGCGACAAGCTCGGCAAAATCCTCGTCGACCTCGGCTTCATCGCCCAGCGCGAAGTGATGGCTGAGCTCAGCGCACAGCTCTCGGTCCCACTGGTCACGATTGACTCCACCCCCGCCACCGGCTCTGAGATCGACACTCTCTCGCCCCGCTTCCTGCGCCAGTCCAAAATCTTCCCGCTCACCTTCGACGGCAACGAGCTCACCCTCGCCATGGCCGACCCGCTCGACTTCGAAGTGATCTCTTCGGTTGCCAGCTCGACAGGTCTCCGCGTCCTCCCTGTCCTCGCCGTCGAAACCGAAGTCCTCGAAGCAATCGACCGTCACTACAGTGAAGGTCGCCGCGCCGAAGCCGCCGACGAATTCGGCAATGCCGAAGCCAACGAAGACCTCGAGCACCTCCGCGACATGGCCAGCGAAGCCCCGGTCATCCGCCTGGTCAACACCATGATCGCCACCGCCGTTGAATCCCGCGCGAGCGACATTCACATCGAGCCCTTCGAAAAAGACTTCCGCATCCGCTTCCGCATCGACGGCGTGCTGCAGAATCAAGAGCAGCCCCCGAAAGAGATGAAGGCCGCCATCATCTCGCGCCTCAAGCTGATGGCCAAGCTCAACATCGCCGAGCGCCGCCTGCCGCAAGACGGTCGCATCAAGATCAAGACCCTCGGCCGCGAAGTCGACCTTCGCGTCTCCACCCTCCCCACCCTCTATGGCGAAAGCGTCGTCATGCGTATCCTCGATCGCTCCGCCACCGGCTTTTACGACCTCCGCAGTCTCGGTTTCGACGACCAGATGCTCAATCTCATGGAGCATTTCACTGAGCTGCCCCACGGCATCTTCCTCGTCACTGGCCCCACCGGTTCGGGCAAATCCACCACGCTTTACTCAGCCCTCAAGCGTGCCAACAAGAGCGAGCGCAAGATCATCACCATCGAAGACCCGGTCGAATACCAGATGGACGGCATCAATCAGATCCACGTCAACCCCACCATTGGTCTCACCTTCGCCGCTGGCCTGCGCCACATCGTCCGTCAAGACCCTGACGTCATCATGGTCGGCGAAATCCGTGATCGCGAAACTGCCGACATCGCCATCCGCGCCGCGCTCACCGGCCACTTCGTTTACTCGACGCTTCACACCAACGACGCTCCCAGCGCAATCACCCGTCTTACCGACATGGGTGTTGAAAACTACCTGCTCACCAGCTCAATCGTCGCTGTCCTTGCCCAACGTTTGGTCCGCCGCATCTGCCAGCACTGCAAGCAGCCCCACGGCGAAGCCACTTCCTACGACGGCACAAAGGTTCCTGTCTTTAAGGGTGCCGGTTGTGAAGAGTGCAACTTCACCGGCTACAAGGGCCGTATCGCCATCTTCGAACTCATGCAGCTCAACGAAGAGATCCGCCGCCTCATCATGCGTAACGAAGACGCGAGCATCCTCACAGAAGCAGCGCGCCGCAACGGCATGCGCAACCTCCGCGAAGATGGTTGGGAAAAAGTGGCCAAAGGCTTCACCACCCCAGACGAAGTGATCCGCGTCACCCAGGAATTCTAGCCAGCCATGACCACCTTCCAGTTCAAAGCGGTCACTCACGATGGCAAACTCCGCACCGGCAGCTACACCGCCCAAAGCGAAAAACTGGTTGCCAGCGAACTCCGCCGCCAGGGCCTCACGCCCACCTATATCGGTGTTGGCAAGCCCACCGGCTTTGAACTCAAGATGCCCGAGTTTGGCGGAGGTAAGCGCCGCGACGTCCTGTTCTTCACGCAGGAACTCGCCACCCTTCTTTCTTCCAGCGTCCCCATCGACCGCGCTCTTTCAATCGTCAGCGAACTCACCGAGCGACCCGCTTTCCGCGCCATCGTCCTCGACATCCTGCGTCTGCTCAAAGGCGGCAAATCTCTCGCCGATTCGCTCGCCACGCACCCCAGCTACTTCTCAGACCTCTACATCAACATGGTCCGCGCTGGTGAAGCCTCGGGCTCGCTCGCCACGGTCTTCCAGCGCCTCTCAAACTTTGAGCGCAACCGCGACGAACTCCGCGGCTACATCCTCAGCTCAATGATGTACCCGTTGCTGCTCGGCCTTACCGGCCTTGGCGCCATCGTCGTTCTCATGTACTACGTGGTCCCCAAGTTCGCCACCATTTTTGAAGGCGGCCGCATGGTGATCCCGCTGCCCACGTTGATCATGCTGCGCACCAGCGAATTTCTCCAGGCCTGGGGCTGGCTCATCGCCCTCGTCCTCGCCGCTTCGATCACCGGCTTCCTCAGCTACATCCGCACGCCCAACGGCCGCTGGTGGTGGGACGACTTCCGCCTGCGCATCCCTCTTCTCGGCGACGCACTCCGCAAGGCGGAGACCGCCCGTTTCGCCCGCGCCATGTCCACACTGGTTTCCAACACCGTGCCTCTTGTGCAATCCCTCCAGATCGCTGGCGGTACCCTCGGCAACCAGCGCATTGCGAAAGCTCTCGAATCTGTGGCCCAGGGCGTCAAACGCGGCGAAGGCATCGCCGTCCCGCTGCGCCGCTGCGGCCAGTTTCCCTCGCTCGCCTCGCATCTGCTCAGCGTCGGCGAAGAGACCGGCAAGCTCGACGAAATGTTCACCCGCATGGCCGACATTTACGAGGCCGACACCCGCGACGCCGTCAAGCGTTTCACATCTTTGTTCGAACCCCTGCTCATCCTTACAATGGGCATCGTGGTCGGAGCGCTGATCCTCAGTATGCTCCTCGCCATCACCAGCATCAACGAGGTTGCTATCTAGTCATGACACACAACAAACCCAACTCCCGCCGTCGCCGCGCGCAAGCCGGTGTCACGCTGATCGAAATGCTCGTGGTCGTCACGATCATCGCCCTGTTCGCCGCCGTCGTCGGCCCTCGCTTGTTCAAGGCCGCCGACGGAGCCAAAGTCACCGCCGCCCGCACCCAGATCAACAGCTTCAATCAGGCTCTGTTGCTCTACAAGAATTCCACCGGCAACTTCCCAACCACCCAACAGGGCCTCAACGTTCTGCGTACGAAGCCCGGCGATGTCCCCAATTGGGACGGCCCCTATCTTCAGGGCGACGTACCGCTCGACCCTTGGGGCAGGGAATTTGTTTACAAGTTCCCCGGGGCACTTCCTGACGAGCCCGAAATCGTTTCTCTCGGCGCCGACGGTCAACCCGGCGGCACGGGCATCAACGCCGACATCAGTTCCTCCAGCAGCCGCTAGATGATGCGTCGCGGTACCCAGTCTGGCGTCACGCTGATCGAGATGCTGCTCGTCGTCGGCATTGTCGGCCTCATGGCCGGCCTCACCATGCCTTCGTTTACGGCGGGCCTGGATGGCTTGCGTTTGCGCAGCGCCTCGACAACAGTCGCCTCGGCTCTCAATATCGCGATCAACACAGCAGACCGCCGCCAGCTCCCCGTCCAGCTCGCCATACAGCCTTCGCAAAATCGCATCGTCCTGCGTGCAGCCGAATCTCGTAAGGATCAGATTTTCGACATCCCGCCAGGAATCAAGATCAAGCGCATCCTTCCCTCTCTCTTTCTCAACGAAGAGAAGCGCGACCGCTACATCATCGTCTACCCCAACGGCGCACCGCCTCAGCTCATCGTTGAGCTCGAGAACCCCCGCGGCAGCACCCGTCTGATCCAACTCGACCCCATCACCGGCGTCGCCAAAGTCATGGACCGTCCCGCCAATGCAAAATAGATCTCAATCCGGCTTCTCGCTCATCGAGGTCCTCGTCGCCGCCCTGATCCTCGCCGTTGCGGTCTCGGCCCTGCTCGCCAATCTGTCCACCTCGACCTCAAATCTGTTTCGGACAAACGACATCGATCGCCTCACATTCCTGAGCAAACGCAAAATGGATGAACTGATCTCCGTTCAGGCCATTCAGGTTGGTGCACAAATTCAGGGCGTACTCGCCCTGGATGAAAAAGACAAAGCGATCGCTGGTTTCAGCTATTCCATCTTTCCCGTCTCCGGGATCGGAATCAACACAGGCGAGCGCGTAGAGCGGGTTCGTCTCGAAACCTGGCTGCAATCCGGAAGCCGCCGACGCACGATGCAATTGGAATCCTTCCGCCGGGTCAAACTGCAATGAGGCGGCGCACCTCCTCACAATCGGGCATGACGCTCATCGAGTTGCTGATCGCCGTCACCATCTTCGGCGCGATTTCAGCCAGCATGGGCATTGTGCTCAACATCGCCTTCACTTCGATGAACAAGATCGACTCAAAGGTCGATTTCAACCGCCGAATCCTCTCCTCCCAGCGCACTCTCGATCACATTCTTCAGGGCGTCATCCCCATCAATGCTCCTTGCGCCGGCCTTCCCGTTGGAATTGTGGGGCGCCAGAACGCAGTGCGCTTTGTTTCTTCGCACTCCCTGACGGAAGGCTCGCGCGGCAGGCCACAGATCGTGGAATTGTTTCCCGATCCAAGTCCGAATGGTGGCATGCGGCTCCTGCTCAACGAACAACCTTTTGTCGGCAAGTTCAGTCTTTCCAGTGCTTGCGCACAACCTTTCATAGTCCGACCCACATCCTTCATCCTTGCGGATAAACTTGCCAATGTCGCGTTCTCTTTCAGAAAGCGGGACCACTCGATGCCCGGCGAATTGTGGTTGAGCGGCTGGAGCTTTCCAGAATGGCCCTCGGGAATCAAAATCGAAATGGCGCCCTTGAAGCCCATCCCGGGCCAGATCCAGCCAACCACAGTCTTCGCACCCATCCTGATCATGAACTACAACACCGACGATGCCTCGCTCCAACCCTAACCGCAATGGCACCGCGCTGCTTGCCGTGCTCTGGCTTACTGCCGCACTCTCGGCGATCGCCTTCTCGGTCGCGGATACAGTTCGTGCTGAAACCGAGCGCGCCATCTCCAATCAGGATTCCACCCGCGCCTATTTTCTGGCTCGCGGTGCTGTCGAGAGGGTTCTTCACACCCTTCGCAACCCCGAGGGCGGCGCAGGCGGTACTCCGGCCGAAAGATTCGCCGGGCAGAGAAGACTCTATTTTCAGGAAGAAACGGGCGACACGGTTGTAGAATTGATCTCCGAGCGTGGCAAATTGCCCCTGCGTACCCTGAACATTGGTCTTCTGCAAAGTCTGCTCACTGCGATCGGGGAACCCCCCGCCTCAGCCGCACTCATCGCCAGTCAGGTATTTTCAGGAGCTGTAGTGGATTCACAAAAATCCGCAGGTGCTCCGGCTTTTGCCGCTTCCATCGCGTCTATGGAAAATGTCGAAGAGTTATTACTTTTGCCAGGCATCACACCAGAAATCGTTTACGGCCGCTACAGCCGCCTTCCAGACGGCAGTCTGGTCAACCTTGGCGGGTTGATCGATTGTCTGTCTCCATACATTAAGGAATCGACCGGGTTGGACACTTTGAGCGTCCACCCGTCCCTTCTGGTCGCCCTCGGTTCCAGCCCCTTGGTCGCCCAACGTTTCGCCCGCGCCCGCAGCTCCGCCTTCGACCCGGCCATTGCTTTGGCCGCAGTGGCATCGATCAATACACCTACCCGCCTTGATCTGGGAGATGTATTCCAGATCCGTGCGACCGGACGGCCAAGGCTGGCCAATGGAGCACTTTCCCCTACCCGGCGTACCGTTTCACTATTGATCAAATTCACCATGCCCAACCCACGCTACCTGTGGCTCAGTCCCTGGACCCATCTTCGATGGTTTGACCAGGCATTCAGCGATGTGGCTGCATCCGACTCTGTCTGGCGCACACCCGCCCCCGCCGGAGCTCGCCCATGACCACAGGACAAATCGAATCGACTGCTGTCGTTGCCACTGCCCCTCCCATCCCTTTCTTTACAAAATGGCGTAGCTTTGGCACGGGTGTTGGAATCGAAGTCGGGCCTAAAGAGCTTCTCGTCACCCTCACCGTCGTACGCCCTTCCGGCATCAAGGTTCTGGACTCCCTGGTAATCCCAAGCTATCGGGAACGACCTGCCGCCGAATGGGGTGAGGAATACGCTTCCTTCCTGCGAAAACACAAACTCTCGCACCTTTCGGCTTCGGTTGTACTTCCCGCCAAAGATTGCGTCTCGCGTTCGCTTCCCATGCCGGGAGTGGCTCCAGCCGAGCTGGCCTCGGCGATTCAGTATCAATTGGATGGCCTGCATCCCTTCAGTGAGGACGCCGCCACTCATTCATTTGCCCGCCTTGCCGGCGAGCGCTCCGGTCACGTCGCCATCGCTATCGCAAAGAACGAAATCGTCGAGGATTACGCATCGCTCTTCGATGAGGCAGGCGTAAACCTCCTTTCATTCCTCACTCCGTCTTCCGCAATCTACTCGGCGATGCGAGTTCTCCAACACCCGCCTTCGAACCAATTTCTTGCGATCCACGAAGATGCTTCTGGCTTGCTCGTTTACGGCGAGTCAGAAACGCATCCGATCTATTGCGTCCAGCTTTCGCTGGATAACGACAGAGCTATCGCTGCTACAGCCTCACAGCTTCGGCTGTCAGAGGACGCACCGCAATCCCGGCTTGCTTCCCTGCTATCAGCCGCCGAGCGACTCGATGTCTCAAGCCCGCTCTCTTATGCGGCCTCGCTGTCCAGCGCATTGCCGGCCCTCACTCTGCCGCTCAATCTTCTCCCAGTCAATCGCAGACGCATTCAGTCCCCCTGGCGCTGGGTTCCAACCGCGATCCTTGTGCTCCTACTGATGGTGCTCGGCACGGGCTTTGCTTATTATCAGGAGTACGAAAACAATCGAATCCTGGTCAAACTCGATGCGGAGATCGCAAAACTCCAGCCTCGCCTCGCCATCGTCCGTCAATTGGAATCTGACATCGAGTCCGCCTCTCGCAGGCTTGAATTCCTGAATGGCATTGCAACCTATCCTCAACAGGATCTGGAGTCCTTGCGTGAACTCACTCGCATGATGCCCATGAACTCCTACGTTTCCCGCCTCGACATGTCTCGCAGTGAAGTAACACTCTCGGGCGAGACCGAGCAGTCTATGGAGATGCTCAAAATGTTCGATTCCTCTCTCTTCTTCAAAGACACGGAATTTACTTCGTCGCCAAATCGCCTGCCCAACGGCAAAGAACTCTTCCAGATCCGCACGCGACGCGAGTTGCCGCAAGAAGCCGCAAAGGTTGCTAGCCCAGCCCCAGCAAACGCGGCACCTCCCAATTCCACTCCCCTGCCCCGCTTTATTCCGGCGCCACCGCCTGCCATCCAAGGGTTCCGTCCATGATCCAATTCAGTTCCGAACGGGAACGCAAGCTTGTCCTTTCGCTGATCCCCGCATTGATCGTAACTGCGATCGTCTACTTCTACACAGAGTCGTCGCCCTCTGCTGCCCCAACCATGGACTCAGCAGCGGCAATCGAAGTCGCCAAAGCTCGGTTAGACCGCGCACGCGGTATCGCCGCGACCTTGCCAGCCCTTCAAGATTCCAGAAAGTCTCTCGATGCCGGTCTAGCGGTGTGGAACAAGCGCCTGATCACCGCCGATACTCCGGCGCAAGCGCAGGCGCAGTTAAATCAGATTTTCCGCCGCATCGCCCGTCTTCAGGGGCCTGCTGTCGAGATTCGCAATATGGATCTTGGCTCCGTTCATGCGGCCAATGCCTTCACTGAAATTCTGGTCTCCGTTTCTTTCGACTGTCAGGTGGAGGGGTTAGTCAATCTCTTGACCGATCTGTCAGCGCAACCCGAATTTCTTACCTGGCGGGACCTGCGTGTGGTCAGCCCCGACTCCAAACAAAAGCGCATCAACGTTTCGATGGTGCTCGTTGCCATTGGTCCTGCTAAATTGGCTCCCCGGCCCGTTCAGGCGGTGCGCGGATGAAGCGGCCCATCCTCCTGCTGAATCTTGTCCTTGCCGCCGGGCTGATTGCCGGCGGCTACGAACTCCGCCGCCGCTGGCTGCTTGCCCGCGAGCGCGAGGCGGCTCTCCTGGCGATCCAGCCGACGGCCCCTGCCGCGACACGGTCAACTGCTGCGGCCACACCTCCACCCGCCAAGCTCCAGTCTTCGCAGTATTTCGAAGTCGCCGAACGCTTTCTTTTCGCTCGCGATCGCAATCCAAACGTGATCATCGAGAAGAAGCCCGAACCACCTCCAAAGGTAATGCCAAACTTTCCTGCCGTTCACGGCGTCATGGATATTGGAATGGGTCCGACTGTTTTCATCACCACCGGGACGGATGCTCAAAAAGGCTTCAAGCCTGGTGACAAGATTGGGGAGTTTACGCTGCTCGCCGCCACTCAGAAGGACGTCACCTTTGAGTGGGAGGGCAAGCCAATTACCAAGCTGCTCGACGATCTTCGTCCTCGCCTGAGTGAACCGCAAGCTCCGGAAGCCCCTCGCATGAATTCGAATGTAAACTCCGGTCCGCCGCCTGCCCCTCCTCCGGCCGTGCCGCAAAATGTGCGCCCTGCCCCGGGCCAGGATATTGGAGGCGGTCGCAAGGGATGCCTGCCGGGCGACACCTCTCCAACCGGTACCGTCGCCGAAGGGCATCGCAAGGTGTCCACCTCTTACGCATTCGGCCCGATTTGCTACTGGGAACCCATCCGCTAGAACCACAACAGGATCATCTTTCATGAAATTACTCGCACTCATCGCCTTGCACATCGCTCTGCAGCCACTTGTGGCTCAAACTGCTCCTGCTCGCGCCGCCTCCCGTCCTGATCCGAAAACAGCTCCGCAAAAGCGCCATCCTGATGGCCGTCCTCTTGGTGTTCCTTTTTCTGCCGTAAAGATCGCCGACGGCGCCTGGCGCGCAGTCGAAGCCGGTACACCTGTGATTTACCGCTCCACTGCTTTCGGTTTTTCCAAAGTGTCTGAAGAGGAGAACGCCCGCATCCAGCGCATGCTCGATGGCAAGCCCGATCAAAAGAAAGAAGCTCCCGAAGGAGTTTCCGTTGCCGAGGTCGATGGCAAGCTTCACTTCTCTCGCATCACACCGTTCGGCAATTACAAATGGGTCAAAGACAAGACCGAGCTCAACGCCTCTGAAAAAGCGGTTTGGGAGCAACACCAAAAGCAGTCCACTCCGGGAGCCTCGAAACAATAATGCGCCTTCAAATCGCCTTTCTTCTCTCGCTGGTTCTCAATGCCCAGCAACCTGCGCAACCGGTCCAGGCTGTTCCGCAAGCACCTCCTCAGGCCGTACCGCAAACGGCCGCTCAAACCACGCCGCCATCCTCTTCACCCACCCCCGGGTCGGGCAACTTGGTCTTGAATCTTCCCGGTGCTTCCCTCGTCGAGGTCATCGACACTCTCGCGCGGGTTCTCAAAATCAACTACTTCCTTGACCCCAGAGTTCGCGGCAACATCACCATTCATACCTATGGCGAAATCAAGGCCACCGATGTCCGCTCCCTTCTCGACACCATCCTGCGCATCAACAATGCCGCCATGGTCCAGGTGGGAGACATTTACCGTATCGTCCCCATCGCCGAAGTCGCCAGACTTCCCATGTCTCCGCGCATCAACGCGGATTCGAAAACCCTCGAAGACAACGAACAGCAGATCCTGAACCTCATCTTCCTCAAGTACACTTCTGCCGCGGAGATCAAAACGATCATCACGCCCTTCATGGGTGAAGGCGGCACCGTATCCACCTATGAGCCAGCCAACCTGCTTCTCATGATGGACAATGCGCGCAACATGAAGCGCACGATGGACCTCATTGCCATGTTCGATTCCGATGTTCTCGCTAATCAGCGCATTCGCATGTTCGAACTGCAGCATGGCAAGCCGTCTGAAATCGCCACGGAATTGGGCGATGTTTTCAAAGGCCTATCCATGGCCAGCAAAGCATCGGGCGTTCAGTTTCTTCCCATCGATCGGCTCAATCTTTTGATCGCTGTTGCTCCCAATCCGGGCGCGTTCAAAGAAGTCGAAGTTTGGATCTCAAAGCTCGACATTCCCGTGAAAGCTCCGGTCGGCGGCACCGACAACTTCCTTTTCCGTGTGAAGTACGGTCGTGCCGACGCCTTGGCTCTTGCTGTGACGATGCTCTATTCTTCTCAGCTTGAGAATCCTCTGGCCATGATGACGACCATCTCGATGATGATGATGATGATCTCGCTTACCAGTTCCCTGTCCAATCTCACCAATTCTGCTGCTGGCGGCGCCGCCGGGGGCGGAGGCGGCATAGGTGGTGGAGGCGGAATCGGTGGCATGGGAATGGGCGGCATGGGAATGGGCATGGGCATGGGTGGCATGGGCATGGGTATGTTCCCTGGCATGGGAATGGGCATGGGCATGTTCCCCGGTATGGGTATGGGAATGGGGGGCATGGGTATGTTCCCCGGCATGGGCATGGGCATGGGCGGCTACGGCATGATGCCGCAGCCGCAAACTGCCGGTGTCATCGGCGGCGCACCAGGCGCGGGCCGCACTGGAGACGCAACCGGCACCACTGTTGGACAGCAAAACCTCTACGGTGGAGCTCCTCTCCCCCGTGTTCCCAAAATCGTTCCCAACCCCTTCGACAATACGCTGCTGATCCAATGCACCCAGCAGGAATACGAGCAACTCTACCGGTTGCTCTCGCGCCTCGACATTCCACCCAGGCAGGTGCTGATCGAAGCGAAAATCTACGAGGTCAGCTTGACCGGAGCATTTTCCGCTGGTGTTCAAGCCACGCTCAATCAGCGGCGGCAAGGCATCGGCACAAACTCGACGCGCCAGCTGCTCGGACAATCCACCGGTGCTGGCATCAATCTCACCGCGGGCCTTCTCGTGGGTCAGTCCAGAGAGCTGCTTGGCTTCCTCGCTTCGCAGGAAGACGAGCGTCGCGTCAAGGTCATCAACTCACCCCAGATCATTGCCACCGACAATATCCCGGCCTCAATCAACGTTGGCCAGCAGGTACCTACCTTGTCATCTCAGGGTGTCGCCTCGGGCGTTCAAGCGGGTGGAAGTTCCGTGTTTACCAACCAGGTTTCCAACCGTAACGCTGGCGTTAATTTGAATATCACCGCTCGAGTACTCCCCAGCGGAATCGTGACTCTGGTGATCAATCAGGAAATCAGCTCGCCGGTGGCTCCCGCCGCCAGTGCCGCCATCCAGTCCCCTTCGTTCACACAGCGGTCTGTTTCTACTCAAGTCACCGTCCAGGACGGCGACACGATCGCAATCGGCGGCATCATCACCGAATCCGATACGTTCTCCACCTCCGGCATCCCTGGTCTCCACAAGATCCCTGTCATCGGCAACGCCTTTGGTAGCCGGTCGAAGTCGAAAGAGCGGACCGAACTCGTCCTCTTCATGACGCCGAGGGTGATTTACGACATTCCCGAGATTGTCGATGCCAGCGAAGAAATCCGTGGTCGATTCAAGCGCCTCAACCGCATCTTGAAGGATCAATAACCAATTTGCTCGAAACTTGTGCGCGCGGGAGCGTGTTAGTCTACATTTCGACCCGAATGCTCCCTCCGTTCCGCTTTGCTGCCCTTTTGCTCCTCGCCAGCCTCTGCCAGGCTCAATCCTCGCAGATCCAAGTGGGCGAAGGAGCAACCACTTCCACGATCCGCGATGAATTCCTCGCCGCCTACCAGCGCGGGGATTTCTTTGCGACGGTTGCTCTGCCTCCGTTAAGCGAAGTTGTCAGCTTCGGTTCGGGCGGTTTTCGCCAGGAATTTCAGGATGCCGCCCGCACCGGCGTCCGGTCGGCTCTCATCCGCCCCGCTGTCCCCAATCTCACCACCGGCGTCAATGACGCAGTTCGCCAGGTCCGCCAACCTATCTACTCCGAATACACGAAGTCCACAGTTGGCGTATCTACTGCTGGCTTTCCACGCATGGATACCCAACGCTTTGATCTCGTTCTTCCCGGTTCTGCTACGTCCACGTTTGTCGGGGGCTTTTACCAGACTTTCGATAAGGGCTTCGGGATCTTCATCTGGGACACCCCTCCCCTCAATGGCGGCTCTGAAACCAGAATCAACATCCCGCCAACCCTGTTTACGGGCTGGAATTCAATCGGTTTCGACCAGATCGGCGCACCGGTCATCGCCGAAACCGCAGCCACTTCTCGCTTTGCTACAAAAGCAAATTTCCAAACCTACACAAACGGGGCTCTT
>VFZU01000027.1 GCA_016870995.1 Acidobacteriota bacterium
CTCCTTCCGCAGCCCCGGAATCGTGTTTGTTTTCTCTCGACATCGAACATCTCCTTTCGAACATTTTCTCTATGAAATGTCCCAGGGAGCTGTCCATCAAAATCGCGGAGCGGGAGAATTTCGTATGCAAGCCTCTGAGCAACTCGGCCTGCGACTTACTCGTGAGCTGGGAAATCGAGCCAAGTATGGTGGATTTGTCTATCCCATCCTGATGGCAACCGTCGCGTTGCAAACCAGACTTCCGTTCGACTACCCAATGCTATTTGGCGTAGGCGCAGTCTTGACTCTTGCTGGATCTTATTGGCGCTTTCATGCTGCTTCGAAAGCCGTAACTGCCAATGAGGACTGGCACAGAATCCGCGAAGAACTTCGTGTTGCCAGTATCTTGCTCGCGGTGGTCTGGTCCGGCCTGTCCGGTCTTGCCATCATCGAGGTTCCGAATAGCGATTTCTCGATCATGCTCCTCTTCACGCTCCTTGGGTGGGCAAGCATCGGTGCCAATGTGTTCGCTCCAGACCACAGGCTCGCTCAGGTTTTTGTTCATTTGAATTTGCTACCGGCCCTGGTTTGGTCTGTTTTGGTGCGAGATCGCTTCACGCTGTTCATGCCACTTATCTATGTCCTCACCTGGGCTTTCTTGTTGCTCTTGATCCGCCGGAGCTATTCCCACTCAAAGGCACTCATTGAATCTCAGGTAGAGTTGGAACAACAAGCGCAACAGCTACGACTGGCACGTGATCAGGCGCAAGAAGCTTCTCGTGCGCGGACTCAATTCCTCGCCAACATGAGTCATGAAATCCGCACCCCGCTCAATGGCATTCTTGGTGTGGCGGAACTCATGAAGGAGTCAAGCCTCAATGATGACCAACGTGAACTTGTCGGAATCATGAATCAAAGCGGGCGCCACCTACTGGCGCTTGTCAACGATCTCTTCGATCTCTCTAGGATCAACGTGGGCAAACTTCAGCTCGAAGCGTTGCCGTTTGATGTTCGCCGCCTGGTCGACGAAGTCAGTCGCCCGCTTCAACTGGCGGCAGAAGAAAAAGGCCTTGAGTGGCGGGTGAATATCCGCAAAGAAGTTCCGGCGACCTGCGTTGGCGACCCGGTTCGTGTTCGCCAGGTCCTCTCGAATCTACTCAGCAACGCTCTCAAGTTCACCGATCGCGGCGGCGTCACCGTGGAGCTTGGCATGACCGATGGCGAACACCTGCGCTTCGAAGTTGAGGACACCGGCATAGGCATCGAGCCCGAAAAGCTCAAGGGGATCTTTGAGGAATTCGAACAAGCCGACCGCACCACGACACGCCGCTTTGGCGGCACAGGGCTTGGTCTTGCGATTGCCACGAAGTTGGCTCAAATCATGGGCGGTCGTATCGGTGTCCAAAGCGTTCCCGGCCAGGGTTCGTTGTTCTGGTTTGAACTCGGTGTTCAGCCGCCTATTTCAGAAATCCACTCGTAAGCGCCACCTCCGCAGATATCGCGTCATTCAACGGATCGTCGAGCGCGAGCAATTTACGCAACTCTGGCGTCAACCGCGCTTGTGTTTCGGCGCGTAGCAATCGCTTCTGATATTGTTGCTGCGGCTTATCCGCGCGGCAATAGAAGGCATGCATGGCACGGCGATGGCCCCCGGTGCGGTTCGCGGTTCCGCCATGCCAGGTGTGTGCATTGCAGATCACCACAGTACCCGCCTTTCCTGTCACTAAAATCTGCTCGGGGTGAGCGGCAAAAGGGTCCGCCATTTGTTCCTGTGGGCGCTGGCCCCAACGATGCGAACCCGGCACCACCCGCGTCGCCCCGTTGTCGGGCGTAAAGTCATCGAGCATGAAAATAGTGTTGGCCACCCAATAGCCCCGCTCATCGGCGATCGCGTTCATATCCACATGCAGTGGTTGGTCGGCCTCGCTCATCGGGTTCGTGGATCGCACGTTCAGGCTCGACAACTTAAATTCTTCGCCGAGAATATGCGCCTTGGCTTCGAGGACTTCCGGCATCCGCACCGCCCACTCGAACACGTCTCCTTTGTCGACGCAATTGGCCAGCCGTCTGGCCCCGGTTTCCTTTTTAAACTCCGATCCAGCGTTCTCTCCTTCGTGCTCAAACAGCTCTTCGATCCGTTCGCGCAATTGCTGAAGCCGGTCGGCTGGCACCAGGCCAGGCAACACGAGAAAACCGTCCCGATCCAGAGCCTCAAATTGTTCTGTGCTTAACATGCTGAGATGGATTATATGCGGATTATTGTCAGGGCGACCAATTGGCTCGGCGATGCCATTATGTGCCTGCCCGCCTTGGAGGCTCTCCGCGCCCATCACCCCACCGCGCACATCACGATTCTCGGCCATCCCTGGATTGCCGATCTTTACAGCCGTGAATCCTTCTGCGACGCCACCATTGCTTACCCCAAGACTTGGCGCGCCAAGCTGGAACTTGCCAGATCGCTGCGAGGTAAATTCGACAAAGCCCTGCTCTTGCAAAACGCCTTCGAAGCTGCCGCATTCATGACCCTGGCGGGCGCACCTGTCCGCACTGGATACAATCGCGATGGCCGCCGCTTGCTGCTCACGCAAGCGATCCCAACTCCCAAAATCGGTCACGAGCGTTTCTATTACCTTGAGCTCCTTCGGCTGGCTGGTTGGATCCCCGGCTACGACCCCGAGTCTCCCATTCATCTCAAGGGCATCACCCGGCAACCCGAAAATACAATCGGCGTCAGCCCTGGGGCAGCCTTCGGCAGCGCGAAACGTTGGTACCCCGATCGCTTCGCAGATGCGGCGGCACAGATCGCAAGAGAGCATAACTCGCGAGTTGCACTCTTTGGCAGTGCCGCCGACAAAGACAGTGTCGATATTATCCAAAGCGAACTCGAAGCCCGCAACGTCCCTGTTGACAACTACGTTGGCCGCACTACGCTCACCGAGTTCATCCAACTCGCTGCCAATTGCCGCCTCATGCTCACCAATGATTCCGGTGCCATGCATGTGGCCTACGCGGTGGGTACACCCAGCGTCACCGTCTTCGGTTCCACAGATCACATCGGTACTGGGCCGGTGGGCCCCCACGCACGGATTGTGCGCGAACCGGTCGACTGCGCTCCCTGCAAGCTTCGTGAATGTCCGATTGACCACCGCTGCATGACGCGCATTTCCGCCGACCGAGTAGCGCAAGAGGCCCTCGTCTTGCTGAAATAGAAGATTGGACACTCGTAACAAGATCATTCCCCTCGCTGAGGCCGCCGCCCGTATCGCCGCTGAAGCCCTGACCCCGGTTCAGCTCGACTGCGACCCGCTCCTAGCCCCGGTCCTGGCCCAGTTGGGCACGCCGCTTTATGCCTTCATTGGTGAGCATGATCATCCTTACCTGTCGGCCCAGGCTCGCGCCGAGCTCGCCGCCAGCCTGAAGCAAGTCCGCTATGTCTCTTTGGGTTTCTGGCCAGGCGCAACCGACCTTCGCTCCGAGGAAGCGGCCGCCCGCCGGGATCTGGAACAGTTGGTCATTCGCAAGAGCGAGGTACGATAGCCCTTTGTTCCGGATCCTCGTCGTCCGTCTTGGGGCCATGGGCGACATTCTCCACACCATCCCAGCCGTTGAGCGTCTCCGCCTGAGCTACCCCAACGCGGAAATCGCCTGGGTTTTGGAACCACGTTGGCTCCCACTTCTCAGCGGCACTGGACTGGTGAACCACTTGCTTCCTCTCGATCGGCGCAGTTGGTTAAGCGTCTGGATGGCGGCGCGCTGGTTGCGCCGCTGGGCGCCCGACATTGCCTATGACTTCCAGGGGCTATTCAAGAGCGCCATTACGGCTGCCATCAGTCAGGCTCCAATCCGCATCGGTTTTGATGCTGCAAGTCTGCGCGAACGCGATTGCGGTGTCTTTTACACAAACACGGTTACCCCTCAGGCTGCTCACGTCGTTCTCCAAAATCTTGAGCTCACTGGTTTGGCTTCTATACCCTCTGGCAATCCCGCCCCCAAAGGCTTTTCGGAAGGCAGGCTGCCTGCGGAAGCCTTTGTGCTCGCTGCGCCCTTTGCCGGCTGGAAGTCGAAACAGTGGCCCATCGAACGCTACGAAGAGATCGGCCGCCGCCTCTGGCAGCAGCGTCGTACCCGCCTTGTGTTGAATGTCATGCCGGGCGCCCAATTGCCCGAGAGCGAATTCCTGCTCCGCCACGAAAGCGGCATCGATGGGCTCATCGATGCCACTCACCGCGCAAAAGCGGTTCTTGGCCTCGATAGCGGCCCCCTCCATCTCGCCGCCTTGCTCAACAAGCCCGGCGTTGCTCTGTTTGGCCCTACAGATCCCGCCCGCAATGGTCCGCATGGCGGCACCATCCGCACCTTGCGCGCCTCGGGCTTTGAAACTACCTACAAGCGCGGCAATGAAATCGCGGATAGCATGTTGGCTCTCGACATCGATCGCGTCTGGCATTCCCTCGCCGAGGTCCTCCCATGAGAAAGCACTTCTTCCCCAAGCCCTACGCAGACACCGTGATGCGGCTACGTGTGCCGAGCGGCTTCTTGCTGGCTATCTGCTTTGGCCTGCTCGCCCAGCCCAGCGCCTCAAGCATGCTGTACGGTCCACTCGTCGCGTTTCCCGGGCTTGCCCTCCGCGGCTGGGCTGCCGGGCATTTGCGCAAGAATCAGGATCTGGCCGATGGAGGTCCCTACGCTTGGACCCGCAACCCGCTCTACCTCGGCACGCTGCTCGTCGCCCTCGGTCTTGCCGTTGCTGCTCGAAGTTGGATCGTCTATTCGATAACAGTGGCTGTTTTCACGTTCGTCTACCTGCCCGTCATCGAGCAGGAAGAACAGCACCTCGTTAAGCTCTTTCCCGGCTATCGCGAATATGCCGAACGTGTTCCCCTCCTCTGGCCTGCGCCTCCCAAACAGCCGGGCCACGGCACCTTTGACGCAAGCCTCTATATCAAGAATCAAGAATGGAAGGCTCTCGCCGCCTACCTGATCGGAATGGCCTACCTGCTGTGGAAAATGTAAGCGTTGTTCTCGTCGAACCCCGCAACCCGCTCAACATTGGGGCCGCCGGGCGTGCCATGGCCAACTTTGGGTTTCTCGACATGCGCCTGGTCGATGCCTACCGTGTTGCAGCCGACGAGGCCCGCTCTGGCCCCCATGCTGAAGAAGTACTCAAGCGCTCTCGCGACTTCGCCACCCTCTCTGAAGCTATCGCCGATGCCACGCTCGTCGTCGGCACAACCAGCGCGTCCAAGCGCGATGTTCACATCTCGATCCAGCGTCTTGAGGAGGCTGCGCAGATGATCCAACAGCACAACGGCCGTGTCGCTATTCTCTTCGGCAGCGAAAAGTTTGGCCTTTCCAATGAGCACATGGGCTACTGTCACTCCCTGGTTCGCATTCCCACCGTCGAAGACGCCACCAGCATGAATCTGGGGCAGGCCGTCTCTGTCACTCTTTACGAACTGATCCGCCGTAGCCCCCAAACCGATCTCGCTCCCGCCGGCATGCTTGACGAATTTGTCGCCAGGCTTTACGAAGCTTTACAACTCGCCGGCTACGTTCATCACGACAATGTAATCGAGAAGCTACGCCGCCTGACCCGCCGCATGAACCTTCGCGAACACGATGCCGTGATGTGGCTCGGGATGGTCCGCCAACTTCTCTGGAAGTTAAAAAGCGAAAATTAAATTTATGACTCGCGTAGAACTCCAATACGAACTCACCAAGCCCCTCGGCGATGCCGATTACCAGAGACTTTCCCGTCTCCTCAGCGTCTATGGGGTGATGAGCTACAAACTCAAGCAGGATCTCACTGGCATGATGGTCGAATACGATGCCTCCCGCTTGAACCCCGACGGCGTAGATCGCGTCCTTCACGGTAACGGTTTGCCCGTGAAACGCATTTCATAAAGGTAAGGAGTATTTCCCATGCGTCTGTGTTCTCTTCTCGCCATCGCGGCCGCGCTGGTTGGCCAACAACCAGTTCAGCCTCAACTCCACGCCGAGAAGCCTGGACGTATCACTGGCAAAGTGCTGAATGCAGTGACCAGTGAGCCGGTTCGCAAAGCGACGGTCACGCTGCAGCCCGCAGGCACCCAGCAAGGGCCGGGTGGCGGCGGGGGGATTTTTCCCTTTGGCGGCATGCGAAGTGGGATGAGCGCGGCCACCGACAACGCCGGTAATTTTGTTTTCGAAAATGTTGCGCCTGGCTCCTATCGGGTTTCGGGAGATAAGACCGGTTTCATCAAGAATAATTTCTCCGGCCGAGCTGGCTCCAATGGCAATCGCGTTGACGTTGCTGCTGGTTCTGAAAAAGCCGATGTGGTTGTGCGTTTGGTCCCGCAAGGGATCGTCAGCGGCCGCATTCTTGACGAAGACGGCGAGCCGATGGAGGGCGTCGGTGTCAGTTTGATCCGGCCGCAGATGGTGATGGCCCAGCGCCGATTTATGGGGCAGGGCGGTAACCAGACTAACGACAAAGGCGAGTTCCGCATCAACAACGTTGCTCCGGGAAAATACTACGTGGTGGTTCAGCGTATGGTCATGGGCGGTGCGCCGATTCAGCAGGCTGGCGAAGAGTTTTCCTACCCTCGCCTGTTTTTCCCAGGCGTCGAATCTCTCGACCAGGCGCAACGCATCGATGTCGGTCCGGGTCAGGAATTCTCGGCGGTTCAGATGACCATGCGCAAGGCCCGCGTTTATCGGGTTCGGGGCCGCGTTGATGGCATCCAATCTTCAGGCGATGCCGCAGCAGGGAATCGTGGCCGTCGCGGAGGCGGCGGGATGGTCGTCATGTTGCGGCCCGATGGGGGTGGCAATGAAATGCTGATGGGGCCTGGCGGATTTGGGCCTGGTATGGGCGCAGGACAGGTTCGCGCCGACGGTACCTTTGAACTGGCTTCGGTCACCCCAGGTGCTTACAGGCTTGTTGTCAGCAATTTCGGCGATGGCCGTCCGCGCATCCATGGCAGTCTTAAGCTCAGTGTTGGCAACAACAACGTTGAAGGCGTGGTCGTCACGCCCATGACCCCAGTGTCGTTTCAGGGCAACGTGATTGTCGAAGGCGATAAAGCCGCTGTCAATCTCAAGTCGGTCCGCATCCAGGCAAATTCAGACATGAGCTTGAACCAGCCCATCGAAGTCGCCGAAGACGGAACCTTTAAATTCACCGATCTGTCTCCCGAAAAAGTCCGCTTCTCAGTCTCCGGTGCCGCGTCCACCTACCTCAAGGCAATCAACATTGGAGGTCAGGACGTCAAGGATGCCGGCATTGATCTCTCGAGCAGCGGCGGTGGCAACATTGAAGTTGTTCTCTCCACGAAAGTCGCCAAGGTCGATGGCAACGTCGAAAAGCAGAAACAGGATGATGCTCCCGGTACCGTGATCATCGCCAAAGTTGGACCTGCCGGAGAACTCATTTCCCTCAATATGAACGCTCGCGTTGAAGACTCCGGAAGATTTTCATTGGTAAGTCTCCCGCCTGGCGAATACAAGCTTTTCGCCGTTGAAGAAGTGGATTTGACCACTGCCTCCGACCCCGAATTCCTCAAGAAGTTCGAAGAACGCGCTGCCTCTGTAAGGATTGGTGAAGGGGAATCAAAGAACGTCTCGATCAAGCAGATTCGTTACGCCGAGACCACCTCGACATCCTTATAGCTTTTCGTTAATTGGGCCCGTTCCAGCGGATCCAGAATCAAGCAAGCCGTCGCCAGCGCATCCGCTGTCATGCTGTCAGGCGCCAGCACACTCACCGTTTCCTGCTTCAGCACTTTCTCCATCCTGCGTGGGTCGAGCACGTGCCCGGGTTGGTAAGTGTTCCCGCTGGTCGAGACCGCTCGCCGCGTCATGCGCCTTTGGATACCCTGAAACTCGACCACCCATCCCGCCTCTCCCGGTGGCGCATCTCCGGTCAGCACATCCCCCGAGGAAGCGATCAGGAACCGCTTCACTCCTGCCTCCCGCAACACTTTTGCTACTTCATCGTTGGCGAAGCCTTTGGCGATCCCCCCAAGATCGAGCAGCATCCCCTCTTTTGTCAAAGTGACGGTGCGGTTGCCCAATGCCATATATTGATACCCCACCGATTTGCCTCGCACCGTCACATCGAACGCCCCGCCTGACAATAGCGACAGGCGCGACGCGAACGTGAGCACGTCGAACAGTTCCCGGCTCACGAGGGTCGCCACGCCAGGCTTCAATCGGTTGATTTCGCTATCTGGTTTGTAGTGGCTCAACCGCGCATCGAGTGCCTCGAACCGCCGCTTGGCCGCAACCAGAGCCTCCGTCGCATCCCCACGCTTCCACGCAGTGATGCGCATCAGCGTTCCCATGCAGGGAAACGAACTATTGGTCTTCCGCCACTCCATTGTTCCAGTATCGGTGCATTTCTTCAGGCGGAGGTACCTTCAGCGGCCGCACCAGGCGGAACCCGAGGCCCAGCGCATCGGTGTGGTACCAGATCGATTTCGGCAGATTCGGGTCCTGCTGCTTCCAGCTGGCATCAGAAGCAAAACGCGCCGTGCAACTTACGCGATCCGGCTTATCCGCCCACGATCCACCACGCGCGCTATGCGGGTAAGAAGTCTTCGATGGATACCACGCCTTCGGGTCCTTGTAGGCATCCGCGTAGTATTGATCCGTCGTCCACTCCATCACGTTCCCCAACATGTCGTAAAGCCCAAACGCATTCGGCTTCTTCGTCCCCACCAGTTCATATTGCTTCTTGGAGAACACAGCCACTCCCGCAAGGTCTGCCGGAGCCGGGGCGTTCGCTTTGCACGCGTATTCCCACTCCGCCTCAGTCGGTAAGCGGTAAAAGTGTCCAGTCTTGGAACTCAACCATTGCGCATACTTGTTCGCGGCGTGATGCGTCATCGAAATCGCAGGATACCCTTCGATTCCCATACCGAACGACATCTCAACATAAGGCTTGGTCGGTCGGCTCACCGCATCAACAGCGATATTGGCGCCCGTTTCTTCCCCTGACAAGTTGGCAAACATGAACAACCGGTATTCGTTCCAGGTCACTTCGCGAGGAGCCATCCAGAACGCCTCAATACTCACTTCATGTTCTGGCGATTCATCCTTCACCGCGTTGTTGCCCATCTTGAACTTGCCCGCCGGGATCGGCACCATCTCATACGGCACATCCGTCCCCGGGATCGCGGCCTTGTAAGGTTTCATCACCTTATCTTTAGCCGACGATTTTAAAATCTGCCAGTGCAGGTTCTTCGTTAGGGCCAGATCGTCTTCCATGGTCTTTTGAGCTTCCGGATAGCTCAAGCCTTCAGCCACCCATTGCGTCAGGGTCGCTTTGTCCTTGGCGCTCAGCGGCGGCCCACCCGGTGGCATTGTCGCAAGGGATCCAACAATCCGATCTTTCTTGCGCACAAAAAAAGCCCGGTCATGACAAGCAGCGCACTGCTTGTCGATGACCGGCTTTACTTCACTCACAAAATCAACAGCAAAAAAAGCAAACAGCAGAATCATACAAACTTCGTGATCCCCGGCTTTGCCATCGGCATATCCGGCAAGCTTCCCTTCGCATCGAACGGATCCGGGAACGTCGAGAGCTTCGAGTTCTCAATCTGCTCCCAGGTAATCTGCGCGCCTGTGTAAGCAGCAGTGCGGCCGTGAATTGCGAGCAGCGTCGAAGACACCATGCGGTCGCCCTTGTTCACGACTTCACCCTTGCGAACAGCCGCAAACAGAATGTCGTGCTCGTACTGGTAGCCGTCATTCTTCTGCCCTTCAAACTGCCAGAGCGTCTTGCCCTTGTGATCTTCAACGATCGGCAGCGGACCCCGGCCAATCGTTACCTTGCCCTGTGTGCCGAGAATGTAGTCTGCATTCTCGTTGTAGATGCCCGGGATCTGGCGATGCGCGATAAACGCCCGTGCCCCATTCGGGTACAGGTAGTTCGCCTCGAAATGGTCGAAAATGTTGCCGCCTTCTTGCGGAATCTGCCGTCCACCATGCGCCACGCACGACACTGGCGGCTGATCCTTGAAGCACCATGCCACTTTGTCCACCGAGTGAACGGCCTGTTCGACGAAGCCGTCTCCGCACGTCCAAACGAAGTTGTACCAGTTCTTGGTCTGCCATTCGACGTCGCTCATGCCGGCAGGCCGCGCTGATGCAGGCGGCATCGGCTTGACCGGGCCCGTGTAATATGTCGCATAGTAAGACAACACATCACCGATAATCCCAGCGTGGATCTGCTCCATCAGCTGTGAGATGTGCTTCGAGTAGCGCCACATGAACCCGTCGACGATGCACTTGTTCTTGGCCTTGGCCATCTTCACTGACTCGATCACGCTGCGAACACCCGTCGGGTCCACGGCCATCGGCTTCTCGGTGAACACGTGCTTATTCTTCTCCACCGCATAGCGGAGCTGCACCGGCCGGAATCCCGGCGGCGTGCAAAGCAGCACGACATCGATGTCAGAATCGATCACTTTCTGATAGGCGTCGAAGCCAAGATATTTGCTTCCATCCGCCACCTTCACCTTGGGCCCGTTGATGCGGCCAATCCGGCCAAGTGACGCATTGATCTGATCGGTCGAGACATCGGCAACGGCCGTGAGCTCGGCGTAATCGTCGGCTTTCAGCGCCTGGCTCGCAGCCCCGGTGCCGCGGCCGCCCGCTCCAACCAGTCCAACTTTGATGGCATTGGTTACCGTCTGTGCCTTAATGATGGCGGGTGCGGCAAGGATGCTTGCCGCCTTCAAAAAATCGCGACGTGGTGTTTCAGACATAAAACCTGAGTTTATCTCAATACAATGGAAAAGACGTGCGTGGAATCTTCAAGTTACTCCTGGGTGTTGCGATCTTTCTTGCCGCGGACGCCGCCGCCTTCCGCTCCGGTTGGTATGCCCCTTACCTTGAGCCCAACTCCAGCGCCGGCATGCTCCAGTTGACGCTCTCCCGGGCTCGCAAGCACCAGTCCGAATGGACCGAGCCCCTCGTTTTGACCCTCGGCGACTCCCGCATGAACTACTCCTCCAAGCTCGCCAACGAGCATGCGGCCAAGAACAAGTACCCCTTCCGTCTCTCGCATGGCGGAGTCGCGGGCACCAACCCCCGTGTCTGGCACTATATCCTGCGTGAACTCGATCCCACCGCTCGCCGCTACAAAGCCATCGTCTTTCCCGTCGATAGCTTCGACGACGAAGACACCTTCATTGACTACAACGACTACCCGATCGACATAAACTACCTCTCTCTTCTCCTCCGTTGGTCCGATATCCCGGCCTACCCGCAAAGCTACGCAACCCCCAAATATGCGCTCGAAGCCTGGAAGGCCAGCCTGTTCAAGGGCGCCGCTCTCCAACAGGACATCCTCGCTCTCTTCCTGAATCCCGCCAAGCGCCTCGAGGAAGCTCGAACCACCCGTGACTGGTGGCCCAACGGCAGCTACGATTACCTCGAAGAAGAGCGCAGCGTCGCGGGCCTCGCCATCGATTGGACCACTCGCGCCGTCACCATCCCGCCCGGCGTCGATCGCCAAGTCATCGAAACCGTTCTGCTCCGTCCCAACGCGCCTCAAACCGGCCGCTACGGGCAATACCGCCGGCGCTGGTTCAACGAACTCTTCGCCCGCTACCAGAACAGCCCAACCAAGCTCATCTTCGTCATGCTGCCCCGGGGCCCGATTGTGCGCCCGCCAGTGCAGACCGTTTCAAGCGTCATCCGCGACTTTGCCAAACAGGGCCGCATCACGCTCGGCGACGAACACCGCTTCGAATCCCTCGAAAAACCCGAACTCTTCCGCGATGGCCTTCATATGAATCGCGCTGGCTCCACGCTCTACGGTGAAATGCTCACCGACGATCTTCAAAGGATTCTCGGTGCTATTTAACACGCTTGCCTTCTTTTGGTTCATGCTTGCTACTCTGGCAGGCTTCTACCTCCTGCCTCTGTCATTGCGCCGCTATTGGCTTCTCGCCGCAAGCTACTACTTCTACGCCAGTTGGAACCTCAAGTTCCTCACCCTCCTCATCGGCGTCACCCTCGTCGATTACCTCGCCGGTCTAATCGTCGATAGCCGCCAGGGTCCCTCCCGAAAACTCGCTCTCATCGTCAGCCTCGCTGTAAATCTCTCCGTCCTCGTCTTCTTTAAGTACTTCCACTTCCTCACCGCCCATCGTTTCAACATCGAGATCATCCTGCCCATCGGGATCAGCTTTCACATTTTTCAAAGCATGTCCTACGTCATCGATGTCTATCGCCGACAGCAGGCTCCCGTTCGCAATCCTCTCGACTACGCCCTATTCCTCGCCTTCTTTCCACAACTCGTCGCCGGCCCCATCGTTCGCGCCCGGCAGTTCTTTGTCGACCTCAACCCCTGGACGCGCCCCTCCACGGAAGACCTCACCCGCGGCATCTTCCTTCTTGTCCTCGGCCTGACCAAAAAAATGGCTTTCGCCGACAACTTCGCGAAAATCAGCGATGGCTATTTCAACAACCTCGCGGCGCATCCCGGCATCCTCGACGCCTGGACAGGTACCTTCGCCTTCGCCCTCCAGATCTTCTTCGACTTCTCCGGCTACACAGACATGGCCATCGGCATGGCCAAGCTCCTTGGCTTTCATTTCCCTCTCAACTTCAAGCGCCCCTATCTCTCCGGTAGCATCACCGAATTCTGGCGCCGCTGGCACATCTCTCTGTCTTCCTGGCTGCGCGACTATCTATACATCCCCCTCGGCGGCAATCGCAAGGGCCCGCTGCGCACCTACATCAACCTCATCCTCACCATGTTGCTCGGCGGCCTCTGGCATGGAGCCAGTTTCAACTTCATCCTCTGGGGCGCGTGGCACGGCTTGTTGCTCGCCATCGAAAGACTCTTTGGGTTGGACAAACCGCAGTGGTGGTGCGCTCCGATCACCTTCGTTCTTGTCCTCCACGGATGGGTGTTCTTCCGCGCGGCCACGCTCGACGGTGCATTCTTCGTCATCGAACATCTCTGGCGCGGCCCGCTGGGCACGCTTCTTTTCAACCCCTGGCAATGGGCCCTTGCCGCGCTCGCTACTCTTGTGGCCCTCCTCGAAGAACGCTTCACTCTCGAAGATCGCCTGGTCATTGGCAGTGCGCTCGTATTCGCTCTCGCCATTGCGATGATGCTGCTGGTTCTCGAGATCTTTGCCGTTACCGATGTGGAGATCCCCTTCGTCTACTTCCAGTTCTGAGCTTGGCTGTGATAAACCTTTCACAATGATGTGGACTCGCCGCACCCTCCTTGCCTCTCCTCTATTAGCTGCCCCATTCAAGCAGCCCATCGGGATCAACCTCTACACAGTTCGTAACTCTTTGGCCAAGGCTCCCGGGTCAACCTATGAGGCCCTGGCGAAGATCGGCATCTCAACGATCGAGGTCCGTCCCGTCCACCTCCTGCAACATGCAAGTTTCATTAAGGCTACTGGCCTCAAGCCAGTCCACATGTTTATCGAGACTCCGATCATTACGGGCGCCTGGGCGGAATGGGCGGGCTTTAGTAAAGCCATGGCCGCCCGCATGAAGATGCCCGCGCCGCCTGCCCCTGCATCTCGGCCCACCCTCGACGAGATGATCGACCTTGCCAAGACTCACGGAGTCCAACGTATCGGCACCAGCATGCTCCTCGCAGGCGAGCGAGCCAATGCCATTGATGCGATCAACCGCGCTGCCGAAACCTGCGCCAAAGCTGGCATCGAACTCTTTTATCACAATCACGCTTTCGAGTTTGATGGCAACAAAGGCCAGCGCTTAATCGATCGCCTCCACAAAGAGCTCAGCCCCAAAGTCCGCTTCGAATTGGACATCTTCTGGGTCTCCATCACCGGCAATTCCCCGCTTGAAATGCTCGGCAAATGGCAGGGGCGTGTCCGCTCCATTCATCTCAAGGACCTCGCTCCAAACGTCTCCCGCCCGGCTCAGGAAATCGACGTTGCTCCAACCGCCTTCCGCGAACTGGGCCAAGGCATCCTGCCACTGCCGAAGATTCTCAAAGCTGCCAGAAAAGCGGGCGTCGAACACTTCCTCATCGAACTCGACTACGCTCCTGGCGATCCACTCGACAGCGTTCGCAAGTGCTGCGACCACCTTAAGTCCGTCTCCGTCTAGCCCGCGACAGGATCATCACTGTCAGGATCATCATGATCTGCACCACAACCAGGCTGCTCTTCACGGCCCCTGTTGAAACCAGATAGAGATCCACGGCCCCGATGCCAAGCAGTATCGACACTTGAATCAAACGTGCTACCCACACACTGATCACGCTAAAGCAGGCTACGTGAGAAGCCAAGCAGCCCTCGTACTATTCCGGTGGCCTAAGCACCCCACGGGCGCTCATTCCGGCCCCTTCAACCCGGCTTGTGAACGGGCACATCCTCAACAAAAACCACCCCCAGATCCTCAAACCCCTCTTTGTCGAACCCTTCGATTCTTTTGCTCACCCGGCCCGCCTCATCGATTACGAACAGCGTCGGCACATACTCGACCCCGAACCGATTGCTGAGTGGATAGCCATCCTCCACCCGGTCGAAGACCATCTCGATCTTCACCCCAAATTGCTCAGCAAATTTGGCCGTTGCCGCTTCGTCGTCCTGGGAAACTCCGATCACCCGATGTGTGGCCCGATTCAAGAACGGCATCCCGAACTTGCACGTTGGGCAAGTCACCTTGAAGAAGGCCAGCACGCAGTTTGGCGGGACCTCAAACATCCCGACTACTTTTCTTCCTTAGCCTTCCGCTGTGCCTGCACAAAGCTCAAAATGTCGAACTTCTGGATCTCCCGATCCGGGAAGAAGCTATTTACCGCCTCTTGCTCATCCTTGAACACCTGAAACACCGTGGCCAGTTTGGTCAGCACCATCAGTTCCATGTCGCGCTCTGATGGGCTCAGGATCCGTAAGCCGCCTCCCGCCCGCTGCAGGGTCGAAAAGCAATTCACAAGCATGCCCAACCCGCTGGAATCGATGTAATCCACCTTCTCCAGATTCACCACGACCTTCTGCTGATTGGCGATATCCGCCGTTGAATGTTCTCTCAGCAGCTGGCATGGCTCTCCGGCAACCAGCGATCCATCCAGATCCAGTATCTTAATGCCTTCCCGCGATCTCTCTTTGATTTGCATATTCGTTCGCTTGCTTAATGGTGGCAGCAGCCATGGGCAGAGTCACTTGAAACGTGGTCCCTACGTCAACTTCGCTGATCACCTTGATTTCTCCATGGTGCGCTTTCACAATCCAAGATACAAAACTGAGTCCCAGGCCCAGCCCTTTTTCCCCGCCACTCTCCTTCATGGGCACTCGATAGAACCGATCGAACAGATGCGGCAGATGTTCCGGGGCGATCCCTTCTCCATTGTCGCGAATCTCTAACTCAAAGGTGTCCTCCAGTGGACGCGCCTTCAAACTCACCTCGACAAATCCCGCCTCGCGAGTGTACTTGATGCCGTTGTCGATCAGGTTGTACAGCAACCTTTCAATCTGAATTCGGTCCGCCATGATCTTCGCTGACTTCGGCAAACTTGCCGTCAGCTTCACGGCCCGGTACTGCGCTGGAATTTCCAACTCCTCCAGCACTTCCTGCGCCAGTGGTACCAAATCCAGCTCCTGAAACTGCATCGCCAACTGCCCGCTCTCCGCTTTGGCCAGATTCAGCAACGCCCTTACGATCTGCGACAGCCGGTCGATATCCTCGAGCGCCCCCTCGATCGCCACGCGCAACTCCTCTTCGTTCCGCGCCGTCATCATCGCCACTTCCAGTTGTCCCCGCACCACGGTAATCGGAGTCCGCAACTCGTGAGACACATCCGTCGAGAACTGCCGCATCATTTGAAAGCTCTTCTCCAGCCTGGCCACCATGCCATTGAAGCTCTCGATCATGTGATCCAACTCGTCGCGCGAACCCCGCGGTGGCACACGCAACGACAAGTTCGATTCCGACACCTGGCTCATCTGCGCCGCCACTTCCGTCACCGGCTGCATCGCCCGCCGCGCCAGCAACCACCCCAGAAAAGCCGCCGTCAGAATGAAGAACGGCAACGCAGCAAAGTAATCGACGCTGAACTCATCGATTACCTTTTGGCTCGGCGTAAAGTTGCGCCCGAGAGCCACAAAATATTGATGGCCATTCTCGCTCAGCGTCCCTTGCCGCACCATAAAGACCTGGCCACGGAAGTTCGGATGATACGTGTAGGAAGGCTTCGAGTCGTTCAATACTTGCGTGATCACCGCCGGGCTTTGAAAACCCATCTCGCGGTACATTTCCGAGCTCTCCAGCACCTCGCCCTTGTCGTCGGCGATCATGTAGATCAGCCGCAAGCGCTCAACGATCGAAGCCTCTTCTTTATCGTTAGGGTCGTAGCTCCACTCAAGAGCACCCGCCGCGTTGATCCGCAGAAACCCCTTACAGGCGGCCCACTCTTCGTCGAGCAAACCTTGCACAGTAGTTTCGATCACCCCACTCAGCATCCCGCGCAGCACAAACCCAAACCCAGTCAGCAGGATTGCAAAGAAAATCGTATAGCTCAGCGCCAGGCGAAACCGCAGCCCTCGAAAAAGTTGGCGCTTCATGGCAACTGCTAATTAGCCTTGTCGGCTCTTCCCTCGGGTAACTCCAGCATGTAGCCCACGCCGCGCACCGTGTGGATCAGTTTCTGCGTGTAACGGTCGTCGATCTTGCTTCGCAAGTGCCGGATGTAGACGTCCACGATGTTGGTCAACCCGTCGTAGTCCATGTCCCACACGTTTTCTACGATCATCGTGCGGCTCAATGGGCGGCCCTTATTCCGCATCAGATACTCAAGAATCGAGAATTCCTTCGGCGCCAGTTCGATGTTCTCTCCCGAATGCGTCACCTTCCGCCGGATGCAATCGAGCGTCAACTCGCCCACCACCAGTTTTTCTGGCGTCGGTTGCCCGCGCCGCAACAAGACCCTGACTCTCGCTAGCAATTCCACAAACGCGAATGGCTTCGTTAGATAATCGTCGGCGCCCAATTCGAGCCCCTTCACACGATCCTCAACCGCTCCCCGCGCACTCAGAATCAACACCGGCGGATTCGTCTTGCGGTTCCTGATCTTCTCAAGCACCTTCATGCCGTCCATTTCCGGCAACATCAGGTCCAGAGTGATCAAGTCATAGTCGGTCGCGTGCACCAGGTCTAAAGCCGTTTGGCCATCCGGTGCAATATCTACTGAATACCCGGCGCTTTCAAGGCCGCGTCCGAGAAAGTCTGCAATTCTTTTCTCGTCTTCTACCACAAGGATGCGCATGTCATTAACTTATTTCTCAACCATATCACCAGTCCATGCGCTGTTTTCTATACGTTTCGTAATGGGGCCTGTTCAAGCACCCAGCCATAAATCAAACTGCTCGCCAGCCATCCGACGCTCGCCACGCCCAAATAAACCAACTCACCTCTGCTTGCCGCAATTCCGCAGCTAAACATCCCGATCACCTGCAAGAATCCATAAGGAAAAAAATGTCCCATCGTAAATCGCCAGGCTCCTGAATCCAGAGGAGACAACACGCTGAAGTGGTGACCAATCGCCAGTGCCGCGAGCATACCCGTCAAAGCCGCCAAAGGATTCAGGCCAACCGTCAACAACACGGCAAGCCCGATCAGCACTCCTCCCTTTCGCCACAACACCCGGTAACCTCTCACCGGCGAAAGCTTCCACCGCAACCTTCCCCCCAATCCGTCCAAAGCAAAAAGATTCTGCGCCAACGTGGTCAAACACAACACCACCAACAGTGAAAGTACTGGATACGCATCCTCGTTCGGATGGGCAGACAATAGCCGGTACAAGGTCCCCGCAACACCCAGCAGCGCGGCCAGCCAGAAATCCAAAGTTCGGGCCAGCTGTCTCAGCTCCAACATCGGCAATATCCGCCACAACCAGGGGCTCGATTGCGTCTCCGGCTTGGTGAATGGCCGCAGCAACCTGGTTTGCCAAACTTCCAGCGGCCACAGCTTCATTCGTATCTCCGGGATGCGAGCGAGTGGTGCCGCCAGCGCAGGCAACATCATCACCAAGCCCAGCACCGTCCAAATGAAAACCATGCTCTCCGGCTGCATCGACAACAATAACGCGAAGAAAAAGAAGTTATTCCCCTGAATCGAATTCAGCGTCCGCACCTCACGGTACGCCGTAACGAAGATCGCCCGTAAAAGCGCTGCCACCTAAAACCACTCCAGCGCGGGCAGCGCCCCTGCCTTCACCACGTCCAGATAATGCGCCCTCAATTCCCCTTCGGCCTTCGCCTCGCTACGCCAAACCACCTTGCCGCCATCCAGCAGCAATACTTCGTCCGCCAGCCTTTCCACGTGCATCAACATGTGCGAGCTCACGATCAACCCCGCTCCGCGTCGCTTCAGCTCATTCAGCAGCGCCAGCACCGTTTCGCAACTCGCCGGGTCCAGTCCCTCGAAAGGTTCATCCAGGATCAAGAGCTTCGGCGCATGCAACACCGCCAGCGCCAGCGCGGTCTTCTTTCTCATCCCGTAGGAGCAGGCGGCTGCAAACCGCCCACGCCCCTCTGCCAGACCCAACAACTCAAGCAACTCCTCAATGCGGACTTTTGCGTCTGCCCCATTCAACCCATACAACTCCGCGCCCAATCGCAAGTGTTCCTCGATGCTCAAGGCATCAAACAACCCCAGATGCTCCGGCATCACGCCAACTTCGCGCCGCCAGGCTCGCGACGCCGATTGCGGCCGTTGCCCTAGAACGCTCACCGCTCCCCCCGATTCCGACTCCAGTCCCGACAGCACCCTCAGGCACGTGGATTTCCCCGCACCATTTGGTCCTACCAGTACCGCGGCCCTCCCTGGAACTAATTCCAGTGAAAATCCCTCCAAAGCGACAAACGTCCCATAGGAGACGCTCAACATCCGGCAATCGACAATCACACTCACAATTCAGTCCTACGGGTGATTTTCGTACTTGGTTCCATTTTGATTTGCTTTGATACCCTTAAATTCGCTAGCCTTTTTACTGAAACGTAATCCTCTCACAGGAGTCCCCAAGCCATGTGGAATCGCCGCAAAGAAGAAGAGCCCACCGCCCGTCCGACGGGTGCCGCAGCCTCAACCGTAGGCGGCAACGAAGGAATGCCCATGCAAACCACGCCTTCCCGCTTTGACCATGATGCCCCGCCGGCACCCCGCACGGCAACCATCGGCAAAGGTGTCTCCATCACCGGCCAGATTTGGTCCAAAGAGGATTTGATTATCGATGGCGAGGTCGACGGAACTATTGAAGCTGCCGATCACAAAGTCACCATCGGCCCCAATGGCAAGGTGAAGGCCACCATCAAGTCCAAGGACATCGTCGTAATTGGCGCAGTTCAGGGCAACGTCGAAGCTGCCGAAAAGATCGACATCAAGAAGGATGCCCGCCTGTTTGGCGACATCAAGACCGCCCGCATCTCCATCGAAGACGGCGCGATCTTCAAGGGCTCGATCGACATCATCCGCAACGAAACCCCCAAGCCGGCAGCCAAGCCGCAGCCCACGGCCGCCGCTCCTGCCACGCAGCAAACCTTGGCAGCTTCCGCGGGGGGCTCCGACCCCAAACGCTAACAGCAGCTACACTTAGTACTTAAGTTCGATGGCGAATCCGTTTAAGGCACTCCTCCGCGCCGTGCAGGGATCTGATGATTCCGCAACCAGTCTGCGCCCGGAGCGTCCTCAGGTCCCGCCTTCGATCGAGCAACCGCAAGCTCGGCCCCCTGTTGTGGCACCTCCACAGCTTCGCCCCAGTCCAGCCCTGCGCCAATTCGTTCGCTCGCTCGACACTACCCGCGACCTTCGCCTCCTCGACCTCGGCGGAGCCAACGCCGCCAACATCCAGTTCATGACCCAACTGGGCACCCGTCTCTATTCCGAAGACTTTTTCGCCACCCTCGAAGATTGCTTCGGCGATGGAGATTACTACGAGAACCAGCGCGATCCAGCCCGCGTCGACAGCTTCCTGATTCAAACATTCTCCGAGCAACGCGGCCCCTTCGATGGAGCTCTGGTGTGGGATTGCCTTCAGTTCCTCCGCCCGTCGCTCCTCGACAAGACCATCGATCACCTCCATCGCGTTCTCGAACCCGGCGCGCACATCATCGCCTATTTCTCCGCGGATGAGCGAGCTCAAACCATCCCGCAATACCAATTCAAGATCAACGACCAACAGTCGCTTTTCCTCGAACAACGGGGAGAGATGCCTCCGGGCCAGGCCTTCTCCAACCGCAACATCGAACGCCTATTTGAAGACTTTGCCGCTACCAAGTTCTTCCTCAGCCGCGACCAGATCCGCGAAGTCCTCGTGCGCCGCTAACCGTGCCTCTCCCTTTCGAACTCTTTGTCGCCCAGCGATACCTCAAAGCCAAACGCCGTCAAGCTGCCGTTTCCATCATCACGGCAATTTCGATCATCGGCGTCGCTGCCGGCGTCATGGCGCTTGTCATCGCCATCGCGATTAACAATGGCTTCCGCTCCACGCTCCAAAAGAATCTCCTGGGGGCCACCGCCCACGTAACGGTCACCGAAAGAGTTCCCGGTGACGGTATTGCCAACTACAACCAGCTCGCGGAAACCATCGCCAAACTGCCTGGCACGGTCGAAGCCACTCCCGCCCTCTACGAGAAAGTCTTCGTCAACGCGGGCGGCACCAGCAACGGCGCGGTCATCAAAGGCCTCGACCTCAAAAGCGCCCGTCTCAAAACCGACCTCATTCCTTACGTCAAGCAGGGCAATCTCGATCAACTCCAGCAGCCGGACAACATCCTCATCGGCACCAAACTGGCGGCCTCCATGGGGCTTCGCATCGGCAACTACATTCAGGTCATCAACCCATTAGGAGAACTCACCCCCTTCGGCCCTCGCCCCTCCTACCACCGCATGCGCATTGGCGGCATCGTCGAAACTGGCTTCTACGATGTCGACGCAAATTTCACCTTCATGGAGTTATCCAGCCTCCAGCGCATGATGAGTCTCTCTGATGTCGTGAACGCCGTCGAGGTCAAAGTGGCTGACATCCAGGCTGCCCCCGCTTATGCAGAACTGGCGCAAGGCGCAATCGGCAACAAATACACCGTCACACACTGGATGGAGCAGAATCGCCAATTGCTCGGCGCCCTCCGTATGGAACGCATCGTCAGCCTCATCACCATCGGCCTCATCCAACTCATCGCCGCTCTCAATATCTTCATCACCCTCGTCATGATGGTGATGGAGAAACAACGCGACATTGCCATCCTTCTCTCGATCGGTACCCGCCGCGAGCAAATCCGCCGCATCTTCATTTATCAGGGCCTTCTCATCGGTGCCGTCGGCTCTGCCATCGGCCTGGTGCTTGGCTACGGCATCAGCTACTTCGCCAACAAATACCGCCTCATCGAACTCAGCGAAGAAATCTATTCCATCCCCTACGTTCCTTTCGAACCGAATCCCCTCGATGCCCTTTGGATCGTCGGCTTCGCCTTGTTGGTCTCCCTGCTCGCCACTCTTTATCCAGCCAATTCGGCCACCAGGATTGCCCCGGCCGAAGCGTTGCGATATGAATAACTCGTGATCGCACTCATTGCTTTCCTCTTGCTTGCCGCCGCTCCTGAAGATCGCGGCCTGGGAGTCTGGAGATTCCTTCCTGCTGAGTCCACCTATGAATCGGGCCCGGCGCCAAAAGAGTCCAGGCGTCAATGGCTCGCTGATGGCGAATGGGTGCGCTTCATTCACGACGGGATCAGCGCTCAGGGCAAGCCGTTTCACACCGAGTTCAAAGCCAAATACGATGGCAACCCTCACCCTGTCATTGGCGGCAGCCTCTACGATGCCGTCTCCTTGAAGCTCCTCAATCCAAGTAAGCTCGAGCAGACCTTCACGATGAACGGCAAAATTACCGTCCGCGCCACCCGCACGATCTCACCCGATGGCAAGCGCATGACAATCATCGCCCTTGGCGACAAATTCAAGAACACTCTGATCTATGAAAGAGTGCCCACTTCCCAGAAGTAGTAGCTAGATTTCCTCGAACGTATCTCTTGTCTCCCCGGCACCCAGTGCCTTCTCCTCCACGCCCTTCAGCCGCCGCTGGATCACCCGCGTCCGCTGCTCCGCATCATCAATCGTTTTCGCCGCCGAATCCAACTTCTCCCTCACTTTGCCCAGCACCGCGTGATACTTCAAAAACTCACCTTTCACTACGCCTAAGAGCTCCCAAACTTCGCTCGACCGCTTCTGGATCTCAAGCGTTCTGAACCCCATCTGCAAGCTATTCAAGAGTGCCAGCAGCGTCGACGGCCCAGCCAGCGTCACGCGCAATTCCCGCTGCACTTCGTCCACAAACAAAGTCCGCCTCATCATCTCCGCGTACAGGCCTTCCGTCGGCAAAAATAATATCCCGAAGTCCGTAGTCATCGGCGGCGCGATGTACTTGTCGCGAATCGATTTTGCAAACACCTTGACGCGCTTCTCAAGTTCATCGATGGCTTTCGCTACTCCCGCCGCATCGCCCACTTCAGAGGCCTCCACCAGCCTCTGGTAATCCTCCATCGGAAACTTCGCATCAATTGGCAACCACACGGTCGTCTCGTGCCCAGGCAGCTTTACTGCAAACTCAACGCGCTCCGTGGTTCCCGTTACCGCGACGTTCTTGCCATACTGATCCGGCGTCAGTACTTGATCGAGCAACGCCCCCAATTGCACCTCGCCCCAAGTCCCGCGTGTCTTCACATTCCCCAAGACCTTCTTCAAATCCCCTACGCCCACCGCCAGCGTCTGCATCTCGCCCAGCCCTTGGTGCACCTGCTCGAGCCTCTCGCTCACCTGCTTGAAGCTCTCGCTCAGTCGCTTCTCGAGCGTCGTTTGCAGCTTCTCGTCCACTGTGGCCCGCATCAGCTCAAGCTTCCCGTCAAGCTCCTTGCGCATGCCAGTTGTCATCTCGCTGGCTTCACGGCGAAACTGCGAAAACTCATCCACCAAATCGCCGCTTCTCCGCTGTACCTGCTCCATCTTCGAGTCAAGATCTGACCGCATGCCAGCCGCGATTTCATTCACCTCGCGCCGGAACCGGGAGAACTCTTCCAGCACCTCGCCAGAACCGCTCTTCCGGCTCACCAGCACCACCAGAATCCCGACCTGCAGCAGAATAACGACAACCAGCAGTTCAGTCATTGTTTAGTACCGCGTTAGCTTGGTTGATTTTCCTGACCGCACACTGGGAATCGTCAGCGCGCCGCCGCCCAAAGTAAAAGGCCCTTCCGCCGCCTTTCCGTCGGGCAGCAATAGCGTCATGCGGCCCTTATCAATTTGATACTTGGCCTGCTGTGTTTGAAACGGCAGCAGAAAAAGCGACTTGCCTCCTGCGGAAAAGAAGATCCGCATTTCGAGCTTCTGTCCGTCCATTTCTCGCAGCCCCACCCATTCCCCAATCACTGTGGGCTTGCCGGGTGGTTGCTTGCCGACACGCGACAAATTCATGGACACTTCCTTGCCCTGAAACAGGATCAGCCTTCCCGGGGTAGCCAGATTGATGGTTTGCCGGTTTGGCGGTCCTCCCTCCATCAGTGGCGGCAACACCATCTCATTGCCCTCGATCTTGTACGTCCCGGTTACAATCGCACCTGGCCTCACCAGCACCACTCCGCCAGTCTTAAACTCATACATCGCTCCAATGCCGCCCTTGGTCACAGCAACGGTCCGCCATCGTCCAAGCAACGCATCAGGCACATTTTGCGCCAGCATCAGTCCAGCGCCGCAGATCAACACAAACAATCTCATCAGTCTTATCGTAACCGCCCCAATGCTGCGAAACTAAGAAAATGTGCGGCATCGCTGGCTTTACGCATCTTGGTTCCCCGGCGGAGCCAGGCCGCATCGCGCACATCACTCAAACTATTACCCACCGAGGCCCAGATCAACAGGGCCACTTTGAAGACTCCACCGTCTCCCTGGGTGCCGTCCGCCTCAAGATTATCGATCTTGGCTCAGGCGACCAACCCATTCGCTCCGAAGATGGAAATTCCGTGATTGTCTTCAACGGCGAGGTCTACAACTTCAACGAACTCCGCGCTGAACTCGAATCCCTCGGTCACCGCTTCCGCACGCATTGCGACACCGAGGTAGTCCTTGAAGCCTACCGCGCCTGGGGCTTCTCCAGCTTCAAGCGCCTCCGTGGCATGTTTGCCTTCGCAATCTGGGATCAACGCAAACGCGAGCTCTTTGTCGTTCGCGATCGCCTCGGCATCAAGCCCCTTTACTTCTATCAGCACAACGAAGATCTCATCTTCGGCTCAGAGCTCAAGGTCCTGCTCGATCACCCCGCGGTTCCTCGCCAACTTGATCTCGAAGGGCTCACCTACTACCTCTCCCTCAACTACGTCCCACAGCCTTACACTCTCGCCGCCGGTATCAACAAAGTTCGGCCCGGCTGCTTCCTTAAGTGGCGCGAAGGTCAACTCACCCAGGAACCCTATTGGACCCTCGCCTTCAACCCCGAGCCCAATATGACCCTTGCGGCTGCCACCGCCGAGCTCGACCATCTAATGCAGCTCTCCACCAAAGAGCACCTCATCGCTGACGTTCCCCTTGGTATTTGGGCCTCTGGCGGAGTCGATTCGACGACCGTTCTCCACTACGCCACCCAACAGGCCGGTCGGCGCCTGAAAACATTTTCCGTCTCTTTTGTCGGCCGCAATTTCGACGAATCCCCATGGTTCCGCGAAGTCGCCAAAGTCTACGATACCGACCATCACGAATTCGATGTAAACCCCACCTCAGGCCTCATTGACGCGATCGAGCAACTCGCTTTCTACTCAGACGAACCCAGCGCCGACGCCGGTGCCCTCCCCGTCTGGTTCCTCTCCAAAATGTCTCGCCAGCATGTCACGGTTGCTCTGTCCGGCGAAGGCGCGGACGAACTCTTTGCTGGCTATCAGACTTATCTCGCCGATCAATACGCCACCCAGGCCCGTCGCGTGCCGCGCTGGCTCCGCAAATCAGGCCTCGGTCTTCTCAACCTCTGGCCCGCCTCTGACGACAAGATCAGCCTTGAGTACAAAACGAAGCGCTTTCTCGCCGGCTCGCTTGAGTCTGTTGAGGAAGCCCACCTCTACTGGAACGGCACTAACTCTCTGACGGCCAAACGCCAGCTTGCCCCCGGCCTCAATCACCGCCCGGCCTCTGATCTTTACCGCCGCCTGCCCACCGAGTCCGCCACCGTAGGCGAACTCAACCGCCACCTCTGGCTCGATCAGTCCTACTATCTCCCCGACGACATTCTCTACAAGTGCGACCGCATGTCCATGGCTCACTCCCTCGAAGTGCGCCCGCCATTCCTCGATCACCGCATCGTCGAATTCGCTGCCCGCGTCCCACAGCATCTCAAGCTCCACGACGGCACTCTCAAGTTCATCCTGCGTGAACTGGTCCGCGGAAAAATCCCGCCGAGTGTCCTTTCCCGTCCCAAGCAGGGCTTCGACATCCCTACCCACCACTGGTTCCGCACAGTCCTCAAGCCTCTCCTGCTCGACACCGTAACAGAGAGGGCCGTTCGTGAATCCCAAATTTTCTCCTGGCCGGCCATCGAAAAGATGATCAACCAGCACATGTCGCGCCGCATCAACGCCGGTTACCCGCTCTGGGGCCTGCTCACACTCTTTCTTTGGATGAAACGATGGAATATCAAAACTCAGGCGGCGGCTACGGATTCCGTTCCTCGTCAGACCGCAACTATCAGCTAATCGTCATCATCTTCGCTGCGCTGATTTATATCCCGTCGATATTCAGCCCCCCTTCGCTCATGGACGACGTCGACGCCGTCCAGGCGCAGATCGCCCGCAACATGCTCGAGTCCGGCGACTGGATTACCGCCCGTCTCAACGGCATCGCCTACCTGGAAAAATCTCCCCTCGTTTACTGGCTCATGGCCATCTGCTTCAAGTTGTTCGGCGTTTCCGATTGGGCTGCCCGCATCCCCATCGCTCTTTCTTCGATCGCCCTCGCCTCGCTCACTGCCCGCATCGCCTCCTGGGCCTCTGGTCCTCGTCTCGGCCTCACTGCCGGCCTCGTCATGGCCACCAGCCTCGGTCTCTGGCTCTTCACACGCATCCTGATTCCAGACGTCATCCTCACCTTCACGATCGCCCTCGCTCTCTGGTCATTCCTCCGAGCACTCGATCGGGAAGAGCGCAACCCACGCTTCTGGTCCAATACCTTCAGTGTCGCCATCGCTCTCGGCCTCCTGCTCAAGGGCCTCATCGCTCTCGTCTTTCCGGGCGCCGCCGCAGTAATCTACCTCATTCTCACCGGCCAGCTCTTCGCCTCCAACACCTGGCGTTGCCTCCGCATCCTTGAAGGCCTGCTGATTCTCATCGGCATCGCTGCTCCCTGGCATATTGCCGCTACACTCGCCAACCCTCCCCACTTCGACTTCACCATGCGCAGCGTGCCCGGCGAATACCATGGCTTCTTCTGGTTCTACTTCTTCAACGAACACGTCTTCCGCTTCCTCAACATGCGCCACCCGCGTGATTACAACACGGTCCCGCGCCTCGCCTTCTGGCTCTTCCATCTCCTGTGGCTCTTCCCCTGGTCGCTAAACTTTTTTGCCTTCCGGGCCCCCAACTCCGAGCGCCACCGCAACCTCATCCTGCTCTGCTTCTGCTGGGCCGGCTTCATGCTGCTCTTCTTCACGTTCTCAACCACGCAGGAGTATTACTCCATGCCCTGCTACCCAGCCCTCGCCATCCTCCTCGCCTCCTCACTGGTCAGCGAATCCCGCTGGCCCACGCGCGCCATCGGCGCAATCTCTCTGATGGCCCTGACGGCAATCATCTTCCTGCTCACTCAGGTCTGGAACCTCCCCACTCCTGGCGACATTTCAAGAGCCCTCGCCACCCAAAACCCCGACGCCTACACTCTTTCCCTCGGCCACATGGGCGACCTCACCATCGCGAGCTTCGCCTACTTACGTACGCCCCTCATCATCGCCGGCATTGCTTTCCTCATCGGCACCATCGGAGCCTGGCTCCCCATCCGCGCGGCCATCATCTCTCTCGCCCTCATGAGCGTTGTCTTTCTAAACGCCGCCCGCATCGCCATGATCACTTTTGATCCTTACCTCGCTTCCCGACCCCTCGCTCAAGCTCTCGCGGCAGCTCCTGAAGGCACCTGGATTGCGGACAATCAGTACTACACTTTCTCGAGCATCTTCTTCTACACCAACAAACGCGCACTTCTCCTCAACGGCCGCGTCAACAACCTGGAATACGGCAGCTACGCCCCCGGCGCACCCCAAGTCTTCATCAACGACGTGCAATTCAAACAGCGCTGGCTCAGCCCCCAACGCCACTACCTAACGATCGAAAAGCCCAGCGTACAAAGGGTCCAAAAGCTTCTCGGCGAAGCCAAGCTCATCGAAGTCAAAGAATCCGGCGGCAAATACCTCTACACCAACCTGCCGCTTTAATTTCCCTTTCATGCCTACCCATCATCAGCACTACACTGCGGTTCCTTTTTATAGGCCAGAAATCGAAGAGTTGCGTTTCTTGCCCGAAGGCCCGCGCGTTCTTCAGAACTTCGAGACAAGGGAAAAGACACTTGCCTGGGTAGCCATTCAACACTCGGCAGACTCGACTCACGGAAGCATCAACCTGCTCGATTTGGAATCGGGTACGAACGATTCAAGGCCCCTTCCTGGACGCCCTGGTTTTTTCGCAGAGACTACGAAGCCAGGAGTCCTTCTTGTTGGCCTCGACCGGAAGTTGGTACTCTTTGACCTTTCGACCAACACCGTAGAGGACCTCGGCCTTCGGGTCACAGAGGATCCCCGAGTCATCATCAATGATGGAGTCGCTGTACCCGGAGGAGTTCTATTCGGAACCAAAGACCTTCGATTCAAGGATCCAATTGCCGCACTTTACTTCTACGATGAGTCGACTAAAGCGGTGCGCACCATTCTCGATCAACAGACTTGCTCAAACGGCAAAGCAGTCCTCGGCGATCACCTCATCGATATCGATTCTTCTCCAAAGTCGATAAGTCGATATCGGATCGAGGGGAACTTCGAAAAGGTAACGAATCCTTCCTTGATCAGACCCGCTGGCGATTTGATCGGATACCCAGATGGATTACGCCCGATCAACGAAGACAGTGTGCTGGTCGCCTTTTACAACCCAGAGCACATCAGCGACGGAGTCGCTCAGCAGATTCGGGTTTCCGATGGAGCCATCCAGTGCGAGTGGCGCATCCCAGGTTCCCCACGTGTCACTTGTCCTGAGTTCGTAGCAGTGGATGGCCGTGTGAAGGTCCTCTTTGTGACTGCCGTCGAAGGGATGCCGCCCGAGATAATGGCGATCGCCCCTCACGCCGGCTCTTTTTTCCTTGCAGACACACCCTCAGACTTCCGCATGCCCACAAGGCCGCCACTTGTCCAGCTCTAGCTTTTTGCTGCTTCCGCAACATCGACTCGAGAAGCTGTTCACTGATTGCCAACCCATCACCGAGCCCAACAAACTGACTCAATGATCTTGTCGAAGTATTGTGCCGCCCTTTCCGAACTCTCATAGTAATCAACTGCTACAGCCAGCGTCGCTCCGACCCATCTCCACCTTTTTCCGTTCGATGTCCTTCCGGACAGAAACAGGCCAACTTGGTCCCCATACTTTCAACTTCGCACCTCAATCTGCTCGGAATCGGCTAGTCTTGACTCCTGCGGAAGTCCTGCGTGCCATGCGTATCCACTAAATACGTGAAGAGTTGCCTTGTCAAAGCTCAACGTCCAGTGGGAATCGTGTTCACCAAATTTGGGCCCTTTGAATTTCTTCTTTACAGGGCGAACCATGAGTGAACCGCCAATATACTTGCTTCTAGCCTCAAGTTCGGTGGGACACTGCGGCAAGACACGAGGAACCTCTCCCGCGGCTTGAAGCAACACCACCAGAACTTCAGAGCGGTTCTGATTCTTTTTAACTTGTGGTTCCCACCCCGCTTTCCGAATGCTAATGAACATTCCTGCCTCTTTGAGGAGAAAGTATCCATCTTTGTCGGTTGTCGCCCCGCCATTGAATCCCGCTCCAGACGCGATCACCAATGCCTCTGAAACAAAAGTCCCAGCTTGGTCAACGACTCTCCCCTCCAACTTGGAACTGAAAGGCCATTGGGCGGCAAAGCCAACTGGTGGACAGAGCAGCAAGAGTACCAAATTCGAGACGAGAAGCCAGATCATGCTTTCGATTCTACGTACTCTTCAAGTTGGAGATTTCATGCTGACTCGCCACCGCAAAAACACCATTGCTGTCGCCATCGCAATGGGGCACAGCAAGGAGCCAGCGGTCGTCCACCCATCGACCTGTTGCCCTACCATTATCACCCAACAAGTGACAACCGAAGCCAACCCATAGCCACCCATCACAACCCAACCCGCCCGGCTCATCTGCTGCGACTTCCGCTCCAGTTTCCGCATCAGCCGTCTCTCAAACTCAGGCCCAAGCTTCGGCTCCGGCCCGCTGAGCGACTCCCGCAACATCAACTCAAAACGATCTTCACTCATCGCCAAATCCTTTCTCCTTCAGCCGGTATTCAAGCAGCTTCCTCGCCCGATGCAGATAAGACTTCACCGTATTCTCCGGCACGCCCAACAACTCAGCGACTTCACTCATCCCTGCCCCCAGCCAATAGTAAAGCCGCAACGCCGATTGATAAACCTCGGGCAACTCTCCAATACACTCCGCCAGTGCGAGGTCCCGCTCCCTCATTTCCATCTGCAACTCTGGCCCGGGCCGTGGCGACACCAGCCGCTCCAGCACTTTCTCCCCACCATGCGGCTTCCGAAACCGAACCCGCGACTTCAAATTCACTGACAAATTGAAAGCAATCCGGTACACCCAACTCCCGAACTCAGCCTCTCCCCGAAACTCCCGAATCGCCCCATGTGCCTTCCAGAACACCTCTTGTGTCACATCCTCCGCTTCCGCCTTAAACTCCCTTCCCAGGATCGACAAAGCAAGTCGAAATGCGCGCTGGCTATGCCGCGCGACAAGCTCGGCGAAAGCCTTCTGGCTCCCGCCTTGCGTTGCTTCAACGAGCTGACGATCCGTTTCCACCAATCTCAACGCTCAGACTTACGGCTCATCAAATCGAATGCAATCAGTCCCACACCCAAAAACAAAAAGGGCAAAGGTACCACCCACAATCGATGATTCTCGCCTGTCAGAACGAGGTACATCATCACCATCGCTCCAGCCGCAAGACTCAGCAGCACGATCCCCAAAATCGGCAGCACCCTTTGCGAATCCATACCACCCGCATTCGTCGAAGGCTCGAGTGGCAACTCCGGCAGCGGAATCCCTTTTTCCATCGCAATCAGCCGTTCCTGATGAATGATCTCAAGCCGCTTCTGCTTCGTCTGATGGGTCACAAACAGATACCCAACAATCCCGCCAGCCAGCGCCAGCGCGCCCATTCCTTCTCCAATCGATGCCATGCTTCATTCTCCTCGGCCTTAAGACAGGGTGTGCCAAAAAACGGTTGCAAAAATCCCTCAATAGTTAGCGGTATGCTGAAGCCGTGAGTCCGTTGTTCCTGCTTGCCCTCGCTCTGCAGTCCCCCATTGAAGAGGGCATCAAACTCCTCGACGCGGGAAAGCCCGCCGAAGCCGAAGCCCAGTTCCTCAAAGCCGTCGCCGCTGACGCCAAAGACTACTCTGCCTACTTCAACCTCGCCTTCGCCCAGTCCATGCAGAACAAGGACGCCGAGGCCACCTCGAGCTACCGCAAGGTCCTCGAACTCCAGCCCGGCCTTTATGAAGCCCAACTCAATCTCGGCATCCTTCTCCTCCGTCAAAAGCTCCCCAACGAAGCCGCTCCGCTGCTCGATGCCGCCGCCACCCAGAAACCCGATCAATTCCGCCCCAACTACTACCTCGGCGAAGCCCTCATCGAGATCAACAAAGGCGCTGCCGCCGAGCAAGCCTACCGCCGCGCCTTCGCCATCAATCCCAAGTCTCCAGAGGCTGTCCAGGGCCTCGGCCAATCCCTCCTCAATCAGGGCAAAACAGCCGAAGGCGCCGTCTTCATCGAACAGGCCGCTGCAATGGACCCCAACTTTCAGCCCGCCCTCCTCCACCTCGCCAGCGTCTATGAAGCCGACAAAAACTTCGACGCCGCCATTGCCATCTATCGCCGCTTCCCCAACGACACTGCCGCCCGCGAACGTCTCGGCGAGCTCCTCATCAATACCGGCAAGGCAGGCAGCGCCATCCCTGAGCTGGAAGCTGCCGTCAAGGCCTCACCCACGGTCGCCAATCTCACCGCCCTTGCCACTGCCTATCTCCAAAACAAGCAGCCCGAGAAGTGCCAGCCCATCATGGACGCCGCCCTCCGCCTCGAACCCAACAACGGCGAGCTCCGCATCCTCTACGGTCGCCTTCTCCGCGACCTCCGCAAGTTCGATCTCGCGGCCAACCAGTTCGCTCTCGCCGCCAAGATCAATCCCCAATCTGCTGACGCCTGGTCCGATCTAGCCATGGTCACCGTCATGATGGAGCGCTACGATGTGGCTCTCCCCGCCCTCGACAAAGTCAAACAACTCAACGCCGAAAAGCCCGGTCACAAATATCTCCGCGCCATCACCCTCGACAAAGTCCGCCAAAACCGCGCGCAATCCAAGCTCGCCATCGCCGCCTACCAGGACTTTCTCAACGTTGCCGGCGGCAAGTTTCCTGACGAAGAGTTCAAGGCCCGCCAGCGCCTCAAGCTCCTCGAGAATGAAGTAAACCGATGATCCTCGCCACGCTCCTGCTCTTAATGCAAATCCCCGATGCGGTTCAAAACGAGCCCATCGCTGAAAAGCGCTATCAGCTTGCCCTCGATACCGCCACCAAGGCCGCAGTCGACAAGAACTACAATCTTGCCGCCGAAGCCTCCGAGTTCGCCCTAAAATCCCTGGAGGACATGGGCAAGCCCCCTCACAAAAACGGCGGCAACTACAAAAAGGCCGAACTCCGTACCCGCGAGATCCTCCGCCGCGTCGATGCATTGATCAAGGAAGCCGGCATCGACGAACGTCCAACCATCGAAGCCGCTCAGTCCCGCATCAACACGGTCCACGAGAAACTTCTCGAAGGAGTAATGAGCAAAAAGCCATGACCCGCCGCCTCCTCTTCGCTCTCCCGTTCGCAACACTTCTCAAAGCTCAAAAAGACTTCCTCACTGCAGACGAAATCGAGCGCGTCCGCATCACCCAGGAACCCAACGAGCGCCTCAAGCTCTACCTCCTCTTTGCTCGCCAGCGAGTCGATCAACTTGAGCAACTCTTCGCCAAAGAGAAAGCCGGCCGCTCCATCCTCATTCACGACCTCCTCGATCAGTACGCCAAGATCATCGAGGCAATGGACATCGTTGTCGACGACGCCCTCCGCCGCGGCCTCCTCGTCGAAGAAGGCGTTCAAACCGTCATGAAGGCCGAGCAGAACATGCTCAAGAAACTTGAGAAGTTCTCCGAGCTCGAAGCCAAGGATCTCTCCCGCTACGAGTTCGCCCTCACCACGGCAATCGAAACTACCCGCGACTCGATCGAATCCAGCCAGGAAGATCTCGCCGCTCGCGGCAAGCGCGTCGTCGACGACAACAAGAAGCAAAAGGCCGACCGCGAAGCCCTCCTGTCCACCGCCGAAAAAGAAGAAAAGGCTGCCGCCGAAAAGAAAGTCGAAGGCGACCCTAAGCTCAAAGGCCGCAAGCCACCCACGCTCCGTAAAAAAGGCGAAGTCGTCCCCGACAAACCCTAAGCCATGCTCGACCGTCGCAGCTTTCTCAACCTCGGCCTCGCGGCCGCCGCACCTGCTTCACGTCGAGCCAACATCGTCCTCATCCTCGCAGATGACATGGGCTTCTCAGATCTTTCTTGCTACGGCAGCGAAATCGAAACACCCAACCTCGACGCTCTCGCGAGCCGAGGCGTTCGCTTCACTCACTTCTACAACACGGCTCGTTGCTGCCCCTCACGCGCCTCATTGCTCACTGGCCTCTACTCACACCAGGCCGGCGTAGGCCATATGCTGGAAGACCGCAAGCTCCCCGGCTACCGTGGTCGACTCAATCCCGATTGCAAAACCATTGCCGAGGTCCTTGTCGTCGCTGGCTACCGATCCACGATGGCTGGCAAATGGCACGTCGCAAATGACACTCCAGCTCAGCGCGACACATGGCCCATGCAGCGCGGCTTCTCCCGCTACTACGGCGCAATGGCCGGTGGCGTCAATTACTTTAAGCCTGGTCCGATCTATGAGGACAACCAGCGCACCGGCCTTGCCGAGGGCTTCTACACAGACCTCCTCGGCGATGCTTCGATTCGCTTCATCAACGAGTCCGTTGCCGCGCAAAAACCTTTCTTTCACTACACCGCCTTCACTGCGCCCCACTGGCCGCTCCATGCCCCAGCCGATGACATCAAGCGCTTCGAAGACATTTACAAAGTTGGCTGGGATGAAATCCGCGCTCGCCGTTACAGGCGTCAACTGGATCTCGGGATCCTCAGTTCACGATGGCCGCTCTCGCCTCGCGACTCCGTAGCTCCTCCCTGGCCAACAGCCCCCAATCAAGACTGGCAAGCCTCCCGTATGGCCGCCCACGCCGCCATGGTCTATCGCCTCGATCTCAATGTCGGCCGCATCGTCGAAGCCGTTCGCAAGGCTGGCCAAATCGACAACACTCTGTTCCTCTTCCTCTCTGACAACGGTGCCAGCAACGAATCGATCGCCCGCCGCCGCGCCGATGTCTGGGCTCCTGAAGGCAGCCCGCCCGGTGGCAATATTGTCGGCGCAGCCCCCGGCCCCTCCACTACTTATTCAAGCTTCGGCCCCGATTGGGCCCACGTTTCAAACACGCCCTTTCGTCTCCACAAGCAGTGGGTCCACGAAGGCGGCATCTCAACGCCTCTCATTGCCTCCTGGGGCAACCAGCTCAAGCCCAATCGCCTCGATCACACACCCGGCCATCTCATCGACCTCATGCCAACCTGTGCTGAAGCTGCCGGTCTCGCGCCGCCCTCTTTCTGCGAAGGTCGCTCCCTCATTCCCAATCTCAAGGGCCGTCCAAACCAATCTCCCAGGGACCTGTTCTGGGAGCATCAGGGCAACCGCGCCATCCGCTCCGGCAACTTCAAGCTCGTGGCCCAACACAAAGGCCCATGGGAACTTTATGATCTTGCTGCCGACCGCACCGAACTCAACAACCTCGCCGAAAAACAACTGCGCCGGGTCACGGATCTGACCCGGCGCTACGAAGCCTGGATGAAGAGCTGCCACGTCGAGCCGTGGGCGACGCTCCCCAAGCCTTAGATCTTGGTTCCGCCGCTCACCGCAATGCTCTGTCCGGTGATCCAGCGACCGCCTTCCCCTGCCAGCGCCGCGATCGCATCGGCCACATCCTCCGGCTGGCCCAGCCGCGGAATCGCCTGAATCGCCTTCGACACGCTGTCCCCGTGATTGTCCACGATCGGAGCTGCCATGTCCGTCGCGATAATCCCGGGCGCCACGGCATTGACAGTGATGCCTCTCTTGCCAAACTCACCGGCAAGCTGAATCGTCAACGTCTCCACCGCACCCTTGGTGGCTGAATAAGAGGGGATCCCCTCGAACGACCGCGTTGCCACAACGCTCGACAAATTGATGATCCGCCCGTTATCGTTGATTTTCGGCGCCAGCTTCTGCGTCACGAAGAACAGCCCCTTTACGTTCACATTGAACTGCTTGTCAAACTGCTCTTCCGTCGTCTCGGCCAGTCCGACGAACTCTGCCACTCCCGCGTTGTTCACGAGAATGTCGATGTTGCCAGGAATCTGTTCGGCCAGCTTCACCGCTCCCGCTACTTTGCTCAAATCGGCATGTATTGCCTTGGCCTTATTGCCGGTCTTCGCGATCTCGGCAACTACCGCCTCGGCGGATTCTTTGCTCACGCTGTAGTGTACAAATACTTCGGCGCCTTCCTTGGCGAGCTTGAGGGCGGTGGCCCGTCCAATCCCGCGGCTGGCGCCCGTTACGACTGCAATCTTGTTGGTAAGTGAGTGTGTCATGCTTTTTGGACTCAACATTCCAAAATCGGTCGCAACTTTTTTAGAACAGTTAGTCCAAAATCTTCAACCCGTGCTGGATCACCTGTTCGAGCAACGCCTCCTCCGGCTTCACCCTCACGAGCGACAGCACCGCTACCATCGTTCCCAACAGCGCTCCAGCCCCCACTTCCACCTGCTTCTCTGTCATTCCACCTTCCCGTCGCAAGATTCCGGCAAACATCTGTCGATGTTCTTCAAGCGCCCCTTCCACCCGCTGTTTCACCTCATCATCAGAAGCCGACAACTCCGACCCCAGCGTCAACAGGTAACACCCCTGCCCCTGCATCGTCGCCAGCTTCGCAAAGAACTCCTTCAATATCTTTCGCGCCCCGCACTTCCGCGCCGCAGCCTGCTCCCGGATTTGCGTCCCCTCATCGCAAGCTGCATCCAAAGTCGCCAGCAACAACCCCCGTTTATCCCCAAACGAGTTGTACAAGCTCGCCCGCGACAATCCCGTCGCCTCCGTCAGGTCCTCGATGCTCGCCGCTTCGTAGCCCGCCCGGTGAAACACTTCCTTCGCCTTCGCGATCACCGCGCATCGGTCGAATTCCAGTGGTCTTCCCATAATTCCTTTAGATACACTTTATCCATGAAAAGGCTCATCGTAGCGATGGCCTTCGCGTTGGCTGCCTTTGCCCAAACCCGGCAGATCACCGACGCTGAAGACCTCGCCAAACTCCTCAAAGATGAGAAGAACATGTTCTTCCTCGACGTCCGCGAACCCAAGGAGATCGAAGAACTCGGATCCCTCAAGGGTTACGTAAATATTCCCATTGGCGAACTCGAAAAGCGTATGTCCGAGGTCCCCAAGAACAAGACCATCATCACCGCTTGAAACGGCGGAGGCCGAGCCGCGCGTGCCGCGGACATGCTCACCAAAGCCGGTTACAAAGTAGCCGCATCCTGTGGACTCAAAGATTGGCGCGAGAAGAAGAAACCTCTCGTCGGAGTCAAGCCTTAGGCACAAACGTGCCGTCGGCCTTGAGTACATAAGTTTTTCCGCGCCACTCGATCGTATTGCCAAAGAACCCTGCCAGCCAAAACCCGAAGCTCAGCAGATCCTGTATTGGCAATTGGTAGAAGTGGCGCGGATGAAAGCTATCGTTCAACACTCCATTCGAAGTCGCGAACGCAACCGTAAACCGCAACATCAACGCCGCCCCAAGAAACCCCACCTCAAATCCCGTCAACGGCCACACCATTAACAGAATCGGCAGAGGATTCGTAAAGAACTGCCCCACATACCCCGCCGGCCGCGACCTCCGCGTCGATCTCGCCCATCGCAATCGATGCGCGAAGTTCTTCTCAAGACCCTCAGCCCCAATTCGATGCTCCACCACATAACTCGAAAGCATTGAGTTCCATCCCTTCTCCACAACCTTCTGCCCCAACACAAAATCTTCCGCCAGATAATCCTTCAAACTCGCCCACCCGCCAATCGCCTCAATCGCCGTCCGTCGCGCCACAACCGTCGGCCCCACCGTAAACTTCATCCCATCCAGCATCCGCGCCACCAGCACGCCCGCGACGAACTCGGTGTTCATCCCCAACGCTTCGGTCTGGCTCCACAAGCTGTCCCCCGCCACCGCCCGGTAAGGACAAGTTGCTACGCCCAACTTCGCATCTGCCTCAAACTCTCCAGCCACCACGCTCAACAACTCGGGCGTCACGCGAATGTCTGAATCTGCCATCACCACCACTTCACGCGAAGCCGCCTCGCACAGCTTCTCCAGGCTCCAAACCTTCGCATTCGCGTAACCTGGTTCCCCCACAATCAACAATCGCGAAACCACATTCGGATACGCGATCTGCAATCGTTCCACCACACCCCGCGCCGGATCCTTTGCGGAAGCGAGCGCAAACACGATCTCCCAAGCCCCCGCATACTGCTGCTCAAAAAACGAACGCAGGTTCTCTTCAAGCCCAAGGTCCACGCCTTTCAAAGGCTTCAATATGGAGATCCCCAACGTCCCGCGCCGCGCCGGCACGACGCTCAGATACCGATACACTGCCCCCAAAACAAGGAAACAATAAATCAGCGTTCCGAGCGCCAACAGCCAAAGCAGCGAAGTCATTTACTCGACAGGCGTCTTACTGCGATCCGCTTCGGCAAGCAAAGCGACAAAGTCGTCGAACTTCTTCGCGCCCAGATCCCCATGCCGCCGGTTGCGAACCGACACAGTACCCGCGTCCACTTCGCGATCTCCGATCACCAGCATGTAAGGAATCTTCTGCAGTTGCGCTTCGCGGATCTTGAAGTTCACCTTCTCGTTCCGCTTATCGATTTCGACGCGATAACCCTGCTCCTTCAGCTTCGCCGCCAACTCATCGGCGTACACATTCGCCCGGTCCGTTACCGGCAACAGTGCCACCTGCACAGGCGCCAGCCACACCGGGAACGCACCCGCGTAATGCTCAACCAGAATGCCGAAGAACCGCTCCACGCTGCCAAACAGCGCACGGTGCACCATCATCGGCGTGTGCTTCGTTCCGTCCTCGCCGATGTAGTTCAACTTGAATCGCCGCGGCAGGTTGAAGTCAAACTGCACTGTCGAAAGCTGCCACTTTCGTCCGATCGCATCCACCAGCTTCACGTCGATCTTCGGCCCATAAAACGCGGCCTCATCCGGCATTACCTTCACTGCCAGCCCTAGCTTGTCCACTGCATTTCGCAGCGCATTTTCAGCCAGTTGCCACTCCTCAGGCGTTCCTACATACTTGTCCGAAATGCCGCCATCCCACGTCGAAAGCTCAGCTTCGTACTTCTCAAATCCAAACGTCTTCAAAGTATCGAACGCAAACTCGAGACACCCCATCACTTCGCTCTCTACCTGTTCCGGCGTGCAGAAGATATGCGCATCGTCCTGGCAGAATCCACGCACGCGCAACAGCCCGTGCAGTGTCCCGGACCGTTCATACCGGTACACCGTTCCCAACTCGCCCAGCCTCACAGGAAGATCCCGGTAGCTGTACTGCTTGTTGTCGTAGATCAGGATGTGGCACGGACAGTTCATCGGCTTCAGCTGATACGTCGCATCGTCGAGCTCCATCGGGACAAACATGTTCTCCCCATAGAAATTCGCATGCCCCGACACTTCCCACAATTGCCGCCGCGCCACGTGCGGCGTTACCACCAGGTCATACCCACGCGACAGATACGCATCGCGCATCCAGTCTTCCATGATCTTGCGCACCAGCGCGCCCTTCGGATGGAAGAAGATCAGCCCAGGCCCGGCCAATTCCTGAATCGAGATCAGATCCAGTTCCTTACCCAATTTGCGGTGATCCCGCTTTTTGGCCTCTTCAAGCTGCTTCAAAAACTCGTCGAGGTCCTTTTGCGAAAACCACGCCGTCCCATAGATCCGCTGCAGTTGCTGCCGCTTCTCGTCGCCCTTCCAATACGCTCCCGCCACGCTCAACAATTTGAACGCCTTCAGCTTCTTCGTCGACGGCACATGCGGTCCCCGGCAGAAATCGATGAAATGCGGCCCCAGCGTGTACTCGCTAAAGATGTCATCGGCCCGCTCGGTGATCAACTCCACCTTCATCGGCTCGTTCATCTCCGTATACTTCGCGATCCCTTCGGGCTTCGGCATCAGCTTCCGATCAAACGTCAGATCCCGGTCGCGGATCTCAGCCATCTTCTTCTCGAGTTTTTCGAGATCCTCAGGCGTAAACGGCTCCTTGCGATCAAAATCGTAGTAAAAACCGTTCTCGATCGGCGGGCCGATTCCCAGTTTCGTCTCCGGATACAACTCCAGCACCGCCGCAGCCAACAAGTGCGCCGTCGAGTGACGATACACTTCCAGCGCAGCCTCGTCCTTCGTCGTCAAGATGCTCAGCGACGCATCTCCTTCGAGCGGCCGCGTCAGATCCCACAGCCCTCCGTTCACTTTCGCGACAATTGCATCTTCCGCCAACCGCTTCGAAATCAAAGCAGCGACATCAAGCGGACGGGTCCCGGCGGGGAATGCCTTCTGGCTCCCGTCAGGCAGGGTTACAAGGACTTCACTCATGGATTTTGGGGATTCAATTTCAGCGTAGCATGGGCTTCTCGCGTAACTTTTCAGTCCCTCGAAACGAAAAGGCTAGAATGAGCGCAGTAATGACTTCCACGGAGCCGCCAACAGACGAGCATCTCGTCGAACTGGCAAAAACAGGTGACAACGGAGCGTTTCCCGAACTGGTAAAACGCTATAGTCGCCGCATCCTTCGCGTCGCTCGCAACATCACTAACAATGACGAGGACTCAGAAGACGTGCTGCAAGAAACGTTCATGAAAGCGTACACTCACCTGGATGGCTTCCAGGGCAACAGCAGGTTTTACACTTGGCTGGTCCGCATTGCCATGAACGAATCCCTCATGAAACTGCGCAAGCGCAAGACTGGCCGCGTGGTTTCCCTCGACGAAGAGCTATCCACCGGTGAGGACACCATCACGCGCGAAATTGCTGTCTGGGAGGGCAACCCCGAAGACAGGTACTCCCAGGAAGAGCTCCGCGAACTCCTCGACACAACCATCGCCAGCCTCCCCGAAGGCTTCCGCACCGTATTCGTTCTGCGCGATGTCGAAGAATTGTCTACCGAAGAAACTGCTGATATGCTCGGGCTGAGCATTCCCGCCGTGAAGAGCCGCCTGCTTCGTGCCCGCCTCCAACTTCGCGAAAAGCTCACCCGCGTGTTCAAACAGAAGGGGGACGACGCGTTTGCCTTCCTGTAAAGACTTCCTCCGCGAGCTCACCGACTATCTCGATTCCTGTCTCGATCCAGAGACCAAAAAAGAACTCGATAAGCACGTCGAAGAGTGCCCAACTTGCTGGGTGATCCTCGACACCACCAAGAAGACTCTCAAGATCTACAAGGGCTGCGCGCCCAAAGCCGTTCCCGCCGCACTTGAGGACAAGCTCATGGCTGCAGTTCAAGCGAAGATGGCCGAACGGAAATGCGGCCAGTAGCGCCCCTGACTCGTCGCGGCTTTCTTGCCGCCTTCCAGCCCAAGCCTCGCCCTAACTTTGTCTTCGTCCTCGTCGACGATCTCCGTTGGGACGAACTCGCTTGTTCCGGCCATCCGTTCGCGCAGACTCCCAACATCAACCGTCTGGCCCGCGAAGGTGCAATGTTTCGCAACGCCTTCGCCACCACGCCGCTTTGCTCTCCCAGTCGCGCCACTTTTCTCACCGGTCTCCAAACTCACTCTCACGGAATCCTCGACAACGTCGACCGCAGTCCCCAGAGCCACCGCCTCATTACCTGGCCCCGGTTGCTTCACAACAACGGCTATGACACCGCCTTCATCGGCAAGTGGCACATGGGCGTCGACGATTCCCCTCGGCCCGGCTTCAATCGTTGGGTCAGCTTCCCCGGTCAGGGCGAATCGATCGATCCTCTCCTCAACGAAAACGGCAAAACCGCCCGCGTCAAAGGCTATATCACTGACATCCTCACCTCTCGCTCCATCGAAGTCATTAACGCGAAACGAACCCAACCCTTCTGTCTCTACCTCGCCCACAAGGCCATCCACCCTTCCATCACTCAAAACGCCGACGGAACCGTCACCGGCTTCGGCACCGCCGATGAATTCATCGTTGCTCCTCGCCATAAGAACCTCTACGCCGCAGCCCAAATCCCCCGCCGCAGCAATTATCAAGTCCCGCCCCGCAACAAACCAGCCCTCCAGCAGGTCATTGCCGGCGTCGAGCCTCTTAGCCCGAAAACAGCCACCGACGACGCTACCATCCTCAACCGCATGCGCATGACCAAGGCCATCGACGAGGGCATTGGCGAAATGCGATCCGCTCTTGAGCGCTCGGGCCAACTCGACAACACCGTTTTCATCCTCACCTCCGACCATGGCTATTTCTATGGCGAGCACTGCCTCAACCCCGAACGCCGCCTCGCCTACGAAGAAACCATCCGCATCCCGCTCATCATGCGCGCCCCGGGGCGCATCAAGCCCGGCATCAAGCCCGAACAGATGGTCGCCTCGGTCGACATCGCCCCTACGATGCTCGACCTCGCTGGCATCTCTACGACCCAACCGTTCCACGGCCAATCCCTGGCTCCACTCCTTCAAAACAAGCGAATCCCATGGCGCAATGAACTCTTGTTTGAGTACGTTACCGACAAAGTCTTCCCGCGCATTCGCAACATGGGCTACCGCGCCATCCGCACCGATCGTCACAAGTACATCGAGTATCGCAACCTCAAAGAATCGAACGAGCTCTACGACCTGAAGTCCGACCCCTTCGAGCTCAACAACCTGATCGCCTCCAGCCCCGAACTACCTCGCCTGAAGCAAAGGCTCCAATCTCTTGAGCAACGCTTCGCCTGAAGCAAACGCCCTGGGACCCGTATCAATCAGTTCAGGCATGGGATCACTCGTAGCCGATTCTCACAGCTTTGCTGGAATCTCGTGGCTCTCGAGCACCCGCAAAAACTCCCGCACCCCAGGTCGGCATTGCCACTGCACCCGCAACACATTTCCTGAATGCAGAATCATCGGAAACTGTCCACGCGTCGAACCCTTGTTCTGTTCATCGAGTAAGTGATCTCCCAGCGGTCTTGGGTTCAGGCTCGACGAAAACGTCAACTCCACGCAGTCATCAAAGTGCGCGCTATGCTCGCTCAGAGTCCAGCGTGAAATCCGCTGCGCCCCAGCAAACCGGCTTAATTCCACCTTAGCCACCTGCAAATCGTCTGGTGGCAGATGCGTATTCTGATAAGGCCGCCATTTGAGGGACATCGATCCATTGCCAATCGCCACAAGCCAGGCCTGCGGTCCAAAGCAATCCCGAACCTGCCGAATCGTGTAGATCTCAATCAGCAGCAGAAATCCCACGACAATCCATACCCATGGAAGCCGCAACGCCTGCCAGCTCAGCATCCCCATCATCGGGAGATACAGCAAACAGTTCACGATGGGGCCGGTCGGTGAAATCCGATAAACCATCAGCGATCCAAGCGGCACCTCGTCGGCCCGCAGAAAGCGCATTTAGTCCGCTCCGTAATTGATCTCGAGCTTCCTCACGTAGATGGACGCAAATGTCAATACCATCCCCGCCGCCGCAAACACTCCCATCACTGCGATGGGCGCTGCAATTGGTGCCGCCGTTGTCGCCAGCAACTTCAACGGCTCCGGGATATCTCCGCTCAACGGAGCCACCACCGGGCATAGCGCTTGCAGGTAGTAAATGATGCTCAACTGCTTCAGCATTGTTGGCAGAAACCAGTTCATGCCCTCCCAGAACAAGATCCCTGTCGCCGGAATCAGCGGGTTTTTCATGATGATTCCAGCCGCCAGGAAGATGCTTCCGTATCCGACGCATCCCAGCGCCGTCACGCCGAGGTAGCTCACCAGATGTGCCCATCCCTCTCCAGCCAGATATTCATTCACTTCACGGCTTGAATGGGCTCCCAGCATCAGTGCAAACTGCAGTGCCGCGCTGGTACAAAAAATAGCAATCGTCGCTACCAATCCAGCCAGATACTTGCCCACCATCAAAACTTCCCGTTTTACGGGCGCTAGCAGATAGTGGTGCAGGCTCTGATCCAGCATCTCTCCCCGAAACAGGTTCATAAAGATCCCGACGCAACCGAAGAACACTGCGAGCCGCAGAAAGAAGTATTGAAACGCTCCGGCAAATGCCCGGATGCTGTCGCTCAGTCGCGCCTCGTCCCGATTCCGCTTCTCGGTCAGCTTGCCCTCAACAAACATCAGTTCCCAGGTGTTCGTTCCGTCGCTGTACCGAACAAACTCAAACTTCTTCCTCCGCTTGAACTTCGTGAACGGTACCTTGTCGTCCACCAGCTTCCTCGTAACATCATCCACGCTCATGCCCGTCTGGATTGCTGCTGTAACTGCTGCCGCATTCGGAGCCGCTCTTTGGATTTCCATTTGCGCATCCCTCTGGTTCTGCACGCGGATCGCATTGATTCCGAATAACAGTGCTGGCAAGAATGCGAGCGCGTACACCCACAGCCCTCGCTTTGCGAAGAGCGTCTTCTTCCATTCCAGACTCACGATCGTCAAAATTTGCCGCTGCCACAGTGCGAAGCCCGTCATTTTTGCGCTCCTTCATCTCCAATCAGATACTCATAAAGCGAATTCACACCATCATCGGCGGGTGCGATGGTCTCGATGTTGATCCCTTCCATCACCAACCGATTCAGCAGCTTGTGAAACTGGCTTGAGTTTGTGGTCTTCACCAGAATTCCCTGAAAATCGGGATGAATCCGCGCTTCCACTACATGGTCGAATTGAAAAATCTTCGAAGCCATCTCCGACGGCTTGTCGCATCGAATCACGATCTGGTGTGGCCGGTCCGAAATCTCTTCGCGGACTCCGCGAATCGCCCCTTCCGCCACGACATATCCGTTGGCGAGCAAGATCACCTGGTCGGAAATCATGTCTACTTCATGCAAGACGTGGCTGGACACAATCACATGCGCCCCGCGCTCAGCTTGCTCACGAAACAGAGCGATCGTCTCAGATCGCACGAGCGGATCGAGGCCATTCAGCGGCTCATCCAGAATCAACACCTGCGGCTGATGTGCAATCGCTTGCGCCAGCCGGATTCTCTGCCGCATCCCTTTCGAGTACGCAGCCACCTTCCGCTTGGCAGGCTCCACCAGATTCACTTTTTCGATTGCCTGCCACGCCTTCGCCTCAGCGACTTTGGCATCCCAGCCTTGTAGCATTAGCGACGCATGAACGAATTGGAATCCGGTATACCCCCGCGGAAACGAATCGAACTGAGTGCAGTACCCAAGAATTCGAAATAGTTTCTCTGATTCGTCAGGCCGGATTCCACGCACAGAGATGCTTCCGCGAGTGGCCCTCACCAGTCCGGTCATCAGGTTCATTAACGTTGTCTTGCCGCTGCCGTTCGGCCCAACAAGACTCGTGATTCCCGGCGGAATCGAGAGGTTCACACGGTTCACGCCCAGCACTTCTCCGTAGAAGCGCGACACATTATCGAAAACGATTTCTTCGTTTGTCGCCATTACCGCACAATCTCCTTCGGGCGAATCTTGCGCTCCAACATCAGCAAGCAGATGACACACACAGCGATAAACGAGAGCCAGGCCTCGAACGGTTCGAGGCCGGTCGAGGTTTCGATGTTCAGTTGGTCAGACCAGATCGTGTACATGATCCGCGACAGGTCGATCATCGCCCCGTAGTCCGTACGCAGGATGGAGTTGATGATGCCCGCCAGGCCGGCGCCGATGCCAAAGACGCCGAGAATCAGCGCTCCCGCCACGACCTTCCATTTCACCCATGCCGACAATGCCACTGAAAGCAACGAAAGCAGAAGGATCCAGGCCACCTGGCCCAGGACGACCGCCCGCAGAATGAACCAGTTGTTCGACAACCAATCCCCTCCCGCTTGCGACACCTGCAGGATGAAGAGCAACACTCCCGGCACCCAGGTAATGATCGACAAAAGTATGAACAGTACAGACACTTTTCCAATCACATACTCGGTTCGCGAAAACGGCCTCGAGAAATAAGTTGGCAAGGCGTTGTTTGCCAGATCTGGCGCGATCAGGCTTGGTCCGATCAGCGCCGTCAGAATGTAAGCCATCGCTCCTTGAAAGTTCATCAGAAAGCGGAAGAACGACGAATCAATCTTTAGAAACTCCGGTGCAGGAACACCCATGCTCGTAAACACCGACAGGTTGTTGACCAGATAGATGTAGCCTGCGCACCCCAACGGAAAGAAGAAGCAGGCCACCAGAAACCCCGTCAGAAATCTGCTTTGAAACAGCCGCTCGTAGCAGTACCTTGGCAACACCAGAAACCGCGTTCGCGGTGGCGTCAATGGCCCCGCATAGGTCGTGTATGTGCGTTTATAGACAGCCATTATTGATTCATCGCCTTCAGGAAGATATCTTCCAGCGTGTCCTTGCGGTAATTCAGGCGGCGCAGTTCGAGATCCTTTTCACTTGCCACTTTGAACAAGTCTCTGAAGCTGAATTCCGCGGGCAGCACCATCTTCCACCGGCCCTTGCCGGCCATGGCGCAAGTCGCTCCCAGCGATTCCATCGCTGCCGCGAAACCCTCATCGTCGCCCACAGTTTCCAGTTCCACAAATCTCTTGTTCGCCCTACGCTCCGCTTCGAGATCCGCGTAATGCACAATCGACCCACCTTTGAGAATGATCACTTCCTCGCAGGTGTCTTCCACATCGCGCAGCAGGTGGGAGCAAAGTACGATTCTCATTCCGGCGTTGTCGCGCATTTCCCGAATCATCTTCAGCATGCGACGCCGTGCGGGCGGATCCAGTCCGTTCGTCGGCTCATCCAGAATCACGAGCTTCGGCCCATGCACGATTGCCTGCGCCAGCTTCGCTAGTTGCTTCATACCCAGCGAATAAGTGCCTAGCTTTCGGTAGCGTGCTTCGCCCAGCCCGACATAGAACAGGCACTCGTGCGCTCGCTCTAGTGCCGTCTCCGGCGGCAGCCCCGATAGCTCGCCCATCATCCTGATAAACGTCACCGCGTTCATATCTGCGATAAACGAATCATTCTCGGGCATGTAGCCGATCAGCGATCGAACATGCCGCGTGTCTTTGTTTACGTCGTAACCAAAAACACGCGCCGTCCCGCAGGACGGCGCGTAAAAGCCCAGCAGTGTATTGATCAATGTCGACTTGCCCGCGCCATTCGGTCCCAGCAATCCAATCGTTCTGCCCTTCAGTTCCACCTGCAATTGATTGAGGATCAATCGCGAACCAAGCGTTACAGAAAGATTGTCAAGCTGAATCACCGCGTCGGGAGTAGTGCTCATTGTTTTGTTATTTTCTTCCTCAAGCCTGTGTTGCCCATAATCGAGCTGAGCAACTGCGGCATCATCGGAGTTCCTTTGCCCATCGACATCAAGCTATCCAGGCCAAGGCCGAAGAAGCCGCTCGATGAGGAAACCCGAATCGAATCCGGTCCTGCGTACGCCACGATCAGTACCGGTTCGCTGCCCAATTCTGGCAACGCCATACCAAAATTAGCGTACAGGATCGCTGAAGCATTCACTTCCGCATCCGCAGGCAGCAGGCTGATGAACTTCTGGCTTAGAGGCAGGCTCAACTGAGTCGTCCGGTTTTGCAGCGCCTTCACAATCGTGTCCCGATTGCCCGCCGCCACCATGTAGCCACCCGAATATACGAAGTGAATCTCAACCGGCATTGCCGAGTGCTTCACTTGATAGAACCTCTGTCCATTGGCCGTCTGTTCGGTCAGCGAGAGCGTGCCGTGTGCTCCGTTGCTATGCGTGTTGAATGCTTCCACAACACGGCGTAGCGTCGTCGTCAGTCGTCCGGCATCGTAAACCTCGGTGGCGAACACGTAAGCCGGCACGGGCAGCAAAGCTCCGTCCACAGCCATCGTTACTTCTCCACCCAGCGGTCCGGCGATATCGTTGATCACGCTGATCCCGATTTGCTTTTCGAGCTCGGCTACCTGCGCGCCAGTCATGCTGAAGAATTCCTCAGCCATCGACCGGGCATCCTTGGTCACAGCGCTCATAGCGAACGTAGCGTCAGGGGAGATGTAATCGAGCGACGGCATCGGCGCCGGGGCGGCCAGCCAGCTTGCAATTCCAGAGCGCGCAGCCGAGAAGCCCACCGAGGCGCTTGCATTGGCGCGCCCGGCGATATCGCGGCGTTCCACCATCAGGTGGCGCACTTGGTTGATCCCCGTCATGTTGTTGTTTACGGAACCGGTGAGAATTTGTGCCAGGTCCACCGCAAGAATCCAGCCAGCACCTTTCGCATAGCTCTTCTTCACGCTGGATGCCAGTTGCGAATTCTCAAACCCGCTCTGCTCGGCAGGCCGTTCGCCCACGATCAGCATCGCGTCAGTCAGCAAAACATGGTCGCTGCCGAATTGCTTCAATTCCGGCTCCAGCGCCATACGTGCGTTCGCTCCCTTTACTTCTGCCATCAGCACAGGGTGGCCCACCGAACGGTTCGGCCCGATCGATGCCGCAATTACGATCTCCTCGCCCAACTGGTTGCCAACCGTGCGCAGCCGCTCGGCCAACTCGCGAACCTGGCCCACTTCCTTGCTGCTCCACCATTCCTTCAAGACAGGGCTCTGCTTCATGCGTTCTTCAAAGATTTTGGTCGCATCAGCCACAGTTCCAGAGATGTTCGGGATCGCCGCAAACACCACGGTATCGGCGGGCAGGCGCGACAAGAGCCGCGATTGCGTCCGCAGTGCCGGCATCGGCAAGGCTTCGATCTGCTTTGAGATCTTCGACAGCTCGCTTATCATGGCCATGTATTTGGCCGAATCCTTCGACCAGGCAATCTGCTCTTCCACATTGGTGCGCTTCAGCATTGCCTGCGAACCCGTGGTCTGCCCAGGCAGCAAGTCTTCCGCCTTGCCTCCCTGGTCCACTACGATGTGGCCTTCCACCACCGCAACTTGAGTGCCGCGCAAACCAGCCGCCACCGAGAAGATCGTGCCCTTCACTGACACGGTGCTTTCACGGGTCGCCACCTTGAGTGAACCCTTCTTTTGCTTGGCTGCCTGCACCAGGATGTTGCCGCGCTCGAGGCGAATCGTCGATCCGCTGTAAGCCGCTGAAATGCTCAGCTCCGCGCGCTCGTTCATTTCGATGAGCGAACCGTCAGGCAGCCGCACCACGGCTGAAGATCCCTTCGCCGTGCGAACCGCTTCCCCTTCCTGCAGCGGCGTCCCAAGCTTCACCGCAACTAGGCCGGCCGCAGACACTTTGTAGATATCGCCCGATACGTTGGCGATCTCAGCCCGTGCTCCGCTCGGAGCCATCAGCCGGTCGAGCGAATCCATCGTGAAATAGCCTGTCGTCAGGATCAGCCCCGCTGCAATCGCCCACGGCAATACCGTCCGTGTCGTCGAACGCTGACGGCTCACTTGAGGCATAGTCCGCACATTGCCCTTCAATTCTTCCAATTGACGGCGGTAGGCTGGGTTGCTCGCCAAGTGGTCTTCGACCAGCATCTTTTGGGCTTCGGTCAGTTCGTTGCGCAGGTATGGCTTCAACATCGCGCCAAAATCCGCTTCCGTCCGCAACCGGTCCGGAATCACTCTGCCCAGCTCCGTATTCAGGCTGGACAGTACTTTGGCTGTTGCTTCCCGGCTTTGCTCCGCGCTCGGTTCGTTGCTCTGCATCGCCCGGATCGCGTCGTCGAGATTGATCTTCTTCTTGTTGGGTTCCATTGTTGTTAGATCTCCTTTTGCAGTTTTTGCCGGGTCCGAAACAGGGTTACGGCTACCAGAGTTTCACTCATGTCGAGCAGCTTTGCAATTTCCTTATTCCCGTATCCTTCGATGAAGCGCAGCACGAACATCTCGGCCCACTTCGCGTCAATCCGGGATAGCGCATCGCGCAATCGCGTATTCAATTCCTGCCGCGCATTTGAAGAGGGTTCATTCGCCATTTCTTCGATGGACGAGGTCTTCGTCTTGCGCGACCGGATCATATCCAGTGCCGCATTCACCGCGGCCCGCCTCAGGTAGGGTTCCGGTTGGTCAATAATCCCCAAGGACGGGTCACGGCGAAGAAAACGCAAAAACACGGTCTGTAATACGTCTTCCGCATCTTCGGCATTGCCTAGGATGCGATATGCGGAACGGTATACCGAATCGCTGGATTCTCGGTACACTCGCTCAAACTCGGTGCTGACCATAGGTTCATGATCGGTGGCAATCATTCTGTTTACAAGGCCCCTCTATTGTTCAGGACGATGGCCCTTTCGATTTCTTACAGCGTGCAACGGTTTAGTACTTAAGGTTCAGGTGAGGTGCCCCCAAGAGAGCGCTATGATGTTAAGGAACTCCAACAGGTGCAGACCGTGATGAATACGACCAAAATTGCCGCCGTCCTGATTCTTGTTCTTGCTTTTGCAGGTTGCGATAGCGATCCCAAAGTAGCCAGGCAGAAATATCTCGATACTGGTGACCGTTACTTCAAGAACGGCAAGTACCGAGAAGCCATCATTTTCTACAAGCGCTCTCTTGAAAAGGACGCTCGTTTTGCTCCGGCTTATTATGCTCTTGCCGAAGCGGAAATGAAGCAGGGTGCCCCCATCAACGCCATGCGGGCCTACCAGCGCTGCGTCGAACTCGATCAGGCAAACACCGCGGCAGCCACCAAGCTCGCCGAAATCTATCTCGCCATCTACTCCAAGAGCGAATCGAAGCCCAAGCAGTACCTCAAGGACATCGAAGTCATCTCAAAGCGCCTTCTCGACAAGGACCCCAAGAGCTTCGACGGCCTTCGCCTTCGCGGCTTCCTCAAGCTCGCCGATAACGATCTCAAGGGCGCCCTCGAGGACATGCAGTCCGCAGATCGTTCCAAGCCCTTCCAGAAAGAACTCTCAACGGTTCTCTTCCAGGTCATGATGCAGAGCGGTATGCGCGACGAAGCCATCGCCTACATCAGTAAGGCGATCGCAGCCGACAAAGAGAATGCCGCCAACTACGATGTTCTCTACGCCGAATACGCCAGGAAGGAAATGATCCCTGAGGCCGAAGAGGTTCTCAAGCGCAAAATCGCTGCCCTCACCAAGCAGCCAGTTCTCAAGATCCAGTTGGCAGCGCATTATTTTGCGGCCAAGCAATACGACAAGATGCAAACGTCTCTCGACGAGATCCTTGCATTCAGCAAGAACTCGAAAGAAATCGAACAGCCCCGCATGATCGTTGGAGATTTCTACTTCAAGATTCGCGACTTTGAACGGGCTCTCAAGCAGTTCGAGGAAGGCGCCAAAGAAGATGTCGCCAAGAAGCACGACTACCAGAAGCGTGTTGTCGAAACCTACATCTACATGAATAAGAAGACCGACGCTGTTCGTCTGGTTGAAGAGATCCTCAAGGAAGACCCGAAGGACAACGATGCGATGGCCATGCGTGCCACCCTCGCCCTCCAGAGTGGTTCGAAGGATCAGGTTGACTCCGCGATTACGGATCTTTCGAGCACCGTTTCGCGCGATCCCAAGAACCATGCCATGCGCCTCAGCCTCGCAAAGGCGCATATGGCTCGTGGCGATGCTGATCAGGCGATGATTCAGCTGACAGAAGCGCTTAAGATCCGCCCTGACTTCCAGGTCGCGAAAATCATGCTCTCGCAGCTTTATCTTCAGAAACAGGAATTCGGTAAGGCTCTTGAGTACGCAAACCAGGTCCTTGCCTTCGATCCGAACGAAGTCCGCGGTCGCTTGCTGCGTGCCACTGCTCTTTATGGCACTCGCGATTACCCCGGTGCCCAAAAGGATTTGGATCTCATTCTTGGTCGCTACCCCACCATGGGCGATGCCCTCTACATGACGGCTCGCATTCAACTCGACACCGACAAGAAGCCTGAAGCGCTGACCACCTTCGAGAATATGATGAAGGCCAATCCGAGCGACACTCGCGGCTTGCTCGGTACCGTCGAAACCTACTTACAACTCGGCAAGAGCGATATCGCCGTCAAGACCATCGAAGCAGAACTGGTCAAATCTCCAGATCGCAATGACATCCGCAACGCTTTGGCCAACACAACGGTTCGCGTTGGCAATTACGAACGCGCTATTCCGGAGTTCCAGAAACTCCTTGCCGCCAATCCCAAAGATCCTTCGGTCGTAGTGCGATTGGCTGAAGTCTATAAGCGTATGGGCGACGACGCAAACGCGATCAAGTACTTCAAGCAGGCGGGCACTCTGTTGCCAAACGATCCGCTCGCTCCGCTGAACCTTGCGATGATTTATGACCGCATGGGCAAGCAAGCCGAGTCCAAGCCGATCTACGAACAGGTCGTCAAGCTCGACCCGGGCAATGTCCTCGCTCTCAATAATCTGGCCATGATCATGGCCGATCAAGGTTCCGATCTTGACCTTGCTCTTTCCTACGCGGAACGTGCCAAGCAGAAGCTGCCCACCAACACGGACATTTCAGACACCCTTGGCTTGATCTACATCAAGAAAAATCTTGCCGACCAGGCGATCAACATCTTCGCCGACATCGTCAAGAAAGACCCCAATCGCTATGTGTATCATTACCATCTGGCGATGGCCTACTATTAAAAAGGCGACAAGGCGAATGCCAAAAAGGCTGCTCAGGTGGCGCTCACCAAGACGCCTCCCAAGCAGGACGAACAACGCATTCGCGAGCTCCTCGCCAAGTGCGGATAAGCTAGTGTAGTGAAGATTTGTACCGCCCTGCTCCTGGTTGCCCCTCTCATGGGGCAACAGGCGCTTTTGAAGTCCGGCATCACCTACTCGATTCAGCTCACAGGCGCCGTTTCTCACGAAACGGCGTTTTCTTTTGTCTGCGGAGCTGACCGCCTCAGCAAGACCTTCAACGCCGGAGACAATGATTGGACCTTCCTGTTTCGTCCCTCCGCGGATTGCCGCTACAACACGCGGCTCAAGGCTACCGTTACCAGCTACGGCATCACCAACAAGGTTGAGATCGAACCGAATGGCGAGCACTCAAAAGCGACACCCATCCAACTCGGCGCGGTTGTTTTTGCAACCGGTGACAATGCCAACTATCTTGGCAACGTCCAGGATGAAGACTGGTACCGCTTCCGCTTTGAAGGCGGCAAACCCAGGCTGATCGGGTTTCAGGTCGACTTGATGGAGCGGGACAATCTGCCCGTTGATGTTTCGATCTTCCGCATCGTGAACGGTCAGCCAGTTCTCTTTACCGAAGGGGAAGACCCTGTGTCGGTGCCACATGAAGTTCAGGCTCTTCCCGGCAACAAGTACACGACCCGTGTGTTCAAAGAAGCTGGTGACTACTACGTTCGTGTGCTTGCGAACCACCCTGAATACCGCCTCCGCACCCGTCTATACGATCTGCCTCCCTACTCGGACCCGAAGCAGGCAATCCGCGCTGGCGTCGACTATCTGCTTGGTGCCGGTGATAGCTGGCACGCCAATACTCCACGCCGTGGTGGGGTCTTTAATCGCATCGCCAATGTTCATCAGGAGACCTCGCTTTGTGTCGCCTGTCACGTCACCCACTTCACCCAGCGTGCACAACTCTACGCTGCTCGCCAGGGCTATGGGGTCGAGATGCGTAACTCGCAGCAGTTCCTTGCTGAACGCTTCTACAACAACCCCCGGCCGCTCTATGGTTTCGAGAAGCAAGGTGCCGTGTGGGCTCGAGTCATCTCCGCACCTGCCAATGTCCTTGGCCGCATGTCGCATTTGATGGATCTGTTTGAGCAGCAGGTCAGCGGCGAGACCCGTCCCAGCTTCCACGATGGTGTCCGCAAGTACCTCAAGCTTTACTACGACGGTCGGACTCAGTTGCCCCCGGATGAGACGAATGGCAATCAGCCGCTCGTAAGCAATTATGAAGTCGCCTGGTATGCCTGGGAGGTCACGCGTGATCCCGGGATTGCCAAGCTCCTCGAGCAGGATCAGCACAAGAACCTGATCGACATCTGCTATCAAACTCTGGCCCTCGCTGCGGTGGACAAGGTGAAGTATGCCGGCAAGATCGCTCGAAACGCCGAGAAGCTCCTATCGCTGCAACGGGAGACGGGACAGTGGTCGATGAAGCTCGAGCCCAATGAAAAGGATGTCGAGTTCCAAACCGGGCACGCGCTTTGGGCCCTAGCTGCGGCTGGCATCCCCAAAGAGAACCCCCAAGTGGCGAAAGGGCTACGGCATCTGCTGGCTCGCCAGCAGGAATTCGGCGGCTGGCTCGATCCTTTGCAGAGTTTTGAGAACTTCCGTACCCCGTTCCGCGAAACCCAAATGGCCGTGCTCGCCTTGAGTGCCTACTATCCCAATACGGAAGCAAAGAAGGGCTGGGGATCGACAGCAGATCAATTGCCCTCGAGCGGGGAGACTTTGCTCGAAGCCCTTGACCGCATCTGGGATAAGCCTACCGCCGAGGTTTTGGTGCAGGTCCGCAAGCATGCAATCGGTAAAGATCCCATCGTTCGCCAGATGGCGACCGAGGTGCTAGGGCGCCTGGCGCTGACGGAAGATCTGGCCTTGCTCAAGACGAATCTGGCAGACTCAAGCAAGCTCGTGCAGCGCACTGCTGCCTGGGCCATGCGTCAAGTGTTGAGCCGACGCGCCACCGGTAACAACGTTCTGCTCGAAGCTCTTGCGAGCAAGGATCCGAGGATGGAATGGGGCGCGACGCGGGTCTTCGCAACGCACTTCAGAGAACTCGCCCTCGATAACCGCTTTGCCGACGCTTTGATTGCCAAGACTTCCTCCATCAGTCTGCCTGTTCAGATGCAGGCATGGAAGGGGCTTTGGCAGCTATGGTTCTGGAGCCCCGATGACGGGGTGAAAGACCGTGTTGAGAATGCATTCCTTGCTGGGCTCAAGAAGCCGCAACACGAATGGGTCGAGCGCAATCTCCGCGAAGGCATCTACAACCTTGGCGACGAGAACATCCGCTACATGTACAACAACTGGGTGCCGCTGATGGCCAAGGAGGAGGATCGCGAAGCTGTGATCCGCGGCCGCCTGAAGCATGAGGCGCGACTGGCCGACAAGTACTCGAAGTTCCTGGTCGCAGAATCGGACGCAAGCCGCAAGCGCCTGCTCGCTGCCATCACCGAGTTCCATCTGCGCCGGGCGGACACCTATGATCTCAAGGCAGATCCGCACTCGGTCGCTCCTCCGATCTACAACCGGATTGGTAACGATATCGAGCAGACCGTCTTGTTTGGCGAGAGCAATACGAAGTTCGCTAGTGCGCTTCTGCCTTTTGCGGAAAGTGCAGACCCGGAGATGCGCCGGCTTGTGATGCAGGCGGCGTTGCTCACGCGCGACCCTCGCTTCGGAACTGTCACGAAGATCAGCGGGCCCGCGGGCGCGGCGCGCGACCAACTGGTGGCGATTGCCAAGAAGAATCCGGCCGACGAGGTGAATCTCGAAGTTCTGAAGGCCTTCAATGCGGCACCGCCCAGACCGCGCACGATGACGCGGACTGTTAGCTCAACTGGCGCTCGGCCGGACGAGAGCTACTTCCGCGGCTATGTACAGCCGATTCTCGAGAAGCGCGGCAAGGACGGCTATGCGTGCGTGCAGTGCCATGCGAGCCACGCGATCTTTGACGGAAGCTGGGGTTCGGCGATGAGGGTTGTCAACTTGGAGAACCCTGAAGAAAGCTTGATCCTGAAAAAGCCGATCTCGAACGCCGAGAGCGAAGGCGTTGCCGGCAGCAATACTGTTCCTCATGGAGGCGGTGTCCGATTCGAGAAGGACTCGCCGGAATACAACACGATCCTCAATTGGATCCGCGGAGCCAAGCCCTGATGCTGAATCATCCTAACGTGCCCTATGTGGCACCCTTTCTGACTTTTATCGCGATGCTCGCGATTCAGAAGAACTTGGCCTTTCTCGGAGACTGGGAGTACGCGGTTCGCGTAGCGATTGTCGCTGCTTAGATCTGGTATTTTTCGCGGAAGGTACTCGACTTCAAAGTGCGCTTCTTCATGGGAAGCCTGGCGATGGGGATCGGGGCGTTTGTGCTT
>VFZU01000028.1 GCA_016870995.1 Acidobacteriota bacterium
TTAATAGTGTCGGAAAATTCTGGCCTGACCGGAAGGCTGCCGGACTTCAAGCTTGCTGCCGTCTAGGCGAGACCAAAGTCAACAATGTCGCCAACCTCAAGCTTGAGTTTCCCCAAGGCACATCAAGGAAAAAATCAAAGTCGGATCAGTCTCTTTACTCGGTACCGTCTTGTTGGACAATCACGGGCTTCCGGCGTGTCCAAACTCAAGATTTAGGCCCCACCAGTGCCTCAGAACAGGTTACACCTGCAAATTACGTGATGTCGTCATCGAGCCAGTATCAGGCAGAGTATCAAAACATGCAGAACTACGTTGCTAACTTGAACATCCCATCCGTCGTCAAGGCAGATATCCTGCTCAAGATCGAGGAGTTCATAAAGAACTATGAAGCTTACACTAACTCCCTTCAAATGTCTCACGCTTCGCTTCTTCATCGGGCTACGATCCAGGGTGCGGGCGCATTTAACGGGCGCACAATCTACCAAGCCCACTATGAAATGACTGAAACCTGCTGTCCTCAAGAGATCCGCAACGCAAAAAACCTTCGCGTTCTGCTTCAAGGTTGGGCGGACGGGATCGTTGCCTCGTCGCCCAGATAGTAGCCTGTCCAGCGCTCGTTTAGACCGCAGCGCAAGTATCAATTGAGACACATTTACGGCTAGAGAGGAGGCTTTCTTGGAGGACGGCTACCAAGTTGTTCGGCGGGAAAGCCTCGCATTTAGCCCACGTACATGATTCCATTTGTGTTTCGAATGTTAGCCCGAGCAACGCCTTCAGCTTTCGTATCGGCCAGAAGTTTGCAGCCTGTTGGATCGGATTTCCAATTTGTGTCGATGCTGCTTGAGCTCGAAGTGTGCTTCTGCGGGCTCGCCGAGAGAAAATTACTAACGACGCTTTTGTTGATCGAGGAAACAGATGCAGCAATCGGTGCAGCGCTTGCAGCGCTCGCACAGGTGAAGCTCGCAAGTGTCTTTGGTGCAGTAGACGCAGATCTCCGTTGAGGTCTCTTTGCAGATGTAGCAGTGGAAGGTCTTGGCTGCTGGCGGGGCGGCTGGAGTCATTTCTTTTTGGCAGGGGCTGGTGGCTTGGGCGGCGTGGGGACGTTGCGATCGATGCGGCAGCGCTGCGCTTCACTTAACAGGACGTCGAACTCGCGGTCGCGCTGGGAGGCGAGGTCGAGCAAATAGTTGCGAAAGCGATTTCGAACCGGAGCGCTCTCGACAAACCTCGCTTCGATCGAATCGGCCACCTCCGGAGTTTCGTATTTGCGAATGGCTTCCATAACGGCACGCTGCATGTTATCGAGTGCGTCGAAACGGAGAAAGATCTCCAAGGCAACTGAGAGTTTTTCAGGTGTCTGGCGAAGGTCGGCAATGGCCAGTGTGAGACTGCGCAACTGGACGTTGATCGACTCATATTGCGAAAGATACGCCACTGCAACACCTTGGTTACGCCAACGGTCAAGATCAACTTTTGCGAGAGCTGGAGGGATCGCTTCGAACTTGGCTTTGAGGTCGTCGAGTTGTTCCCGGACACTCCACTCCGAAGGGATGCTCTGAGCGCATACCAAGAGCAGCAGAGGAAGCATTAGAAGCCCGGAGGAGGAGGCGGGGGTGCGGTAGGCGGCGGTGCGGGTGCGCCCGTGTCACCCGGTAAACCCCCAGGGTTTCCTGTCGGTCCAGGAACAGGGATGCTCGGGCCGGCTGTGCCACCACCCGTCTTGGGAGTGTTGAGCCAGACGTCAGCCATGATGCGCATCATCTTCTGCAGCACATGACCACGGTCGAATTGCTTTTGAGCCAGAGGCTGATTCTTGAAAACGCGCAGGTAATCGCCACCATTCAAAATCTTGGCATCCGAATACGGCATCAGGGCATGTTGAACCGCCACTTGGCCTTCTTCAACCAAAACCAGTGTCATTTCGTCAGGCTCGACCGTAACGTCGAAGGTGGTGCCACGAACCGAGATGACAGCCGAAGGAGTTTGAATGCGATTGTGGTTGGGCTTACCGTTCAGCTTTTCGATGTGAACTTTCACCCGGCCAATCCAGAGGTCGAGAAGTTCGCGCAGGTTGCCCTGGTTCGAGCGGAAGGTAGCCCGCGAATTCGGGAAGATTTCGAAAACACTGCCATCCGGAACCTGGATCTTGGCATAACCATCGAGACCGGTGAGGATCTCCTGGCGAGGATTGACCAAGTCCCCCACGTTGAGTGCCCATGGAGTCTCATCACGCAGTACCTGCACCTGACCCTGCGCGTGCAGCACCTTGCCAGTCGAGCCCGGCGCGATCGGCATGAACTGCGCAGAGGACACGGCGGAAAAGGCGACAGTGATCGCCAAGGCGGAGAGGCCGGATTGGAAGAGTTTTCTCAGCACTACCTAATCCCTAATACTAACACCAAAATAGCAAAGCATTTTCATCACCGGAGGGTGCCCTGGGCCCAAACGGCGGAAACCGGAAAAGTTTTCTCCCGTCAAATCAACAGTTCGGCAGAATTCCCGCCGATCTTGAGGATTGGCGGCAGGTTTAGAATGGATAAGGCTTATGTGTCGGATTGACACTTTGATGTGGACAAAGCGCCGCGGTTTGATTCTCACGCTCGGGTTGATCACCCTGGCGGCGACGGGGTATGCACAGGGGTATGAGTTTGCGCTGAACTGGCGGGCGATTGGCACAACGGTGGTTTACAATTCTCGGGCCGGCTTTTCGTCCGGGCCAGTTGCTGGGGCGTGGTTCGGCGTCGATGGGCGTTCGGTGGAAATTCAACTGCGCAACGGGAAACTCTACAGGACAGAAGATTTTGAGAACTGGCAGCCGGTGGCAACTGCCGCTGCCCGGGCCGGATTGTCCGCAAAGATCGTGAACACGTTGCCTGAACCCGGGGCCAAAGCCTTCGCTTCGCCCGGAAATGGCTATCGTGCTTATGCTGCCGGGCAATGGCTCTGGCGCAGCGACGATGGCGGCCGGCACTGGACGAATCTGATTGCGGCCGGCGACACGCAACTGATCGGCAAAAACGTGCAAGCGCTGGCCATTTCGCCCCTGGATCCGGATCGCGTGATCGCAGCAACGAATGAAGGCCTTTGGTTGTCTTCCGATGGCGGCGGAGCCTGGATCAGCTTGAACCCGGGCCTACCGAATTTGCGGTTGACGCGACTTGTGGCTGCACCCCAAGGCGGACGCGGATTGGTGGCCGAGTGGGAAAATGGAGAACTTGTGGAATGGCTGCCAGGCGCCAAAGCCGCATGGGTGACTCGCGGAGAAGCGGCTACGGTTCGGAACCCGAGCAAGTGGGTAGATGGAGAACGGCCTGAGATTCAGCTTGAAATTCGCGTTACGGACCGCGCGCATGTTTACCGCACTCGCAACGGCGGCACCCAATGGGATGAACTCACAAGCGATCTGCCTGCCCAACAGATAACCGGCATTTCCGCCGACCGCGCCAGCGGGGCAATTTACTTGGCAACTGAGCGTGGGGTGTATTACACGCTAAACAGTCTTGAGACGGCATCAGGACCAACGAGCTGGATCCGGCTGGGCGGGAACCTGCCGAAGGAAGCAGCTCTCGATGTGATGTTGAATGAGGGGGGCAACTTCCTCTATGTGTCGCTCATGGGCGAAGGCGTATTCTTGACCTATGCGCCGCATCGGCGAAGATCCCCGGCCCTGATCAGCGCAGGAGATATGAACTCGCGCGGCGCTGCGCCGGGTGGCCTAATGTCGATCATGGGCGCAAAGCTCACCGACGTGCAGTTGTCAGGGCGCAAGGTGCCAATCCTGTCGGCGACGGCAGATGAGACCCAGGTACAAATCCCCTACGATGCCGAGATTCCCTCACCCACGCTCGAAGTGAATACCGGTAGCGGGCCGCAGCGAATGGATCTGGAATTGAGCGAAACGGCGCCTGTCATTTTCACCGACCGCGATGGGGCACCCCTGCTGCTGGATGCCGAGAGCGGAGAACTTTTAGACCCCACCCTGGCGCTCAAGGCTGGGATGAAGGTGCAAATCCTGTTGACGGGCCTCGGCAAGGTAGAACCAGCGTGGCCAGCGGGAGTTCCGGCCCCCGCCCAGAATGCACCGAAAGTGGTGGCGCCGGTGCGAGTCTGGTTGAACGGCGTGACGCTCGAGGTAAGTCGAGCGGAATTGGCAGCCGGCTACGTCGGCTTCTACGCCGTTGAGACGAAGCTGCCGCCGGTGGTGGACGAGGGCTATGCCGTTTTGCGCGTCGAGGCCTCCGGCCGCTATTCGAATTCCATACGCATCCGTACGGCGCTCGATTCGCATTGAGGCGGGTGGCCGTGTTAATCTAGGAGTTCCCCGTTTGTAGGACTTCCCTGTGGATAAATCACTTCAGAATGTAATCAAGCACGACCAGTTTGTGGAAACGGTCGGCGAAGCAACCGAGTACGTCTCGGGTCATAAGAAACAAGTCACAACGTATTTGGTAGTTGCCGTGGTGGTGGCTGCGCTCGTCTATGGCGTTTGGTCCTATATGGGTGCCAAGCGGGCGGAGCGGCAGTTGGCGCTGGGTGAGGCGATGGGTATCGCTCAAGCAACTACGAGCCGTACGACTAGCGAAGAAAAGAAAGTCGTGGACGCCTTTGCCAAAGTGTCCAACAGCTACGCGGGTACCAAAGAAGGCAATCTTGCCCTCTACATGCTTGCCATGCTCGACATCGAGCGCGGCGACATGGCTGCTGGCGAAAAGAAGCTGAAAGATGTGATGGCTGGCGACAAAGAACCGGCGTCCCTCGCAAAGTTTACGATGGCCGAACTGTTGCAAGGCCAGGGCAAGACCAGCGAAGCCGAGACGATCCTGCGGGACTTGATTGCAAATCCGTCCTACATGATGCCTGCCGAACAGGCCACCCTGCAGTTAGCTCGCTACATCGCAAAGACCAAGCCCGAAGAAGCACGCAAGCTGCTCGAGCCGTTGCGCACCGCGCGGACCCCGATTTCCACGCCCGCGATGGAAATTCTCGGCGGCCTTCCTCCCGCACCCGTCGTATCCACCCCCAAGAAATAACCGGTATCGCATGATCCGGACCGGCGCACTGGCCCAGCTTCGCTTCCCTGTGGAGAGAAGTCTGGGCCGTCGTTTTCCTGAGAGTCTTCCTTCTTTCCGCAACGACTTCCAGCGGGACCGTGATCGAATCGTACATTCACGAGCGTTTCGCCGGCTGGAAGCCAAAACGCAAGTATTTCCGGCGGGGATTTCCGATCACTTCCGAAATCGCTTGACGCATACCCTCGAAGTGGCGCAACTGGCCAGAACTGCGGCCCGCGTTTTGGGAGTGGACGAGGATCTGACCGAGGCACTGGCGCTGGCTCATGACATCGGGCACCCGCCGTTTGCGCACTCCGGCGAAGCGGCGCTGAACCAGATTCTGGCCCGCTTTGGAGAACGCTTCGAACACAATGTGCATGCGCTCCGAATTGTAGAAGCCTTTGAGCATCGCTATGCGATGTATCCGGGATTGAACTTGTGCTTTGAGGTGCGCGAGGGAATTGTGAAGCATTCGCGCGATTTGCCTCAAGGTTATGCAGGGCCGCTCGAGGAATATCTGCCTGGATTGCGTCCGCCGATTGAGGCACAGTTGATCGACCTGGTGGATGAGATCGCCTACAACACCGCGGATGTCGACGATGCGCACGAGGCCGGGTTTTTCCAGCTGAGCGAACTGACAGCAGCCGTGCCGATGGCTGCGTCGATTCTCGAAGAAGTGGAAACGAATTTCCCCGCCTCCGAAGAACGCATCCACCTCCATGAGATGCAGCGGCGGTTGATCGATCACCTGATGCGCGGCTTAATGGAGGGTACGATCGGTGCCTGTACCGCAGCGGGGGTTGCCGATGTCGATTCCGTGAGAGCGTGGCCCGAGAGACTGGTTCGGTTTACGGCTGAGGCTGCGGAAACTTCGGCGGCAATGAAGAAGTTTCTCCATGCGCGTGTGTATCACACGGAAATTCTGGTAGAAGAACGCGACCAATCGGCTAAGGCGATCCAGCGGCTGTTCGAGTATTTGCTCGAGAATCCCACACAGGTGCCGGGGGATGAGGGTGAGGGGAGTTTGCCGAGGCGGATCACCGATTACATTGCCTCGATGACGGACAGCTATTTCCGTCGCGTTTACGCGCAACTGCTGCCGCAGTTTACTCCGTCGTTACGTTCGTAACTTCGGCGGAGCGCACTCCGTAGATCTTCTGAAGCTGGCGTGTGATTTCGCGGGTGACGCGATCGGGGTTGACGTCGCCTTCTTCTTCCTCAAGCACGAGGACCTTCACGTAGAAATTCCATTTTTTTCGCATATGGGTTTGAGGAGGGAGAGTGGTGGCGAAAGTCGGGGTCGAACCGACACGTAGAGTGAACTACGGCAGATTTTGAGTCTGCTGCGTCTGCCAATTCCGCCATTTCGCCACGGCCTGGCTTTTTCAAGTCTAACACTTTGGGGTATAGTGCAGGCCATGAAACTGAAATCTGCTGTCCTTGCCACGCTGCTCGGCGGCCTGACGATTTTTGTCTGGGGCGCCCTCTCTCACATGATTCCTCCAGAACCAGTTACGACGCTGAGCGATACGAAGGCGATTGACGAATTTGCCGCGAAGCATACGCCGCAGAACGGAGCCTACATGGACCCACGAGGCTACATGGTGATCGTTGGGTTCAGGCCGGACAAGTCGGATAAGGCAGTGGATATGGGGCCGCAACTTGGGATCGAGTTTGCGACGAATCTTGTGCAAGCGTTTCTGCTGTTCCTGGTGTTGGGGCGGATTGAGCGGACGACAGTGCTGGGCTACGGTAAGTTTGCGGCCTTGCTCGGCGTGATGGCCTGGATCGCGATCGAGGTTTCGTACTGGGGTTGGTATGCCTTTCCACCGCCGCTGGTGCTGATGGGCTTGCTTGATGCCTCAGTGGGATATTTTCTGGCTGGTTGTCTAGTGGGTTGGCAGGTTCGTAAGTGACGCGGCGATCGCTGCTGCTGGCATTAAAAGGAAGGGCCCTGCGTGAGCAGTGGCGGGAGATCCTGGGCAAACTTGAGCCGTCGGCGAGTGATCGCCGATGGTTCGTGCCTGCTATGAAGCCGCGTGTGATCGAAGAGACAGATTGCGGTAGCTATGTGCGTCGATACATCGAGTTGCCACTTGAGGTCGATTTCTGGCAACCCGCATTGCTGCTTGAGCCAAAGACTCAGGGTAGAAAGGCGGCAGTGATTGCATGGGCATCCACTTCGCCAGATTGGCGCAAGCCCGAAGATTGGTGGGGTCGATGGTTGGCTGAGCAGGGTTTCGTTGTGTTGACCAGTTGGGCGCATATCCGAAGTTATCGGGATGGGACGTCATTTCAGAATGGAGTGAGCGAGAAGGTCTACGACCGGTTTGGGCGCTGGGCGGGCCTATCGCGGATGGTTTGGGATGTGCGGCAACAAGCTCGTTTTCTCGCGGGGTTGCGCATTGTGGATCGCGGGCGGATCGGGTTTATGGGGAGTTCGCTGAGTGCGAAGACGGCGCTATATGTCGCTCCGTTCGCACCCGAGGTGAGCGCCGTGGTGTCGATTGATCCGCATGTGCCGCTGTGGGATGGGGGCACGAATTACGAAGCGCCCTGGTATCTCGATGCAGACCGCAAGTTCGACGACATACGAACGCCGGAGAAGACCGTGCGGTCCCTATTGCGGGGGCACGATCATGATGAGTTGCTGATGATGGCGGCACCGAAGCCGGTGTTAATCATCGGCGGCAATGACAAGAAGCACTCGGATGGGCCAAGCACGCTGCCGCTGATTGAGAAAGCTGCTGTTGAGTATCGGAGGCGAAATGCCGGAGAACGCTTGCAGTTTCATTTGCTCGATACGGGGCACACGCCAGTGCATCCGAAGATCGACCCACTGTGGCAGGCTTTTCTGCCTCAGTTCTTGCGTGGAACTGGTCGGAACTCAAGGTGATGGTAGTCGAAGCTGAAATCGGCGAGGTCGCTGATGGCTTCCATCTTGAAGGATTCGATTTCACCTTTCGCGTCAAGTTGAAAGGTAAGATACGCGTCGGGGATGGTGGGATCCTCCCAGCGGGCCACAAACGTATTGTGGTGAAAATGTTCCAGACGGCCCTTCAGGTCCGGGGTGGCATGCATGCGCAGGGAGAGCGTGTCGTTGCTGGCAGTGATGGTGGCCTGGCCGTACCACGGGTCGCTATAGGTGTGGGCGAAAGCAGCGAGCTCAAGTGAGGGTTTCGTATCCGCGCGACGGGCAGCGAGTGCCTTCTGCTCCCGTTCGTTGTTGCGCTTGAGCCCGTTCAGGCGGTTGGTGTGTTGGGTGGCGATCCAGTCTGGAGAGATGACGCAGAAGTAGTGGTCGAGGATCAGGTTCGTGATGGCCTGGAATGCGCCGCCTTCTTCCTGGTTCGTGAGAACGACGATGCCAAGTTTGAGTTGAGGAACGAGGGTCGTCTGCGTCACCATGCCGGTGAGGCCGCCGCCGTGATAGGCAACCTTGCGGCCGCGATAATCCTTGAGAAACCAGCCCAGGCCATAGGCGGCAAACTGGGCTTCGGGGTCGCCGAGGTTCTTCGGTTGTTGGCCAACGCCCATGACGGTTTGTGCCGAGAACATGAGCCGGCTCATGCGCTCGCTAAAGAGGCGTTGGTTCTCACCAAGCTTACCTTCGTTGAGCTGAGCAATCATCCACTTGGATAGGTCAGTGACATTGGCCTTGATACCTGCGGCGGCGGCCCAGGTATCGTCGCGAGTCCATGCGATGGGCTTAAGAGTGCCTTCGAGACGCCAGCCGCGGGAGTGAGGGACGGCGGTGTTGGCAGTGTCGGTCAAGCCATTGTTGGACATGCGGGCCTCCGTCATTTGGAGGGGCTTGAAGATCCGGTCGCGGATGAAATCGTCATAGTTGCGGCCCGAGACGGCGGCAATCAATTCGCCTGCAACCACGAACATGGTGTTGTTGTACGCATAGGCAGATCGGAAACTGGTGGCGGGTTTGAGATAGCGCGCGCCCTTGAGAACCTGTTCGCGCGTAAAGTTGGTGTTTGGCCAGAACATGAGGTCGCCCGCGCCGAGGCCGAGGCCCGTGCGATGGGTCACGAGATCGCGAACGGTGAGCTCGCGAGTAATGTAGGGGTCGTAGAGGCTGAAGCCGGGGAGGTGCTGGGTGACCTTGTCGTCCCAGCTGAGCTTGCCTTCGTCGACGAGGATGGAGAGGGCGGCAGTCGTGAAGGCCTTGGTGTTGGAAGCGATGCCGAACAGCGTGTGTTCGTCGACTTTTGCGGGGTTGCCGAGCTTGCGGACGCCGTAGCCTTTGGCGGTGACGAGATTGCCATCCTTGACGATGGCGACGGCCATACCGGGGACTTCGAACTGTTTGAGGGACCGCTCAACCCATTCGTCGAGCAGGGGCGGGGCTTGAGCCGCCAACGTCAGAGCAGCAGCAAGCAGAATCAACAGACGCATGCGAACAGTTTAGCGACTAGTGGCAGCCGCAGCCCTGGCCGATCCATGCTTTGCGGGCTTCAAGAACCATAAGCGGTGTCATCGCGAGGGCCGCAACTGAATCGAGCCAGGAGATGTTGAGCGTGAACTGAGCTGCCATGCCTGCGAGAAGAATCAAAGACAGGTAGAAGCAAAAGTCGGTTTGACGAGCTTCGCTTTCGAGGGCGCAGGAATTGAGGCTACGGGCGACCTTGCGCTTTTCTCGGGCCAGCCAGGGCATGATGATGACGCTGGCGATCGCGATGATCAGGCCGGTGAGAGTTCGCTCGGCCTGGCCGACCTGGGTGATCGCCTGCCAAGCGGTGCCGATGGCGAGCAGGCCGAGACTGATCGCGATGGCGCGTTGGGCCAGGCGCTCGCTGAGGCGGCGGCTGAGGAGTTGTAAGGCGGTGAGGCTGGCCGTGAGCTCAATGACGCTGTCGAGGCCGAAGCCGACCAGCGAGACGCTGCTGGCAAGGGCTCCGGCTGAGATGGCCGCCACAGCTTCAACTGTGTTGTAGCCGAGTGTGATGTATTGCAATTGGTGGCCGCGGGTGGTCATGCTTTGGGATGGGCCTGCTGGTAGACGCGTTCGAGATCTTCGATGGCGACCTTGGTGTAAATCTGAGTTGTCGAAAGGCTGGAGTGGCCGAGAAGTTCCTGGATGGCGCGGAGGTCTGCGCCCGCATTCAGGAGATGAGTGGCGAAGCTGTGGCGGAACTCGTGAGGATGAACGGTTGGGTCCCCCAGCAGCATCATGGCGTAGAACCGCGTGATCTGATGCACGGCGCGGGTGGAAATACGAGTGCCTTTGTAGTTGAGAAAGACAGCGCGTTCCTTCGAGGTGGAACGTTCAGCGAGATAAGCTTTGAGTGCATCGAGTGCTGAGTGGCCAATCGGCGTGAGTCGCTCTTTATTGCCTTTACCAATGACGCGGAGCCAGCGCTCTTCCATGTCGAGATCGTCGAGATTCATGCCAACGAGTTCGCTGACACGAAGGCCGCAGCCATAGAGAATTTCGAAGATGGCACGGTCGCGGACGGGAAAGGGGCGCTGAAGTTCCTGCTTGCCGATGTTGTCGACGAGGAAATTGACGGCTTCTGCATCCAGCACTTGAGGAACCTTCTTGGGGGTCTTCGGCAGGCGCAGGTACTTGGCGGGGTTTTGATCACACAGATCGAGCTGTCGGCAATGGTGGAAGAAGCTGCGCAGGCTCGAAACCTTGCGCCGGATGGTGACTGGAGTCAAGTTGCGCTCGTACAGACCTGCCATCCATTCGCGGAGTTCGTTGATGCCGATCAAGCTGACGTTGGTGGAGGCCGGGAAGTGATCGAGAAATTGTTCGAGGTCGATCGAGTAATTACGCAGAGTGTGCGCACTTGAAGACTGACGGGCGCGATCGTCGAGAAAGGACACCACGGCATCCTTAAGCGGCCCTTGAGAGAATCGGGCGAGGCGCTCAGACGGTGACGCCGAGATACTCATCGTATTTCTCCAATGCGCGTCTGCAAACTTCAGCGTGCTTGGCCTTCTTGTCCTTACGCAACTTGCGGCCGGTTTCTTCGTCGAGCTTGGGCAACAGATCGAAGGTGATGTTGGCGGGTTGGTAATGGTTGGGATCGGCCCCGGCAATATAGGCGCAGAGGCTGCCGATTGCGGTTTCGCGAGGGTAAGGACGGGGATTGTCGGCGGCGGCGAATTGCGCGGCAGCAAAGCCGGTGGCGATGCTTTCGACGTAGCCCTCAACGCCGGAGATCTGGCCGGCGAAGAAGATGCGTGGGTCAGACTTGAGCTGCAAAGTGTTATTCAGCAGCTCGGGCCCGTTGATGTAGGTATTTCGATGGATCTGGCCGTAGCGAAGGAACTCAGCATTTTCAAGGCCCGGGATGAGCCGGAAGATCCGTTGCTGCTCACCAAAGCGCAGATGATTCTGGAAACCAACCAGGTTGTAGCTATCGCTGCGGCAGTTCTCTTTACGCAGCTGGACGATCGCGTAAGCCCAGCGGCCCGTCCTGGGATCGTCGAGGCCCGTAGGTTTCATCGGGCCGAAGCGCAGCGTTTCGCGGCCGCGGCGGGCGAGTTCTTCGACCGGGAGGCAGGCCTCAAAGAACGGCGTGTTCGGGTTGTCTTCGGCGATATGGAAGGGGACACTATCCCCAGCGAGCAGGGCGTCGACAAAACGATCGTACTCTTCTTTGTTCAACGGGCAGTTGAGGTAATCGTCGGTGCCATCAATGCTCTTGCCCCAACGGGAAGCGGCGAAGGCGATCGAGGTGTTGATGGAATCAGCGTCGACGATGGGGCTGATGCTGTCGTAGAAGTAAAGTCGAGTGGATCCGGTGAGCCGAGCGATGTCGGCAGCGAGTGCGTCCGAAGTGAGCGGCCCGCTGGCAACAACGACCTTCCCCTCGGTGGGGACGGCCTTGAGCTCTTCGCGAATCACCTGAATGTTGGGGACTTCGCCAATGCGGCGGGAGACTTCGCGGGCGAACTCCACACGATCCACGGTAAGAGCATGACCAGCGGGGACGCGGGTTTGCGCGGCGATCTCAAGTAGAAGGCTGCCTCCGCGCCGTAGTTCTTCCTTCAGCAGCCAGGGGGCGGTGTTGGCGCTTTCGCTCTTGAGCGAATTGCTGCACACCAGCTCGGCCATATCAGAAGTCTTATGTGCGGCGGTGGTGGCCGCAGGGCGCATTTCGTAAAGGGTGACGTTGAAGCCTTGGCGGGCCAGTTGCCAGGCGGCTTCGCTGCCCGCCAGACCGGCGCCAATCACTGCGACGGCCCTGTCGTTATTGAAGTTGAAGCTCAAAGACCATCGTAGCAAGTGATAGAATCGCGCCATGTCGAAATCAAGAAGAGACATCCTGAAATTGAGTGGTCAGGCAGCGGCCACTTTTACCGCAGCATCGTATTCGCGAATCCTGGGCGCCAATGACCGGATCCATTTGGGCTGGATCGGGGCCGGAGATCGCGGCACCTACGTCTGCAAGACCTTCAATGACACCAAGCAGGTCGATGTGACGGCGGTGGCCGAAATTTGGGGTGACAAGCTGGATAAAGCCGTGACGACCTACCCGGGCGCAAAGGGCTACGTGGATCATCGCAAGCTGCTTGAGCAGAAGAATGTCGACGCTGTGCTGATTGCCACTCCAGACCACTGGCATGCCGGGTGTACGATCGATGCCTTGAATGCCGGTAAGGATGTCTATGTCGAAAAGCCGCTGACGCTGACGATCGAAGAAGGCCCGATGATCGTGAAGGCAGCGCGGGTGAATAACCGCATTTGCCAGGTGGGTATGCAACAACGCTCGGGAAGCCACTATTTGCAGGCCAAGCAGGAGTACTTCGATAGCGGCAAGCTGGGCAAGATTACATTGGCAAGGACATGGTGGCACGGCAACGGGTATCACCTGCGCAAAGCGCCGCCAGTGCTGCAGCAGAAGCCGAGCAACCTCGATTGGGCGCGGTTCCTTGGGCCGCTCAAGTGGCGCGATTATGATCCGCAGCAGTACTTTAACTTCCGCGCATATCTGGATTTTGGCGGCGGGCAGGTGACAGACTTGTTCACGCACTGGATCGATGTGGTTCATATGTTTATGAATCAGGACGACCCCATCTCCGCGGTGGCCGCGGGCGGTGTGTATCACTACAAGGACGGGCGCACCGCGCCAGACACGATCCATGTGTTGCTCGAATATCCGAAGGAGTGGACAGCAACGTTTGAGGCGACGCTCGCACCCGGGATTCGTGGGGCGGCTGTCGAGATGTGCGGCACCAACGGGCGGCTTTGGATCGATCGCAGCCGTTACGAGTTCTGGCCGAACGAGCGCAATGCGCAACCAGTGATTGTGAAGAGCGAGCGGGATCAGACGATTGAGCACGTGGCGAACTTCCTCGATTGCTGCCGGTCGCGCAAGCTGCCGAATGGCGATGTGCGGATCGGTCACCGGTCGGCGCAGGCGAGCCATCTGGGCAACGTCGCGTATGTGCAGAAGCGGCGCCTCAAGTTCGACCCGGTTCGCGAAGAGATCCTGCCGCTCTAATGACAAGGCGAAGTCTGTTGGCTGGCGCGGGTGCCGCCCTTGCGGCACAGGGAACCAAGGCTCGCAACATCGTATTCATCCTGACGGATGACCATCGCTATGACGCGATGGGCTTTCTGAAGGGTCAGAGCTTTCTGGAGACTCCGCACCTCGACGCGATGGCTGCCAATGGAGTGCATGCGCCGAACGCATTCGTAACAACGGCCTTGTGCTCGCCGTCGCGCGCCTCCATTCTGACTGGGCAATACGCACACAAGCATCGGGTTGTCGATAACAACAACCCGATCCCCGCCGGGACGATTTACTTCCCTGAGCTGTTGCGTCGGCGGGCCGGATACCAGACCGGCTTCTTCGGTAAGTGGCATATGGGTGGAGAAGGCGATGAACCTCAACCGGGATTTGACCGGTGGGTGAGCTTTCGCGGGCAGGGCACCTATTGGCCGAGTCGCAACGGTTTGAATGTGGATGGGCAGAAGGTGGCGCAGAAAGGCTACATCACCGATGAGCTGACGGACTATGCGCTCAACTGGTTGGGCAAAACCAATCGCGACAAGCCGTTCTTCATGTATCTTTCGCACAAAGCGACGCACTCGGAGTTTGAACCCGCAGCGCGCCACAAGGGCAAGTTTGCAAACGCGAAGTTTGTTTATCCGAAATCCTATGCGCCTGCCAAGCCTGAACAAGGCCTGCCGATGTGGGTACAGAATCAGCGCAACTCCTGGCACGGCGTGGAGTATCCGTATCATTCGAAGCTCGATATCGCCGAGTACTACAAGCGTTATGCCGAAACATTGTGTGGCGTAGACGACAATGTCGGGCGAGTGATGGCAGCGCTGAAGAGCCGCAATCAGCTCGATTCGACGCTCGTGATCTACATGGGCGACAACGGCTTTGCTTTTGGCGAACACGGCCTGATCGACAAACGAACGGCTTATGAAGAATCGATGCGCGTGCCGATGTTGCTGCACTGCCCCGAATTGTTCGGGCGTGGCAAGAAGCTGAATGAAGTTGTCGCCAATATCGACATCGCCCCAACTTGTATGGAAGCCGCGGGCTTGAAGGCTACGCCGGAAATGCAAGGCAAGAGCTTTCTCGGGCTGGCGCAAGGCAAGAAGACGGAGTGGCGCGATGGGCTGCTCTACGAGTACTACTGGGAGCGTAATTTCCCGCAAACGCCGACGGTGCATGCCATCCGCGGCGACCGCTACAAGTACATCCGCTATCAGGGCCTGTGGGATGTCGATGAGCTGTACGACCTCCAAAACGATCCGCTCGAGATGCAGAATCTGATTGATTCGAAGGAGCACCAGTCAGTAGCCGTCGAGATGAACAAGAAGTTGTTTGGGATTCTCGAATCGACGGGTGGCATGTATATTCCACTGAACTCGGATCGGACGCTGAACCAGCAGAAGCTGCGGAATGGCGAAGCATCGAAGGCGGCTCCGTTTCCGACAACGATCGTGAAGTGATGCGGCGACGGGAGCTTTTGCTGCTGCCGTTTGCGATGCAAGCAGCAGAAGTGGTGATCCCGAACGGCGTGTACCGGGATCGCGTACTCCGATACGACGGCAAGGGGATGCGCGTCCGCGCCGAGACCCCAGGCGGTGTTGTGTTCACCGGGGCTTCGTCACTGTTTGTCGGGGGCGAAGGCAATCGTGTGGAAGGGTTGTGGTTTCGCGATGGAGCCGTGCCCAAGGCGGTCATCACGATGGTTGGCAAGGGGAATCGCGTGACGCAGTGCGCGATCGAAAACTACAATGGCGCCTCCAAATCGGTAGATACGAAATGGGTCTCGATTTATGGGGAGGCCAATAAGTTTGACCACAACTACATAGCAGGGAAAACGAATCGCGGCACGACCTTGGTTGTGTGGCTCAAGAAGGGGGATATCAGCGGGGCAAGGCACAAGATTTATCGCAACCACTTCGGGCCTCGGGAGCCGCTTGGCGAGAACGGCGGCGAGACAATTCGCGTGGGGGATTCGGCGACATCGCTGCAGCCCGGCAAGTGTGTGGTGGAGGAGAATTGGTTTACCAGGTGCGATGGCGAGATCGAGGTGATCTCGAACAAGAGTTGCGAGAACGTGTATCGCGGCAATGTGTTTCGCGAGTGCGCGGGCACGTTGACGTTGCGGCACGGCAATTCGTGCGTTGTTGAGGGGAACGTCTTCTTAGGTGAAGGGTATCCGCAGTCCGGCGGCGTCAGGATCATTGGGGAAGATCATGTAGTAGAGCGCAATTTTTTTGAGAGACTGACGGGCACAGGCTCGCGGGCGGCGATCAGCGTGATGCAGGGTGTGGCTAACACTCCTCTCAACGGCTATGCACAAGTGAAGCGGGCAGTGATTCGCCAGAACACAATTGTCGATTGCGCTGAGATAATGGCGTTGAGCGTGAAGGGGGCTAAGACGACGCTCGAGCCAGAGGATATGAAGATTGAGAGTAACTACGTTGTCGAAAAGAAAATTGGACGGCCCTCGTTTATAGCGATGGAGGAGGTGGGGCCAAAATGGCGGAAGTCTGGCTGAGAGGTTTGCCTGTTGAATACGATCCCTTGCGGCATCTTTTGTTCTGTACGCTAGAGCAGACTCGCGAGGAGGTTCGCGGTCGCCTCGAGGGATTGGCCGACGAGCAGGTTTGGGCGCGCCCAGGCGGATTAACACCGATCGGGTTTCATGTGCGCCATATCGGGGAATCGATTGATCGCTTGTTGACTTATGCAGAGGGAAGGCAACTGAGCGAGCAGCAGTTGGCGGTTTTGAAAGAAGAATTGAGCAACGAGCTGAGCGCAGTCGAATTGCTCGGGCTGCTCGAGAGCCAGCTGGATGAGGCGAAGCGCCGGGTGATCGCCATGGCTGGGGCTGATCTGAGTGGGGTCAGAGAGATTGGCCGCCGAAAGATTGAAGTGCCGCTCGGGACATTGCTCGCGCACATCGCGGAACATACGCAGAGGCACCTCGGGCAATTGGCGACGACCGCTAAGTTGCTCGGAGCCCGCTAGCTGATCGCGGGCACACCGCCGAGAGAACGAGCCTGTTTGACGGCTCGGCGGATCGATTCCGCGAGAACTTCGGCTGCGGCGATGCCGAGGGCATTGATGTCGATCGCGGGGCGCGCACCCGTGGAAAGCGTGAATATTGTGTCGCCATCGCGAGTGGTGTGCACTGGAGAAATTGCGCGGATGACCCCCGCCTGGGCGAGTTGGGCCAGCTTGGTGGCCTCGACTTTTGTGAGCTTGGCATTGGTGGCGACGACAGCGAGAGTCGTATTACCGCCTTCGAATTTGGACTTGGCCCCGTCAAGCATCTTTAAGGTTGTATTCGCGAAATCGCGGCTGGATGGTTTGGTGCGCGTGCCGGCGATGATCTTGCCTTTTGCGTCGAGGATGTCGCCGAAGGCATTCACTGCGGCCAGGGCGGCCACCTGAATACCAGCGAACTTGCCGGAGAGATTCCAAACCGCGGTACCAAGGCCACCTTTCATGGCGCACTCAATGCCGTTGAGCTTGCCCACTGTGGCTCCTGTCCCCGCACCGACAGAGCCTTCCGCGATTGGGTTGAATGGCTTGCTTGAGAATGCTGCGGCCGCCGCGGCTTCTCCCATTTCTCGCGATGGGCGAGCATGAGGATTGCCGATGCCGAGGTCGTATAGTATGGCAGAAGGCACGATGGGAACTCGGGCGCTACGCATCTCAAAGCCGATGTCGTGTTGTTCGAGAAAGCAGCGGACCCCGCTTGATGCCTCAAGGCCAAAGGCGCTGCCGCCGGACAGCACCACAGCATGAAGGGATGAGGTGATATGCATGGGGTCGAGGACCCCAATTTCAGCCGTCCCGCTCGCTCCTCCCCGGATGTCCACTCCGCCAGTCATGCCAGCTTCGCAAAGAACAACAGTGCAGCCGGTAATGCCCTCAAGGTCGGTGGCATGGCCGACGCGGATGCCTTCAATTGCCGTTAAGCCGTTCACGAACGGTATGCTAGCATCAGTAGCGCTTATCATTCCTTAAGAGGCCTAACCCGGTTGCTCGATTACCTCAAAAGCCCAGTTCAATCGTTTCAGGACTTCCTCATCCTGGCTGGCCGCAGCATGCGGAATGTGGCCAAGCCTCCGATCTACTGGAATGACATTCTGATGCAGATGGATTCGATCGGTGTGGGCAGCTTGCCGATCGTCGCGTTGATTGGTGCCTTCAGTGGTATCGTCATGACCCTGCAGATGTCTCGCGCGCTGGAGACGTATGGCGCAACTTCGCAAACCGGACAGGTCGTTTCGATCAGTATCATCCGCGAACTAGGGCCTGTGCTCACAGCACTGCTCGTCGCTGGGCGAAATGCATCAGGCATCGCATCGGAACTCGGCTCGATGAAAGTGACCGAGCAAATCGACGCCATGCGGGCCCTCGGCACCGACCCGATCCAAAAACTTGTTGTGCCGAGGCTAGTGGCGACCGCCATCATGCAACCTCTACTCACTGCAATTGCAGACTTCGTAGGGTTGTTGGGCGGGCTGATTATCGCCGTCACGATCATTGGTAACACGGCGAACCAATACTGGAGCTCGGCGATCGATATTCTCGCGTTGAATGATATTGCCCAGGGAATGACGAAGCCGTTTGTATTCGCGATCGTGATTGCGCTGGTGGGTTGTTTTTATGGGATGCGAACCACCGGCGGAACCCAGGGCGTGGGATTGTCGACAACTAAGGCCGTGGTCGTATCGAGCGTATGGGTCTTTGTGATCGACGTTCTGATTACCCAGATTTTCGTGAGCCTGACGTAATGGCCGAAGCGATCCTTCAGTTTGAAGACGTGAGCCTCCGATTCGAGGATAACCTCGTGCTGGATCGCGTCAACCTTACAGTGAACCGCGGAGACACATTCATTCTGTTGGGGGCGGCCGGCAGCGGCAAGACGGTGCTGCTCAAGCTGGCGATGTCGCTGATTCAGCCAAGCTCGGGCCGAATCCGCTTGTTGGGCCACGACATCACTGACCTGAAAGAAAGCGAGCTGTTCGAGATTCGTAGCGAAGTCGGGATTCTGTTTCAGGAAGGCGGGCTCTTCGATTCGCTGACGATCGAAGAGAATGTTGGCTATCCGTTGCGGAACCAGAAGCGCTTGCGAGCTCCGGAAGAAGAAATTTTGACGCGAGTGACCGAGTCGCTCGAGTTTGTCGAGCTGGGGCATACCCTGGACAAATTTCCCAGCGAGCTATCCGGCGGCATGCGGCGACGCGTTGGCATCGCTCGCGCCAATGTGACCAATCCCAAACTGTCTTTGTACGATTCGCCCACCGCGGGCCTGGATCCGATTACGGCGCACACGATCATGTCGTTGATCGTGAAGCAGCGGGACTTGCGCAAGACAACAACGGTACTGGCAACCCACCGGTATCAGGATGGGGCAATGGCGGCAAATTATCAATGGGACGAGGCCACGCACGATGTGGTGCGGGCGGTGCCGCACGGCCAATACGCCAGCCTCAACACAAGCTTTGTAGTGATGAAGGAGGGGAAGATCGCGTTTCTCGGTGAGCAGCAGCAGTTAGAAGCTTCACGCGACCCCTATGTGTCACAATTTGTATTGCATCAGCCTCCACCCAGAATTGGGCCCGGAGGAGATCGAGGGCACCTGCCAGCATGACGTCAAAGAAAACCAGTTGGGCACAGTTGAAAGTTGGGCTGCTGGCGATAGCGGCCTTTATGCTATTAGTGGCCCTGACTTTCTACATCACGAGCTCGACCAACATGTTCGAATCGCGATCGAAGGTTTATGCCTACCTCGATACCAGCGGCGGGCTGCTCAAGAATGCACCGGTGCGGCTGAACGGGATGCTCGTGGGCAAGGTGACGGATATTGCGCTGTCGGGGGAATCAAAGCCGAACCGGATCATCAAGGTGACTCTCGAAATCGACGACAAGATGCTGGCTTCGATCCCGAGCGACTCAAAGGTTTCAATCGGGGCGGAAAATTTGCTGGGCGCAAAGCTGGTGGCGATCAAGAAGGGCGCAGGATCGACGCCCGTTGCTAAGGGCGGGGAGTTGCCCAGCGGATCGACCCCCGAGCTCGATGACATCCAACAGCAGGCTTCTCAAACCATCGCGGTGCTGCAAAATATTCTGACCAAGGCGGAAGGCATTGTGGGCCAGGTGGAAGCAGGGAAGGGAACCATCGGCAAGCTGCTCGTAGACGAAGAGCTTTATAACCGCTTCTTGAACATCACTCGCGAAGTGGAGCGGCTTTCGGCAGCGCTCAATCAAGGTAAGGGCACGATGGGTAAGCTCTTGAGCGATGAATCCTTGTACAACGACGTTCGCAAAACCCTTGGGCGGATGGACCAGATTGTGGCCGACATACAATCCGGCCAGGGAACGGCTGGCAAGCTTCTGAAGGATGACTCGGTGTATCTCGAGGCGAAGGCAAGTATCGTCGAACTGAAAACCCTGCTGGCGGATGTGAACGCGGGCAAGGGAACGGCAGGGCAATTACTGAAAAGCGATGCGCTAGCCAAGCAAATCTCAGCGACGATCGGTCGCGTGGACATGATGCTCGATAAGGTGAATAAGGGTGAAGGATCTCTGGGGCAATTGTTGGTGAACCCATCACTTTACGAAAATCTGAATGGTACGGCGGTCGAAATGAAAGGCCTGATGAAGGACTTCCGCGCCAACCCGAAAAAGTTTCTGCGAATCAAACTGGCCCTCTTCTAGACCTTGCGCTGCCTGATCGTCAATGCCGACGACTTTGGATTCACACGGGATGTGAATGCTGGAATTGTGGAGGCGCACCGCAACGGGATTCTCACGGCAACAACGCTGATGGCGAACGGCGATGCGTTTGAAGATGCGCTGAGACTGGCCGCGGACAACCCAAAGCTTGATATCGGCGTGCACCTGCAGATGGTGCAAGGGATGAGCCTGAGCGAACCCGGCAGAGCACTTCCACCCACGGTTTCGGCACTGATGGCGAGCTTGATACTGGGGCGATGGGATGTGCAGCGCGAGCTGCGGGCTCAGATTGAGAAGATCCTGAAGGCCGGGTTGAAACCAACACACCTCGACACTCACAAACACACGCATTTGCTGCCGCCAGTGCTGCAGGCAGTGGCCAGATTGAGCCGTGAGTACGGGATTCCCTGGGTGAGGCGACCCTTTGATCTGCCGATGGATGGCTCGCGAACGAGCTTCAAGACACGCGTTGCATCAAAAATCATGGGGCTTATGAAGGGCCACTTCGAAAGTGTATTGGGTGAGCATGGAGCACGATCTACAAATCACTTCGCCGGGTTTGTCTGGACCGGGATATTCACGGCTGCGGATCTTGTGGCCCTGATCGAGGCGTTGCCTGAGGGGACCACAGAATTCATGTGCCATCCCGGGTTTCTGGGGCCAGAGTTGCGCGAGGCACCGACACGATTGAAAGAAAGCCGGGAGGCAGAACTGCGGGCACTGGTGGACCCAAGTGTGAAGCAAGCCCTTGAGCGGCACGGGGTCGTGCTGAATGGCTTCAGCGGGGCAGCAGAATTGTAAAGCAAGCTCCCGAACAGTCTTCACGATTGGCGGCTGTCACGGTGCCGCCTTGGGATTCGACGATGGTGCTGACGATGTGTAGGCCGAGGCCTTTGTGGCGCGGAGTTGTAGTGAAGCCGGGCTCAAAGAGATTGGGGAGAACTTTGGCCGGGATGCCGGGGCCGGTGTCGAGAACCTGGATTTCAACTCCAGCTTTCGTTGTCTTCATATGAACTGAAATGGTGCCGCCCTGGGGCATCATGCGGGCCGCGTTTAGCAAGAGATTGAGCAGCACACGCTCCCAGGCGCCTCGGGTTCCTGGGATTTGGAGATTCGGTTCGATGGTGGGGATGACTTCAATGGCAGGGCCACGGCTGGCAACGAGGAAGTCGTTCAGCAAGGCTTGACCCTGATCCATCAGCCGCCCCGCATCGGTGAGGCCTCCTTGCGTTTCGAGGCTCTTAACGATGCGTGCGCCGTGCTTGATGGTACGCAGCATCGTCGCGCAGAGCTTGGTGTACTTAGGATCGGTCTTAAGAATGTCGTTGGCTTCGAACAACGTCTCGAAGACGTTGTTGAGATCGTGTACGACGCCCTGGAGCGTGAGATTAGCGAGCCGTTCCGGCATAGGAGTGCGCTTAAGCGGTGATGCGCTTCAGTGTTTCATAAAACTCGGGAAAACTCACGCTGGCCGCTTCGGCGCGGTGAATTTCCGAAGGACCATCGGCGACCAGGCTGGCCACGGCGAAAGCCATCGCGATGCGGTGATCACCAAAGCTATCAAATTGAGCGGCGCGGAACTTCTGATTGCCGGGAACGGTAAAGCCGTCCTCGCGGACTTCGATTTCGATGCCAGCGCGCTGGAAGTTTTCGGCAACCGTGGCGATGCGGTCGGTCTCTTTGATGCGCAGCTCAGAGGCGTCGCGCACGTCGAGGCCGTGGGTTGCGGCACCAAGGACGGCGAGAGTGGGGATTTCGTCGATCAGCGATGCAGTCAGTGCGCCAGAGATCTGGCCGGGACGCTGAACGGAACCACGGACAAGAATGTCACCGACAAGTTCACCGTGTTGTTCCCCAACATTGAGAATCTTGATGCCGGCACCGAGACCGACAAGATAATCAAGCAAGGCCGTTCGAGTGGGGTTGAGACCAACGCCGCCGATCACCAGATTGGAATTGGGAATCATCAGCGCGGCCGAAAGAAAGAACGCCGAGGAACTCAGATCGCCAGGCACAGTGAGGTCCTTGGCGGTCAGATGCGGGCGGCCCTTGATGGTGATGACATTGTTCGCGGAACGGACGTCAGCACCGAACATGCGCAGGGCAAGCTCAGTGTGATCCCGAGTGCGAATCGGCTCGCGGACAATCGTGTCGCCGTCACAGAACAGGCCTGCGAAAAGCACACAGGTCTTCACCTGGGCGCTGGCAACGGGAGTTGAATAGTCGATTGCTTTGAGCTTGCCGCCATGGATTTCCAGCGGCGGGAACTTGCCGTTGGTTGCGACGATGTTGGCACCCATTTCGGCCAGCGGAGTCATGACGCGCTGCATGGGGCGCTTTGAAAGAGATTCGTCGCCATGGATGCGCGAAACGAAGGGCTGGGCCGCGAGGATGCCGCTCATCATGCGGATCGTGGAGCCGGAGTTGCCGGCGTCGAGATCGCGGGTGGGGGCTTGAAGCCCGTCGAGACCTTTGCCCTGGATGGAAACTTCGCTGCCCTTATCCTCCACCTCAATGCCGAGACTCGTAAGAATACCGAGTGTAGAATGGCAATCCTCGCCAGTGGCATAGCCATGAATGGTCGTCTTACCTTCGGCAAGGGCGGAGATCATGGCCCAGCGATGTGAAATGGATTTGTCGCCGGGAAGGCGGATTGCGCCGGAAAGATTCTGGGCGGGGTGAATGGTTTCGATCATGCGGATTATTCGACTGGATAGGGGCCCGGTTTTCCGACGCGAAGGTCGCGGCCACTGCCATCTTCGGCACCCAGAACCACTTGCACGGCTCGCGCGGGGGCGCGCAGTTGCAGGTGGAACTCGACCAGGTCGCCGGGTTCGATGGTGTCCGGTTCTGGAGAGCCCTTCTGGATCGTGATGGATTGCTTGCCGGGGGCAAAAAACTCAAAGATGATTTGCGCTTTGTTGATCGTCTTGGCGCTGGTATTGCGCAGGCTGCCGTCAGCGGCAAGCAACTGGTCGTCGATGCGGTGGACGCTGACCTGGACGAATTCGATTTCGGGAGGCTTGGGTTTGCGGTCCTGGGCGGTGAGCAGGAGCGCGAGCGCAAGACTGGCTAGCAGGATTCGGCGCATGGAAGGCTGAAATGACAAGTGTAGCAATTGCGAAGGCGATTTTTGAATCCGAAGCATCGCCCGGCTGCGTCTCAACGAGTAGAAGTTGAGTATTGTAATCGCTTACACTTGAATAAGTGGGTCTTATGCAGTTTGTCCTGATTTTGTTGATTTCCGCATTGTTTGCGCTGGCCGCCGGCCAGGAGTATGAAAAAGCGCGCATCCTCTTTGAAAAGACGGATTATCCGGCGAGCACGCGAGTGCTTGAGGCGGTTCAAAACAAGACCGGAGCGGACTGGAACCTCTTGGGTCGCAACTACTTCATGATGGGTGAGTACAAGAAGGCGACCGATACCTTTGAAAAGGCGACGAGCCTGGACCCGCGAAACAGCAGTCATTGGCATTGGCTGGGAAGGACTTACGGCCGTCGGGCCGAGTTGGCTTCGTTCTTGTCCGCACCCGGTTATGCCAGCAAGGCACGACAGAATTTTGAGCGAGCCGTTGAGCTCGATGTGCGAAATATCGAAGCTCTGAACGACCTGTTCGAGTATTACCTGCAAGCTCCTGGATTTCTCGGCGGCGGCCTGGATAAGGCACAAGCATTGATTGAGAAGATCGCAGCCGTAGACCCTGTGGAACGTCACTGGGCAATGGCGCGCGTGGCCGAAGAGAAAAAGGATTTCAAGACGGCAGAGGCGCAACTGCGCCGCAGCATGGAAATGGCGCCGAAACAGATCGGTCGGATCGTGGATCTGGCAAAGTTTCTCGCTAAGCGAGGCAGGACGCAGGAAAGCGAGCAGATCTTTGAGCAGGCCCGCAAGATCGAACCGAGCAACCCTACCTACCTCTGGGAGCGGGCCAATCTGCTGATCGAGCAGAAGAGAAATCTGCCCGAAGCCCGGCAACTGCTGGAGCAATACATGAACAGCAAGGTAAAGCCGGACGACGACCACAAAGAAGAAGCAAGAAAACTGTTGTCGAAGATCCAGGGAGCTTGAGACTTGCGCGTTGGCGAAGTACTCAAGTCGAGTTATGAGGCCCTGAAGGCCAATCGCGTTCGCACGCTCCTGACCGCGTTGGGGCTGGTGATCGGCAATGCCAGCGTAATTCTGGTGGTGACGATTTCGCTAACGAGTACAGAATTCATCCTCGATCAGATTCGTGGCATTGGGTCGAACGTGGTGTGGGCTTACTTTGAGACGGGCAGCCGCGAGAGCGAGCAAAGCGAAGCCGACTTTGTCAAGATCGCCGACGCCGAAGCGATCCGCAATCAACTTGCGGACCGAATCGTCGCAGTAACGGCAACGATGTCATCCAGCAGCACGCTGGTGCTGGAGGGGAAACCTCAGGATACGAGCGTCCTGGGTGTGGATGAGTACTATCCGAAGGTGCGGAATCTGATTCTGCTGACAGGGCGATACTTTGACGCTTCTGAGGTGAAGCAAAGAGCCAAGGTGACGTTATTGACCGAACCACTGGCGCAGTTGCTCTACGGATCGAACCAGGCCGCGATCGGCAAGCTGATCAAGGTAAAGGATCACCAGTTCACCGTGATTGGCGTATTTCGGGAAAGAGTGCAGAGCTTCGGCTTGAGCGAGTTGGCCGACCGAGCGATGGTGGTGCCAATTACCGTGGTGCGCTACTACATTCGCGTGGAGCGGATCGACCCGATGTACATCCAGGCCAAGCGGGCCGAGGATGTCGAAGCCTTGACCGCAGAGGTCAAGCGGATTCTTGAAGGCCGGCACCGGCGGGGAGCGAAGTATTTCGTAGACAATCTCGGTGCCATCCTCGACACCGCAAAAAACATCAGTTTGATTCTGACGTTTGTCCTGGTCCTGGTGGCTGCAATTGCGCTCGTGATCAGTGGCATCGGGATTATGAACATCATGCTGGTGACAGTGACAGAGCGCACCAAGGAGATCGGGATCCGCATGGCGATCGGCGCATCGCGGCGCGAAGTGCTGGCGCAGTTTTTGATGGAGGCGGTACTGATCTCGACGGGCGGCGGGCTGCTGGGCATCCTCGTGGGAGTGAGTGGGCCGCTGGTGGCGCAGTATTTGGTGCCTGAGTTTGGCGTAGCGATTTCGCCGCTAAGCGTGATTGTTGCCTTTGTGGTTTCCTTCGCCGTTGGGCTGATTTTCGGGATGCTGCCAGCGAACCGCGCGAGCCAGTTGAACCCCATCGAAGCCTTGCGCTATGAGTAGGATCTAAGGTTTTTACCCGATTCGTTCCCTTGCGGAACTTCCTTACACTGAGATTTCATGTCATTTTTGCGCCTCAGTTTATTGGCCCTGGCCAGCGTTGTTTTGCTGCCCGCGGCGCAGATTGTGAAGTTGAACAACGGACTTTCGATGCGCGTGGACAAGGCAGATGTAGATGGGGAACAGGTCTACATTACTGTCGCCTCGGTGGTGACCATCTTCTCGACGGCAGACATCAAGAGCATCGAGCCAGAACCAGACCCGAACAAGCCCGCGCCGAAGGCTCCCATCACCGAGTTTGCTGGGAATGACACGAAAGCACTGATCCGCAAGGCCGCCAAGGCGAATGGGCTACCGGCTTACGTCATCGAGAGCATTGCTTCGGTGGAATCCGGCATGAGGACGAACGCCGTCAGCCATAAGGGCGCGATCGGGGTCATGCAGTTGATGCCTGGCACCGCCAGGCAGCTCGGTGTGAACCCGCATGATGTCGAACAGAACATCGAAGGCGGAGCGAGGTTGATGCGCGAATTGCTGATCAAGTATCAGGACGACCCGAATCAGGTGGCCAAAGCGCTAGCCGCTTACAACGCCGGGCCTGGGGCTGTGGCGCGCCATGGCGGAATTCCGCCATATAAAGAGACGCGCAACTACGTGCGCAAGGTGTTGCACAAAATGCAGGCGGCCGAGCAGGCCGAAGGCGCACCGAAGGAATAGTTGCGGGTATAGAATCCAGATACTGTGCGGTATCTGAATCGAACCCTGATGGGTCTCGCCCTCTCGGCGAGACTGTTTGCCCAACACGAAAAAGAAGACGAAGCGGCGAAGCATCCCTTTATGGGCGATGCTGCCCGCATTGAGGCTGGGCGTAAAACCTACCTTGGCGGTTGCGCGGGATGCCACGGGCCTGAGGGCGGTGGCGGACGCGGACCAAGTCTCATCGAGCGCGGTGTCTGGCATCCGATGACAGACGCAAACCTGTACACCACCATTCAGAAGGGCGTTGGCATTATGCCGGCTGCGAACTTGCCAGAAGATAAAGGTTGGGAACTGGCGGCTTTTGTAAGGTCACTCACCTCACCGGCGGTCGACGTCAAAGCGCCTGGGGACGCCTCTGCTGGCGAGCAGGTGTTCTGGGGAACCGCAGGGTGTTCGAGTTGCCATCGCATCGGGGGCAAGGGCGGTTTTGCTGGGCCGGACCTAAGCCGGATCGGCAGAACTTCGACGCTGCCGAAGTTGCGACGATCCATCGTCAACCCCGACTATGAGCGCACGCCAGGCTTTGAGGCCGCGAAAATGACACTGCGGGACGGCAGCAAGTTGGCCGGGCTAGTAAAGGACAGGACCAACTACACGGTGCAAGTGCAGTTGAAGGACGGGACATTGCGATCGATCCCGGTTGAAAAGATCGAGTCGATGGAAATTGTGAAACCCACGACGATGCCGCTCGACTACAAGGCCAGGCTAAGCGCTGCGGACATCACCAATCTGGTGAGCTATCTGCGCCTGCAGGGCGAGAAATAGGAGCTACTCCCAAATGCGCTATTTACTTTTGTTGACAGCCGTGACGGTTTCCGCGCAGGTGAGCTTCAACGACATCCGGCAAAGCCCGAACCAGAATTGGCTCACCTATGCCGGGGACTATCAGGGTCGCGGATTATCGCCGCTCAAGCAGATTACGCCCGAGAACGCACAGAATCTGACACCGAAGTGGACGTTCAACGTACCGAAGGCGAAGGGCTTGCGGGCTCGGCCCATTGTCGTCGATGGGGTGATGTATTACACAAACACGAATTCCATCTACGCCCTCGATGCTCGTAGCGGCCGCGTGATCTGGCAGTACTTCGATGCGCAGTCAAAGAAGGAATCCGTAAACCGCGGGGCCGCAATCCTTGGCAATCTCGTTTACTTCGTCACGGCAGATTGCCATCTCGTGGCACTCGACCGTAGAACGGGCGGCTTGAGTTGGCGCAAGCAATACGGCAACATCAAGGACGGCGTGTTTTGCACTGCCGCGCCGGTAGCCATCGAAGGCAAGATCATTGTCGGTACCGCAGGCGGCGACGAAGGCATGCGCGGTTATCTGGCGGCACTCGACGCCACAACGGGCGATGAAATCTGGCGCACCTACACAGTGCCGAAGCGCGGCGAGCCCGGTAGCGAGACCTGGGGCAACTACATCGAATACGGTGGCGCGTCCACCTGGCTATCGGGGACCTATGACCCCGACACGGATACGCTTTACTGGACAACTGGCAACCCTTGGCCCGACTTCTACGGAGGGGATCGCAAAGGCGACAACCTCTACAGTTGTTCTCTGCTCGCGCTCGACGGAAAGACGGGCAAGATGAAGTGGTACTTCCAGTTCACGCCCGGCGACTGGCATGACTGGGACGCCCAGAGTTGGCCGGTGCTGGCTGAGGTCCAATCCGAAGGCAAGCCGCGAAAGGTGATTTTCCATGCCAACCGCAACGGCTTTCTGTACTTGCTCGACCGGGAAACCGGCAAATACCTGCGTTCCTCAAAGTTGATCGAGCAACTGGACTGGGCTTCCGGAATCACCCCCCAGGGCCGACCGATTCCGGTGCCGGGCAAGGATCCGACGCCAGAGGGCAACCGGGTGTGCCCAGGGGTACGCGGGGCAACGAACTGGATGAGCCAGTCATGGAATCCCGCAACGGGCCTGCTCTCTGTGGTGGTGCTGGAGCAGTGCGATGTCTACACGAGTTCGTCGAAAACACCCGAACCTGGTAAGAATTTCGCAGGCGGCGGTGCCGGACATAAGCCGAACGATTTGGGGCAGTTCTTTATTCGCGCTTTCGACCCAGTCACAGGGGAGCGCAAGTGGCAATACCCAATGACGGGCAAGGTGGAGATGTGGGCGGGGCTGACAGGCACTGTGACGGGCGTCCTGTTCGCCGGGGACGATGACGGCCATCTGATCGTAATGGACGCAAGAACGGGTAAGCACCTTTGGCACTACCAGACGGGCGACAAAATCTACTCCTCGCCGATTACTTACACGGTGGATGGCAAGCAGTACGTGACAATCGCTAATGCGACATCAGTCATCACCTTTGGCTTGTTTGAGCCAATTCGGAGTGTCCCTGTGCCACCTCTGAAAATTCGCTGAAAAAAATTCCCTAAACCTAAGGTCGTCTCTAGCCGATATCAGTACAAACACTGAGATCTACTAAGGGAGGCCTTCCATGAAACTGGAGCAGGTCGAAATTATTTCTTTCGCCCAAACTCTGGCGGGAGTGTTGCTTGTAGGGGCGATTGCGCTCGTCGGATATGATTCGGCCAAGCCCGGCGTTGTCCTGGCATCGCCGTCGATGGCCACCATCAAAGAGTCGCCTATGAACCCACCGTCGGAATTGGCCGGGGCGGTAAATCGGCTGCCGGTCTTGCCCGAGCGCTACCAACGGAAAGTGCTGGTTTACGGGTGGCGGAGCCGCTGGGGCAGTGGAAAAAACTTCACGAATTCGGCTGAGACTGGAAAACTCTACCAGGTCTCAAGTGTCAAAACACAAGCAGACGAAGAATAGAATCAACAACTTGGCGTTTGGCTGCCGATTTGCACTGACCTCAGGCACAAGGAGCAACCAAAACCATACAAAACAACGAAATTCGATTGGGAATCTTATCGGCCGTCCTCGGAGGGGTGCTCGTCGCCGGCATCGGAGCTGTAGCGATGAACTGGAATTCGGCCAGCGCCAAGGAGCAGGCGCTTTCGCGCAGGGTGGAGCAGCAAACCCTGGTAGTCGCTGCGCCCGAGGTGCGAGTTCCTGGCTATGTGGACCCACTCTATTATGCACAAGGCCATGGGGTTGCAATTTCAACCGATAAACGCAGTTCTGCAGCCGAAGCTCAGGCGAGCCCCGCAGTTGCAAGCAAGGGTAGAAGCACAGGATAGAGCGTCGCAATTGTGGCAGGCAGCGCGGGTGCTGGTGCAGCCATTGGAGCGATCGCGGGAGGCGGCAAAGGCGCAGCGATTGGGGCAGCTTCGGGCGGCACCGCGGGTTTCATTTACGACCGCGTGACTGCTAAGAAGTAAGACTTAGATCGTTCAAAACATCAATCCACCGAGGCCCCGCCCAGAGTAGTCTGCGCGGGGCCTACCGCTATATCTAGTAGCTTGACCCCATCTGTGTTCTAGCGCATATTTATAAGGCGAAACTTCTCCAGAACAGAAAGGGGCATTTATGGTTAAAACAAAAAAAGGCAATATTGATTTATTGGTTCCATCCCCTTCGTTTACATCAACGGATGTATCTGATCTGACGGGAGTTAGCCTTCGTCAGCTGCAATGGTGGGACGAGAAGAAGGTGGTGTCACCGCGCCAGGAGGGACACCGCCGTCTCTACCTCACCGAAGAGGTACTTGAGATCTCAGTGATCGCCGAGTTGCGGCGAAAGGGTTTCTCACTGCAGAAGATTCGCCGGGTGCTGCGATTCCTCCAGAAGAACATCGGGAAACGTTTGAGCGAAGTACTCGACGTGCGGTCTGACCTGCATCTGGTGACCGACGGCAAGAATATTTACCTTGAAGACAACACACACCTGATCATCGACATCTTGAAAAACGCAAGGCAGCCGATGTTTCTTGTATGTGTCAGCGACCAGGTCAGACGGATTCAGGCGAACATGCCAGCAACGAAAAAGCCGGTGGGCCGGGAATCCGGTTCAGCCCAGTTGTCCCGCAAGGCCCGCTAAAAATCTTCGAAGCGATCGGGGCCTCGCCAACGTCTCCATGACATTGGCATATACTGTAGTCAAAATCGGAGGCCTGTATTTCTATGGCACGTAGCCGTGCATCCTGGTTGGTAATTCCGCTCCTCGTGGCGCTTTGTTCAGTGCTTGGCGGAGTGTTTGGTCCGGAACTGGACGAAGTAAACGCCGCAACTACAGAAGACGACATCAAGTCGGGCTTGCGTATTTTCGCGAAGGTTTACGAAGTGGTGGAAGATAACTTCGCCGAGAAAGTATCCGCCGATCGGGCCATCTATCAGGGGGCGATCCCCGGGATGTTGCGCACCCTCGATCCCCACTCGAATTTCTACGATCCCAAGATGTACCAGCAGATGCGCGAAGACCAGCGCGGGCGCTACTTCGGCGTCGGCATGACAATCGGTCCGCGCAATGGGCGCATCATCGTGATCGCCCCGTTCCCGGCCTCGCCTGCCTACAAAGCTGGCATTCGTCCCGGCGACATCGTCGCTGAAGTGAACGACAAGAAGACCGACAACATGACGACCTCGGATGTTGCCGATCTCCTCCGCGGCCCCCGTGGGACGCAGGCCCAAATCCTCATCCAGCGTGAAGGCGTCGACAAGCCTTTGACCTTGAATGTGACGCGCGACGAAATCCCACGCAAGAGCGTCAAGGATGCCTTCTGGCTCAAGGCAGGGATCATGTACCTCGACGTGGAATCGTTTAACGAAAACACGAGCTCCGAGGTGAACGAGAATTTCAAACGGCTGGGCGAGAAGAATGTGAAGGGTTTGATTCTGGACCTTCGCAGCAACCCGGGCGGGCTGTTGAACGAAGGCGTGGCTGTGGCCGGCCGGTTCCTGCAAAAGGGCCAGTTGGTAGTGAGCCACCGTGGCCGGGCCAACCCTGAGCGTACCTACACCGAGCGTCGCGGATCGGGCCCGTTTGACTATCCGATCGTAGTGGTGGTGAACAAGTTCTCTGCCTCCGCTGCCGAAATTGTTGCAGGTGCACTGCAGGATCATGACCGCGCCTGGGTGATCGGCGAAGACACCTTCGGCAAGGGCCTCGTGCAAACCGTCTATCCTCTCAACGAGAACAGCGGCCTTGCTTTGACCACGGCGAAATACTACACGCCGAGCGGACGCCTGATTCAGCGCGATTACTCGAACATCAGCTTCTTCGATTACTACTACCGCAAAGAGACAGAACTCAAGAATCCGAAGGACGTCAAAATGACGGATTCTGGTCGTGCTGTCTATGGCGGAAATGGAATTGCACCAGATGAAAAATTCGCCCCGGTTCCGCTCAACAAGTTCCAGATCGAGCTGTTGCGGCGTGCTGCATTCTTCAGCTTCACCCCGGCGTACTTTGGCACCAAAGAAGCAAAGCTGCCCAAGGGCTGGGCTCCGGACGCGAAGGTTCTCGACGAGTTCAAGGCGTTCCTGAAAAAGTCCAACGCAACGTTTACCGAAGAGGATTTCAAGGCGAACGAGACCTGGGTGAAGAATACACTGCAGGCGGAGTTCTACAAGACGGCGTTCGACATCGACGAAGCCGCCAAGTTCGAAGTGGAAGTCGATCCTGAAATCCTGAAGGCCGTCGATGCCCTGCCGAAGGCGCGTGAGTTGGGCGACAAAGCCAAGAAGATGATTGTTCAGCGAATGAACTAATCCTCGTTCGGCTTATCCTGATAGTTTGAACAAACAATCTCAAATCACTGTGCTCGATGCAGGCGGGCAGTACTGTCATTTGATTGCGCGCCGCGTGCGCGAAATGGGTGTCTACGCCGATGTGCAGCCGAGCGAAACCGATGGCTATAAGCTCGCCGACCGCAGAGGCATCATCATCTCGGGGGGACCTGCAAGCGTTTATGAGCCAGGCAGCCCAACGGCAGATCCAGAGATCTTCTCGCTTGGTGTGCCGGTTCTAGGGATCTGCTACGGGATGCAGCTGATGGCTCACCTGATCCCAGGCGGCAAGGTGACCAAGGGTGTCAAAGGCGAGTACGGTCTGGCGACGCTCAAGGTAACCGCCCAGGATCGGTTGTTTGACAACTTCCAGGCGGTATCTGAAGTTTGGATGAGCCACCGCGACCGTGTGGGGCAGCCGCCAGAGGATTTTGAGATCACCGCGACGACAGAAGCCTGTCCGGTTGCGGCGATCGCGAACGATTGGCGTAATCTGTTTGGCATCCAGTTCCATCCTGAGGTTGTACACACCCAAGGCGGTAAGATCCTGCTCGGAAACTTCCTGTTTGGCATTGCCGGTTGCACACAGGATTGGGACCCAACACGCCAGATCGAAGACATTGAAGATGAGATTCGCCGAACGGCGCGGGGCCGGAAAGTGTTCTTTTTTGCCTCAGGTGGAGTGGATTCAACCGTCGCATTCTCGCTGTGTCTAAAGGCGCTCGGTAAAGAGCGCGTGCATGCGGCATATGTGGATACGGGCTTGATGCGCGAAGGAGAAAGCGAGTTTGTCCGCGAGGTGTTCACGCGGATGGCGGGCGATTCCTTTGAAGTGGTGGATGCACGCGCCGAGTTCTTATCGAAGCTGGCTGGCGTCGTGGAGCCCGAGGCGAAGCGCAAGATCATCGGCGAAGAGTTTGTTGCCGTGCAACAGCGTGTCCTCGAAAGCGGGCATTTCCTCGATAGCGCCTGGATTCTTGGCCAGGGCACGATTTACCCAGACACCATCGAGAGCGGTGGAACGGCCAAGGCTGAGGTGATCAAGACGCATCACAACCGTGTAGCCGGCATCCAGAAGCTGATTGAAGAAGGTCGCCTGGTGGAGCCGCTGGCGCAGCTCTATAAGGATGAAGTGCGGCAGGTGGGCAGAACCATCGGCTTGCCGGATGAACTGCTCGACCGGCACCCGTTCCCCGGGCCAGGTCTCGCGATCCGCTGCCTCTGCACGAACAAAGCCGAGGCTGCCATCAAAGTAGATGGTGAAGTAGTTCTCCCGGTGCTGAGCGTTGGCGTACAAGGCGATTCGCGCACCTATCGTTTGACGCTGGCCCTCGACCAATACAGCGAAGCAGCATTCGCCACCGCAACCGAATCGATCAACCTGAACCAAGAAGTAAACCGGGTGGTCGCATTGGTTGCTGGCAAGCTCCCTCTAAGCGAGTTCCGCTCAACGGTTTCAGCGATCGACCAGGTTCGGCTAGAGAGATTGCGGCGCTGCGATGCGATTGTGCGGCGACTGAGCACCGACAGTGGCTTCGAGGAAAAAATCTGGCAGTTCCCGGTAGTGCTTTTGCCCTGCGGTGGCGAGGGGATTCCAGACAGCGTTGTGTTGCGGCCGATCGATAGCGTCGACGGCATGACGGCTAAGGCCGTGCCGATGCCGGAAGTGCTGCTGCGACAGATGACAGAAGAGCTGCTGGCCGTGCCTGGCATCGCCGCAGTCTTCTTCGATCTGACGAACAAACCACCAGCGACGATTGAGTGGGAATAGAACCCGCTCAGACCTCAATTATTGTGACGCCAGCGTCGGCCCAGCCCTTGATTTTTTGATCGAAGGTGGCGAGCGTCCCGCCGTTGCGGAGCGCCAGTTCAATCAAGATGGCGTCCGTGACTTGTCCGGCCCCGACGATTCGGTCCCGAACTGCAGGGCGTATTTCGGCTGGCGTAAAGTTCATTTGCCAAAAGAAATGCAATGCACTGGCTGTCGTACGAGTGAGTGCTTCGATCGCGTCACTAAACAGCAGCGGTATCTTCACCACAGCGGGTTGCATCGAGAGACGAAGGAATCCGAGTTGCGTGATCGGACAAGTGGCCCAGCCGTCGCGAGCTCGGTTCGCAAACCAATGATGAGCTGCCTGATGATGAACGTGGGTTGGCACAAATAGGGCGAGCAGAACATTAACATCGAGAAGATGAGCGGCCATGAGTTACCGGACTGGGGAGATGAATTGGGAGGCCAGCTGAAGATCTTCCGTTTCGAGAGCCTTGGCGACATCGTCGGGGCCGAAGACAGGGGAGCCCGCAGGGAGTTGAAATACAGCAATTCCGTTGCGGTCGCGAGTTGGGGTTCGAGAGGCAAATCCACGGCGAGCCAATTCAGAAAGAGCGGCTCCGACCGAGATTCCACGAGCAGAAGCTAGCGACTTTGCGACCGCCAGAACTTCAGATTCGATGTCCAGCGTAGTTCTCATTATAATGTTTATGATGTTCTAGGGCGATTTTGATGTCAAGCACATTTTTGATTGACAACCGACTGGTTGGACGGTAATTTGAGAATATACCGACTGGTTGGTCGGTTTTCTTATGGCGAAAAAGGCTGATCTGACACATGAATCGATCCTGGTGGCTGCCCAGGAAGTTTTGCGGACCCAAGGGGTGAGGGCGTTTACGCTCGACAAAGTAGCCAAGCAGGCGGGCGTGAGCAAGGGTGGGCTGATCCATCACTTTCCCTCAAAGGAAGCGCTGCTCGGCGCAATGCATGACCATGCGTTCCAGTTGATTGACCTCCAGATGCAGCGAATTCTCTCGGAAGAACCAGAGGCCCCCGGGCGGTATCTGCGCGCGTATCTGAAGTGCAACCTCGAGTCAATCTCGAACGGAATTCCCAGCGTTTTCCAGATCGTGGCGGAGATGTCGCTGGCCGAGCCGGAATTGTTCCGGACCAAGCGCGAGTGCATCCGCGGAATGATGGCGATGGTGGAAGGCGACGGCGTCGACCCTGTCATGGGACACATCATCGCGGCTGCATCGGACAGCATCTGGCTGCAGGTGCTGTTTGGACTGACCGAACCCGACGACCCGCACATCCACCGTGTGCACGACCGCCTGATGGCGATGACGCGCGAATAGGAGATTTAGGTGATGCTGAGTAAGTTCATATTGCTAGCCGCGATTCCAGCTCTACATGCGGAAACCGTAATGACCCTCCGCGAGGCTGTGCAGCGGGCAATTGCAAATAACCCAGAAGTCGTCGCCGAGAAGGCGAGCTTCGACGCCGCGAAACCCGCACTGCGAGCGGCGCAAGGTGCGTTTGATCCGGTGCTGGGGCTCCGTGGCGAGTGGCGGCAGGCCACCACTCCAGCCACTAGCATCCTGCAAGGCGTGAATGGACGGCTGGATGAACGAAGTTGGACCCAGGCGCTGACGACTCGGCAGCGCTTGCCCTGGATGGGCATGCAATTGGACTCGGCGCTCGAGAACACGCGGCTTGCAACCAGCAACCCGTTCACATCGCTGAACCCTTACTACCAGCTAAATCAAAGGACCTCGATCACGATTCCTTTGTTGCGAGGCCGCAAAACGGACGAGTTCCGAGCGGAGCTGAAGGTGAGGCGCAAGGAGTTGAAGACGCTGCGGCACGACTTTGACGCTCGCTTGCTGAATCTGGTGTTCCGAGTGGAAACAGCGTACTGGAGCTTCGTAGCAGCAAGTGAAGCGTATGAGGCAGCGCGGGATGTTGAGCGATTTGCCAGCGAGAGTCTCGACTCAACGGCGCGCCAGGTAAAAGAAGGTGAAATGGCAGAGACCGATCTGGCGGGCGCCCGTGGGCAATTGAGCCGCGCACGAGAGAATCGCGCCAACGCTTTTGGCGGTTATCTCGAGGCGCAAGTGGAGTTGAAAGGATTGATCGCCGGGTCGCCCGCGGATGCGATCTGGAGTGAAAATCTGCGGCCGGGTGAGTCGAGATCTGAGTTGAGCTGGAAGCGTGAGGAACTGAAGACGATGGCGATCGAAAAGCATCCTGAGTTGCTCGGCTTAGCGATGCGGCTTGAGGCTCAGAAGGACATGACGGCGGTTGCGGCCGAGGGGGCAAAGCCGCAAGTGGACCTCAGCTTCACGCATCTACAGCAAGGGCTGGCGGGCAACAGCGTCCCACAGGGACAGTTTTTTCCGGGTATCAATCTGGATGCACCGCCGCAACTCATCGGAGGATTTCCGCGCGCGGCCAATCAGGCCTTGCGCAACCGCTACCCAACCTATCAGGCCACATTGAACATCGAATTGCCGATCCGCAATCGAACCGCCGAGGGCCGGCTGGCACAACAGAAACTGCTTGAGACGAGGATTGCGGCCCAACGGCGGCAGGCGGAGATTGCGCTGGCCGCAGGCGTGGAGCAAGGCTGGGCGCGGCTTGAGTCGGCGCGGCTGCGCATCGAGGATGCGGCAGCAGCAAGGACCGCGAGCTCCGACCGGCTTCAGAGCGAGTTCCGTTTGTTTCGTGAGGGGCAGTCGAACAATCTGAGTTTGAATACGCGGCAGAACGAATTGGCCGAGAGTCGGCAGTTACTGGTAAATGCCTGGCGCAGCTTCAATCTTGCGGCAGCAGAGTTGCGGCGGTTGAGTGGTCAGAGTCTCGAAGTGTTTCAAGTGAGCGTGGAGTAAATCATGAAGTGGATTGCACTAGTTTCGATATTGATGGTTGGCTGCGGTGGCGAAGTTGCCACCCGCAAGACAGATGTGGCGGCGGCAGCACCTGTGGCCGTGAAAACCGCAAAGGGACGAGCGATCGAGGCGCCAATCGAGTTGTCGCTCACGGGGACGTTTGCCGCTGAGTCCAGCGCAACACTAGCCTCGGAGGTTGAGGGCATTGTAGCGGTCACGCCAGTTCGAATTGGCAACGCCGTGTCGCAAGGCGCGGCGGTCGTGGTGTTGAACCAGCAATCGGCGCAACTGCGGTTACAAGAAGCTCTCGCTCGCGAAAAGGAAGCAACAGCGAACCTGAAGCAAGCCGAGGCGAGGCTCGGAGCTGGATTGACCACCCGGCTTGAGAATGTCCCGGAGGTGTTGTCGGCCAAGGCGACGCTCGATTCGGCGCAGGCCGAGCAAAGATTACTTGAGATCGAAGAACGGCGAGCAGCGAACCTTCTCAAAGGGGGCGACGTTTCCCGCGCTTCTTACGACAGAGCCAAGGCGAACCTCGCTATGGCCGAGGCGCGAGTGGCCGGGGCTACTAAACAATACGATGCGGCGCTCAATCAGGCACGCCAATCCAGCGGAAGCTTGGATGGCGCGCGGGCAGCGCTCGAGAGCGCGCGAGCGCAAACAGGGCTGGCTCGCAAGGCCTTGGCGGATACGACAATTCGTGCACCATTTGCCGGCTACGTCAGTGCGCGAATGGTGGCCGCCGGTGAGTTCGTCAACAATCAAAGCAAGCTGGTTACGATCGACCGGATTCAGCCACTCAAGCTTGAGATACAAGTGCCGGAATCGGAGGCTTCGCGGATCAAGCCCGGATTGAAGGTGAGAGCTCGCGTCCAGGCCTTTGGCGAAGAGTGGTTTGAAGGCGTCGTAGCGAATGTAAATATGGCGGTCAATCCAAACTCGCGAAGCTTTCTTGTGGAGGCGCGATTCGAAAACGCGAAGCTGCTTCTAAAGCCGGGGATGTTCGCCGAAGTGATGGTCGACCTGGGTCGCAGCGAGAGTCGTGTTGTCGTGCCCGCGACTGGGCTCGATCTCGATAGCCGTACAGATTCCAACCGCGTCTGGACGATCGAAAAGGGAGTGGCTCGACTGAAGCTGGTCGAGCTGGCGGGAAGGTCCTCTACGGAAGTCCAGGTGCGGCGCGGTCTTGATGCCGATGCGGTGGTGATTGTGTCAGACCGAGCGAAGTTGTTCGACGGTGCCGCCGTCGAAGTGAGGTAACCCGTTATGCAGAAACTAGCCGAAGTTTGCGTCAAAAGGCCCGTGTTTGCGAGCATGATCGTTCTCGCGATGACTGTGGTGGGGGCTTTCTCGTTCGGGCTGCTGGGCGTCGATCGATTCCCGAACGTGGATCTCCCGATCGTGACGGTGGTGACAATGAATCCGGGAGCATCGCCGGAAGAAATCGAGCGCGAGATTTCGGATCGAATCGAAGGCGCGGTAAACACCGTGTCTGGCATCGAAGACTTGCGCTCCGTATCAGCCGAGGGGATCTCGCAGGTGATCATGCAGTTTGAACTCGGCAAGAACGTCGACACCGCCGCGGCTGAAGTCCGCCAGAAGGTGGATCTGATTCTGAACGAACTGCCCAAGACGGCTGAGAAACCGCAGGTGCAGAAGCTGAACAGCGATTCGGCCGATGTGTTGCTTTATGCGGTACGTTCACTGCGGGGCTTGGTGCAAATTACAGAATTCGCCGACAAGGAAATCGTGGATCGCATTGAAAGCGTGTCGGGCGTCGGTTCGGTGCGGATCTTTGGCGGCAGCAAGCGCGAGATCGAAGTGCGCCTCGATACGAATCGGTTGCGAGCCTACTCGCTCACGGTGGCCGAGTTGACGAATGCTCTGCGCGCCCAGAATCTGGAATTGCCAGGCGGTGCTCTCGATCAAGGCGGACAGCGCCTCACACTGCGGACCCTTGGCAAAACTGCTGACCTGAAGTCGCTGGCTGGAATCGTAGTGGCAACTCGGGACGGCTATCCCGTCAAGCTGAGTGATGTGGCGGCCGTGCTCGATGGAGGTAAGCAGCCGACCTCGGTGGCGAGGCAGAATGGCGAGAGCGCGATTGTGATCGGCATTCAGAAGCAATCGGGCGTGAACACAGTTGCAACGATCGATGCCGTAAAGGAAAGGATCGCGGAGATTTCAGCGACCTTGCCGAAGGATGTAAAGCTGGATCTGGTTCGGGATCAAAGTGAGTTCATTCGCGCATCGCTGAACAGTATTGAGGAACATCTGATCGTAGGTGGATTCCTGGCGGCGGGCGTAGTGTTTCTGTTCTTGCGCAACTGGCGCAGCACGGTAATTGCGGCGATCGCGATTCCCACCAGCATTGTGTCGGCGCTCGCGGTCATGAAGATGCTCGGCTACACGCTAAACATGATGACGATGCTCGCCTTGACCTTGATGGTGGGCATTGTGATCGACGACGCGATTGTGGTGCTCGAAAACATTTACCGGTTCGTGGAGGAGAAGGGTATGCCGCCCTTCGAGGCGGCCATCGAAGGTACGCGTGAGATTGGTTTGGCGGTGATGGCCACCACACTCTCGCTGCTCGCCGTGTTTGTGCCGATCGGATTCATGGGCGGCATCGTCGGCCAGTTCATGCAGAGCTTCGGGCTAACCAGCGCGGCTGCGATCGCAGTGAGTCTCATCGTCTCGTTTACGCTTACGCCGACTCTGGCGGCCCGATGGATCAAGCCGAATCGAGCGGGGCATGCTTCAAAGAACGAGGGCCTCAATGTCTGGCTCGACCGTGTCTACACAGCGATGCTCGAGTGGTCGATGGCGAACCGGGGCAAAGTGGTGGCGCTGTGTCTAATCGTGATTGTGTCGATTGTGCCGCTGGCAATGATCGCCGGATTTACGTTTATCGCCGAGGATGACGAGAACGAGTTTGAGGTGTTGGTGCGGATGCCGGAAGGCACTTCGCTCGCCGCCAGCGAATCGGTCATGGAGGATATTGCGCGACGGATTCGCAACGAGTTGGTTGGCGTACAATCGACGCTCGCCGTGCCGGGCTTCAATGCGCAAGAGCAAGTAAATTCCGGAACAATCTTCGTTCGTCTGAAGCCGACGACCGAGCGCAAGCCGGCGCAGAAAGATTTGATTGCCGCAGCGCGTGAAATGCTCAAGGCTTACCCGAAGGAGATTTACACCTCCGTGCAACCCGTGAATCCGTTTGCGGGCGGCGAGCGCAATGCGACGATCCAGTTCATCATCGCCGGGCCCGATTTGGGCAAGCTCGACGAGTATTCGGCCAAGCTGCTGGAGCACATAAAGAAGGACAAAAACATGGCCGACGCGGATCGGAGCCTGTTGCCGGGCAAGCCGGAACTACGGGTGAAAATCGACCGTGCACGAGCCGCAGACCTGGGAGTGCGCGTCGAGGATATTGCCGCAACCGTCAATACGATGTTCGCCGGAGAGCGCGTTACGACCTTTAATGAAGGCAAGAATCAATACGACATCCGCGTGAGAGCAGACGCGGAGACTCGCCGGGATCGCGATGCGATTCTGCGCCTGATGGTGCCGGCGGCCAATGGAACTTCGATCGAGCTGCGCAATGTGGCGAGCCTGGTGGAGGGCACCGGACCCGGTTCTATCGACCGGTTCCAGCGGCAGCGACAGGTAACGCTCTATGCCAACGTAGCGCCCGGCGGCAGCCAGAGCGAGGCGGTGGAATCGATCCGCAAGTTTGTCGAAACGATGGAGTTTGCCCCCGGCTACAAGCAGGCTGTGTCGGGCGACGTGAAAGAAATGGAGAAGACGGGCTTCTACTTCATGATCGCCGTCGGCCTGACGTTCACGTTCATGTACATGGTGCTCGCTGCGCAGTTTGAGAGCTTCATTCACCCGGTAACGATCTTGCTGACCCTGCCCTTGTCAGTGCCGTTCGCCATGTTAAGCAGCGCCGTGGCTGGGCAGCATCTGAATATCTTCTCGATGTTGGGGATCCTGCTACTGTTCGGCGTGGTGAAGAAGAACGCAATCCTGCAGATCGATCATATGAATACTCTGCGCGCCAAAGGCGTGGCGCGGCACGAAGCGATCATACTGGCCAATCGCGACCGGTTGCGGCCGATCCTGATGACCACCATCGCGCTGGTAGCAGGAATGATCCCGCTGGTTCTAGGTACGGGGCCAGGAGCAGAAACAAACCGATCCATCGGTGTTTTGGTAGTTGGCGGGCAAAGCTTATGCCTGCTGCTGACATTGCTCGCCGTACCGGTGTTCTATTCGCTGTTCGAAGATGCGAAAGATTGGTTCGTTAGCCGATCCTTCATGAGACATTCACCAGTTTCAAACACTGAGCCATTACGCTGATGAGTACATGGCTCGCACCTCCCCGCTTGCTTGCGCCCTCCGAACCTGGCATTGGAAGGCGGCGCTGTTCAGCGCGTTGATACGCTGTTCGATTTTCTTCTTGGTGAGCATAACGAGTGGCTGGAAAGCCGCCACCGGTGCGGCGCTGGCCGAGTTTTTGTACCGGATTGCTGCATCGGGATACTACGGCTCGATGACACAGGCGCTGTCGCGCATGAGTCCCGCCTGGAAGGCAAATTTGCTGGCAATAATTGCCTTACCAATTCTGCAGCACACGATCGAGTTCGGCATTCACTGGATGCAAGGTACGCCCAAGCTGGTAACTTCGATTAGCTTGAGCTACGGGTTTACGATCATTTCGACCTTGTTCAATCTCTATTCGATGCGGCGTGGATCGCTGATCGTGGGCACAGGAGCACGATCGATCTGGCAGGATATCGCGGCGTTTCCATTGCTCGCCTGGGGCTTTGTGACGAGTGGGCCGCGTCTGATATTGCGAACCAACCCCAGATGAAAACGATCCATCTGACGAATGCCTGGCACGCTTCCTCCGGTGGGATCGCGACACACTACCGTTCTCTCCTCAATGAGGCGGAGAGGACCGGGCAACAACTGGCGATGGTGGTGCCGGGGGCTGAAGACGGAGTGGAGCGTAAGGGAAGCACGCGGATTCACTCGGTGAAGGCTGTAGTGTCCCCGTTTAACTCGGCCTATCGCAGCATCATGCCGAACGCATGGCCAGGAGTAAGCCGGCGGGTGGTTGAGATCCTGCTGGAGGATCAACCCGACCTGATCGAGATTTGCGATAAGTACAGCCTGCATTATCTGGCTGGTTTGATTCGCAAAGAGTACCTGAAAGGGTTTGCGAAGCGGCCTGTTTTGATCGGGCTATCCTGCGAGCGAATGGACGACAATCTGGGCGTTTATCTGACGCGGTCTCCCGTGGGCAAAGCGTTTGCGCGCTGGTATATGAAGTGGGTGTACTTCGGGTTCTTCGATCACCACATCGTGAACTCAGAGCATGTGGCGATGGAGTTGCGCGAAGCTTCCAGGGGCCATGTTCGCGAGCGTGGCATCTATGTGCGCCCGCCCGGGAGTCGATCTCTCGATGTTCGACGCCTCAACCCGACAAGCGATTGGGCGGCGAGATGGCCCCCGCGTAGCTTTGTACGCAGGCCCGGCTGGCACGGGAGAAGAACCTCTCGCTGTTGATGGATATGTTTGCGCTGCTCGGCGAGAATTACCGGTTGGTATTGGCGGGGGATGGGATATTGAGAGCCAGTCTTGAGGCAGAAGCCAGGCGGCGATTCCCGGGGCGAGCAAGCTTTCTCGGACATATCCAAAGCAGGGCCGAGCTGGCGAAGGTCTTTGCGGGTGCCGATGTGTTCGTCCAAACAAATCCGGCGGAACCGTTCGGGATCGCACCGCTTGAAGCAATGGCGAATGGCGTGCCTCTGGTGGGGCCGAACAGCGGAGGCATCCTGACTTGCGCGACCGAGCGCAACGCATGGCTGGTGCCGCCGGTTGCCAACAAGTTTGCGGCGGCGGTCGAAGCCTGTTTCGATGAGGAAGAGCGAGCGCGGAGGGTGAGCGAAGGGTTCGCTACCGCGAAGCGATTCCACGCACCAGAGACGGCTGGGCGGTTTCTAGAGATGTACCGGGAGTTCGTAATGAACGGTGCAGCGCCGGAGCCGGACTACGTGTCGACTCCGGGCACATGGTTGGGTTCGGAAGTTTAGCTGGTGGCTTGAGGCTTAGGCGGGGGAGGACCTTGGGGCTTGTCCTTAGACTTATCTTTGGCAGGAGGAGTCTGCGCCTTCACCGGGCTCATGATGATATGAGCGTTACGGCCTTCGAGTTTAGGCTGGCCTTCGACTGCGCCGATGTCCTTCAGGTCTTCGGCGAAGCGCTGCAGGAGTTTCTTGCCAAGGTCGACGTGGGCGATTTCGCGACCACGGAACTGGACAACGGCTTTGACGCGATTGCCTTCCTTCAGGAAGCGCATGGCGTTGTTCTTTTTGAACTCGTAGTCGTGATCATCGGTGTTGGGGCGGAACTTCACTTCCTTCACCTGGATGATGTGCTGCTTCTTCTTGGCGTCGTGAGTTTTCTTTTTTTGCTCGTACTGCCACTGGCCGTAATCCATGGCCTTGGCGACGGGAGGCTCCGCCGTAGGAGAAACGAGAATCAGGTCGAGGCCCAATTCCTGTGCCCTGCGAATCGCCGTCGGCGTGGGCAAAACTTCAACCACACCGTCGGGAAATACAGCGCGTACTTCCTTGACACGGATGGCTTCGTTTACGTTTTCTCTGATCTTGGGTAAGCGCCGGAAGGGGGGTCGATTGTTCGGAAACATGCGCTTAGTTGGAGGAGGCCACTCGGGGCCGTGAGCAGGATATTCCCTGCGCGTGGGTACAGTTCGTCACTAATCGCATACTAGCAGAGTTTTTTTGTTGTTCGTAGGGGGAGTTGGCTACTGCAGCTTGCTGCGATTCCGCCACTCTGCCAGCACGCGCTTCAGCCTGGACAGGATTTCCGGCTTCTCCGAAAGGAGGACTTCGGTAGTGTAGAAGTCATATTTCTTAACGGTGAGGAATTGATCTGCGAATACATACCTGGGGTCATCAGACCATTCGGGGCGCACGTAGACATAAACGGAAACCATGCAGCGATGAGGTTCTGGACTGGTTTCGCCGACTCCAATAACAGCATCAAATGTTACAAAAGTGGGCGCCACAGAAATGGAGGGGTCGGCAATCCAACCCAGCGTGCTTCGGCTGGAGAGGGTAGGGTTCGAGTCAAACAACTCCTTGAATTGACCCTTGGAATCCAACTGCAGCATTGAGTAAAAGAACTTCCAGCCGCTGACTCCATAGCTCTCTGCAGAAAACAGGAGCGCTTGCGAAGACGGATTCAATTGGACCAGTTGGACCTTGGCGGAACGGATGTATTCTTCCGGCGCCGTATAGCATCGGTTCTCTGGCTGGGCTTCCAAACAAACATAGGCGGCCTTGTTCCCTATTGCCTGGCCAGGATCATCCAACTGATCTTTGCTGAGAATGATTCGCTTACCCTCGAAGTGGGTGGGCGGCGATTGCGCGAGCACGCCGATGGTGAAGGCGATCAGAAGTAGCGCACGCTCCAAGTGCAACATCATGCTAATCCATTATCCGTCGGAGCGGAGTGCGATGGCCGGATCGATTCGGCCTGCCCTCCGGGCTGGCAGCCAGGCGGCGAAGAGTGCGGCGGCGAGTAGCGTGGAGGCCGCGATCAGCCAGGTTGCCGGATTTCGCGGAGTCACTTGATAGAGCAATTTGTCCAGCAGAGATGTCGAAAACCATGCGGCGATGAGGCCAATGCTGAGGCCAGCGACCGTCCACTGAGAAGCTTGCTTCAGAATTAACCGCCGGATGTTGCTAGCCGTTGCGCCCAGCGCGAGCCTGACGCCCAGCTCACGGGTTCGCTGAGTAACCAGAAATGTGATTACGCCATAGAGACCAAGGACCGCGAGTAGCAGGCCAAGTAACGCGAAGGTAGTTAGCAGAATCGCCTGGAAGCGGGGACGGACGGAGAGTTCGGTGACCTTTGTCGAGAGACGCTCCGAGGTAATTGGCAAGGTCGGGTTGATCGCGGCTAGCTGTTGCTTGAGCCAGCTTTCGATCACTGCGGGCGAGCTGGTTGTGCGGATCAGCAGGAAACCGTGGCCCGAATCCTGATTGATCTTGCGAGCAAAGTAGTATTCGGGTTCACGGGCGGCGAGGCCATTATTGTTGACGCTGCCTACGACTCCAATCACGTTGTGCCATTCTCCCTGTGCGCCGAAGCGCAATCGCTGGCCTATGGCGTCCTGTTGTGGGAAGAGGCGTTGGGCAAGCAGTTCGTTGATGACGACGGTGCGCTCGGCTGATTGGCGATCCTGATCGTTGAAGGTTCTACCTTTGCGGATGGGGATCCCGAGGATTGAAAAGAAAGATGGGGAAACGACTCGTTGTGGGACCATGCCGCCCGTCGGCTGCGGAGGCTTGGGGCGGTGCTCGACTTCGATGTTCGAAAAGATCATCGCCTGCATTGGCCCGAGAGGTGGGATGGAATCTGAGAGGGCGAAAGCCGTTGAGCCCGGTGCGGCGCTGGCAAAGGCTTCTAGTTGCGTGAAGAAGGCCTGGCGCCGACCCGGTTCCTGGTATCCGCTGCGGCCGAGCGCGATGCGGGTGGCGATCACGTTTTCGGTTTGAAACCCTAGAGGTGTGGATTGTAGATTCCACAAGCTTTGGAGCAGCAGTGCTGCGCTGGTGAGCAGGATCATCGAGGCGGTGATCTGAGTCGTAACGAGAAGGAGACGCAAGCGAGGTTGTGCGCTTGAAGTGGTGCGCGTGTGCGCGGAGGGCAGTTGCAGTGCGGGTGCTAGCCCGGCGATCAGCGCGGCAAAGATGGAGATGGCGACTGCGTAGGCGAGCACCCTGAGGTCGAGCGTTGCCTCTTCGAGACGAAGGATGCCAGCCGGCGCGAGAAGAGTCATCGACTTGAGGAGACCGAAGGCCATAGCGATGCCGGCGATGGAGGCGACCGAAGAAAGCAGAAGGCTTTCGGTGAGGATTTGGCGGAGGATGTGAAAGCGCGATGCGCCGATCGAGAGACGGATGGAGAGTTCACGCTCGCGCGCGGCGGTTCGGGCGATGAGTAGATTTGCCAGGTTGGCGCAAGCGATGAGGAAGACGGCCCCGACAGCGGCGAGCAGAAGCCAAGAGGCGGATCTGGAATCTCCGATCTGCCGATCCTGCAGGCTCGTGATTCGCAGAGAGACTTCCTTGCGGAAGGAGGGTGGGACCGTGTTGAGTGACTCTTTGAAAAGAGGCGTGAGCGATTGTGAGGCTTGAGAGAGAGTGACGTTGGGCTTAAGGCGAGCGAAAGTGCGTAGGAAAAATTGAGGGCCATTTGGGCTTGAGGCAGTGGGAATTTGAAGAGGCGTGAGGATGTCGAACTTCTGGAGTGTAGGCATCTCAAAGACTGGGGGCAGAACTCCAATCACTTCCGTCGCGTTGCCGTCGATCACAATCGTGCGTCCAATGATGGATTCGCTCGAGCCGTAGCGCGTCACCCAAAGCGCATGTGAAATGATCGCGACGCGAGGGCCGTTGGGCGTGTCCTGAGTGGGAGTGAAGTTCGTGCCACGGTACGGTTGTATGCCGAGCATCGGCAGCAGTGTGCGTTCGACGGGGACACAGCGAAGACGTTGCGGATCGGCCTCGGTGAGGTCGCAATCGTTAGCCCCTTTCGTTGCGGCAGTGAGCTGAAAAGGTTGCTGGGCTGTGCGCCACTTTACATATTCCGGATGCAGCATGAACTCGGATTTGTCGAGGGGAGCGCCAATGCCGAAAGCAACTAATTGGCTCGAATCGGGATAGGGCAACGATCGGAAGAGGATTCGATCCACGACGCTGAACACGGCGGTGGCCGAGCCGATGCCGAGGGCCAAGACGAGGATCGCGGCGAAGGGCAGCGCTGGTGTGCGGGTGAAGCTGCGTATGGCATAGAGCATGTCGCGCCGCAAATCTTCGAACCAGAGATTGAGATGGGCCTCGCGAGTCTGCTCATGAATCGCGGTGCGATTGCCGAAGGTCAGCTGAGACTGCCGGCGTGCTTGTTCGGGAGCCAGGCCTTGCTGTTGATTCAGTTGCTCGCGGGATGCCAGATGGTGATCGAGCTCGTCGCGGATATCGTCGTCGGAAGGAATGCTCATGAGAAGCTGAGAACCTTTGCTACGCCTGTGGAGAGTTGGCTCCAGGACTGCTCGGCTTCGCGCAGGCGTTTGCGGCCGGCTGGAGTCAGGGAATAGATTCGAGCGCGGCGGCCGTTTTCCGTTTTGGTCCAATCGGCGGTGACGAGCTCAGTGCGCTCCAGGCGATGGAGGGCGGGGTAGAGCGAGCCTTCCTCGACTTTGAGCATGTTGCCAGAGGCTTGTTCGATATGCAGGGTAATGCCGAAGCCATGATTCGGGCCTCGATCCAAAGTTTTGAGGATGACGAGATCGAGCGCGGCTTGAGGAGAAGTAGACATCTAGTTCTCTAGGGTAGACGGCTATGGTAAAGGTGTCAACTAGGTATTTTTTCTTGGACCAAATTTGGAAAGGCTGCCGCATATTGGGAATATGGCAATTACACCGGAACGGATCGATCGCTCGCGACCGCCATTTACGAGGCAACATGACTTGAATTGGTGCTGGGCGGCGACGCTTGAGGCGTGGAGTCGTGTGGATTCGCGCTGGGGTGGCGTAAAGACTCAGGAGAGCTGGATTGCGGATGCGGGCGTCCAACCCCATTTGCATCCGACCACGAAGGCGTTGAACATCCGGAATGGGATTCCTTATCTGGCGGAACGGTTCAACCTAAAGGTCTCGGCTTACAACACCGGAACCGCAACTTCTCGTGCACCGCGATTGAGCGAACTACGGGGATGTCTGAGCGTCTCGCATGCATTAGCTGTTTACCAGGTAATCCCTGGGCAGGCTTCGCATGTTGTGCTGATTTATTCAATCGGGCGGACTACGGTTTACTACATGGACCCAAACATCGGCTACCGAGAAGCGAATATTGCGGATGTGGCCGTGTCTCCGATTGTCTTGATGTACCGATAACAGGCGGTGGGTCTGCCCAGAGTTTATATATGATGTTGGCGTGAAAACTGCAGCTTTGTTGTTGGTTAGCGTTCTCGGATGGGCGGAGGATTATTATCCGAAGCCGGATAAGAAGGGGGGCTGGCGTTTGGCGAAGCCAGCCGCTGTGGGGCTGGACGAGGCCAAGCTCGATGCGGCGTTCGAGTACACGAAGACCACCAGCCAGCACGGGGGCTTGCTCGTGGTGCGGCAAGGGAAGCTGGTTTACGAGAAATATTTTGGCCGCGGTGCGCGGGAAGCTCTGCCTGAGCTGGCCTCCTGCGGGAAGGCGTTTACAAGCGTTGCCTTGGGGATGGCAATGCAGGACAAGCCCGAGTTGTTTTCGAAGGGGCTTGATGAGAAGGCATACGTGCCGAAATTCTTGCCGGAAGCAGCGTTTCCGCTCGATGACCCAAGAAAGGCTGAGATCACGCTGGGGCAAGTGTTGTCTATGTCGGCAGGGCTTCGCGGGACGAACCCCGTTTATGTCAAGGGACAACGGCAGGAGTGGGCAGACCCGACGATTGACAATGGGCCGTGGTCGACGACGGATGAGTTTGCGCTGAAGCAATCGCTGTGGTGCGCGCCCGGGGATTGTTATTCGTATTCGACGGCGTCGAGCCACATTCCGGCCATCGTAGTGCGAAAGGTGATGGGCATGGAGATGGAAGACTATATGCGCAAGCGGCTGACGGGGCCGTTGGGATTCGGAACCTGGAGCTATGCGATGTACCGGCCGAAGCTGAAGAGTGGCATCGATGCCGAGGGGCGCATGCTGCACACCCCCGGCGGCGGGAGCATCGCGGTGAGGGCGACGGATGTGCTGCGGTTTGGCTATCTGATGTTGAAGGAGGGCAAGTGGGGTGCGAAGCAGATCTTGCCCAAAGAGTTTGTGAAGATGTGCGGGCGGAGTGTGAGCTACAACCCGCACTACACGCATTCGTTTAACTTCAACGTGAATGACGATGAGCATGTGAAGGGCGCGCCGAAGGACGCTTACTGGAAGGGCGGGGCTGGTGGATATGCAATCTATGTGGTGCCGTCGCTCGATCTCGTGATTTACAAGATGGGTGGGACGGAAGCGCAGTATGACCCGGCATTGACGCGGTTGCCGGTGCGGTACACATATGACGGCTCGCGGGATGGCTGGAAGGCAATGCCTGGAGTCGGGGCGGGGACGGAGAAGACGCTCGAATTGGTGGTGGCATCCTTAAATGGAACGCGATGAGCAAGCACAAGATTGTTTCCCTGGATGTGATTGATTTGCGGTACCCGACGGTGAAGTTGGGGATGGCGGGGAGTGACCCGCGGCATCTGGCGCCGAATTACTCGTGCGCGATTCCGGTGTTGCGGACTGACAGCGGACTTGAAGGGCGGTCGTTGATCTTTATGATCGGCGATGGGACGCAGATCCAGTGCGCCGCGGTGGAGGCTTTGCGGCGTTTTGTCGTGGGCCGGGACTTGAGGGAGTTTATCGAGGAGCCGGGGTTGTTTGCGCAGTCGCTGGCGGAGCATCATCAGTTGCGATGGCTCGCGTTGGGTGTCTACCGAATGGCTGTGGGTGGGGTGGTGAATGCGCTTTGGGACTTGTGGGCCAAGAGCGAAGGCGTGCCGATGTGGCGGTTGCTGACGGGGCTTGCACCAGAGAAGATTGTGCAGTCGATCGACTTTCATCACTTGCGGGATGTGCTGACAGAAGATGAGCTGCTTGAGATGTTGACCTCGCGCACCGCGGAGAATAGCGAGAATCTCGAGCGGTTGGAGCGGGTAGGGGTTCGCGTTTACAGTACGGCGGGCTGGTCGGGAAGGCCGCTGGAAGAAGTGCGTTCGATTTGCAGTGGGCTTTATGCAGCGGGGACGCGGGCATTCAAGGCCAAGGTGGGGCGAGGGCAACAGTATGATCGGGCGCGGGCGCTCGATGAAGACCGGCGGATGCTGAATGCGATTCGCGAGTCGACGGGCCCTGATGCACTATTGCTGACGGATGCCAATCAGAACCTGGGGGACTGGAAGAACGCTGCCAGCTATATGAAGGAACTGGCGGAGTACAAACTGCTGTTTATTGAAGAGGCGATCGCGTATAACGATGTGACCGGATACATTGCGTTGCGCAACGAGTTGGCTCCCTATGGCATTGGTGTCGCGGGCGGGGAGCAGGCACCGGATGCGGTGACGTTTAAGCAGATGCTGGCCGGGGGTGGGTTGACCCATTGCCAGATTGATGGGGCGCGCGTTGGTGGAGTGAATGAGCTGTTCGCGATTGTGGCGATGGCGGCGAAGTTCGGAGTGCCAGTGTGTCCGCATAGCGGAGGCATTGGTTTGGGCCAACTGGTGGGGGCGATGTCGATCTTCGATCAGGCCTGGTTTGGAAGCTCGGGCAGGTGGCTTGAGTATCTGGAATTTCTGCAGGCGGGAGTGTTTTTAAATCCGCTCGTTGTGCGGAACGGGCACTATCAATTGCCGGCGGCTGCAGGCTGGGGGCTTGAGATGGAAGAAGATTTTGTGGCGCGCTACCGCTATCCGGAAGGGGCTGATTGCGCGGATCATCTCGAGGCAGACCGAGTGGCGGCTGAGCAGCCAGGGGCGCCGCCCTATGCGAAGTATTGGAAGGTTTAGCGGCTGATTCGTTTATCGAACCAGAAGGGGCCAAAGGGCAGGAATGCGGCGAGCAGGCCGAGGCCGATCAGCTTACCCGGCCAGCGATAGGCACGTGCCGTAGTAAGGACGAGGACGGCGTAAATGATGAAGAGTGCGCCGTGCAGGGAGCCGATGACACGCACGGCCTGGGGAAGGCCGAAGGCATACTTGAGCGGCATTGCGATGCCAAGCAAAGCAAGGAAAGAAACGCCTTCCGCGTAGCCGGCGCGGCGGAGCCAGGTGAAGTCACTCGAAGGATTCATGAGGTGCCAAATTTCATTGTCGCGGATTGCGTAACTTTTGGGTGAGGGTCGGCCAATTGTGGGTATGACTCAAGCAATTCTTTTGACACTGACCAGCCTTGTGTTGGGGCTGGGATTGATGCAGGGACAGACGGCGAAGAAGCCAGTGGCTGTGGTGGCCAAGGATGGCTCCGGGGTGGCGATTCGAGGGTATGATCCCGTGGCGTACTTTGAAATGGGCAAGGCCATGGTGGGCAAGCCCGAACATGAAGCGGAGTATCGTGGGGCGAAGTTTCGGTTCGTTTCCGCAAGCCATAAACAGAGCTTTGAGGCGAACCCGGAGAAGTTTGCGCCGCAGTATGGAGGCTATTGCGCCTGGGCGGTAGGCCACAACTACACGGCTCCGGTGGACCCAGAGGCGTGGAAGATTGTGGACGGCAAGCTTTATTTGAACTACAACAAGGATGTCCAGAGGATGTGGTCGAGCAAGCAGGCCAAGTGGATCACCGAAGGCGATAAGAACTGGCCTGGGCTGCACCAGTAAGGGTCGTTATTTCGAGGCGGCGAAGCAGTAGAACAGGCCTGCGCCGCCTGTCGAGACGAGGTTGGCTTGCGTGCAGCCGCGAGAGGGGTGGACTGAGTTCCAGGAGATGCCACCGCCGTTGCGATCGTGATGGCCCACCTGGGCGATGCCATCGGGCCTGGTGGAGGTCCAATTGTTGCAGGTGTGATCGGCGGAGTCGGTGTAGGCGCGGCCATCGGGCGTGGAGCCAGTGAGGATGTCGTGGGTGTTGGGGGTTGCGCCGACCCCGTTGACCTGTTCGCCCTTTTCGGTGAGCGCATTGTTCTTGGTGACAAGGTTGCCGAGCAGCGCGAGTTCGAGAGTGTCGCCGTGGAGGTGGGCCTGGTCGCGGGCGATGAGAGTGCCTTTGAAATTGTGCCAGGGGCCGGTGCCGATGCGGTCGCGAGCGTTGACTGCGGGCTTACCGTCTTTGGCCTGAGTGGAAAGATAGGCCTTCCAGGACTTGTTGGTGGAACCGGCGGCTTCGGCCAACTTCTGGCAGTGGGCATCGGCGCCCGCGAGTCCGCCGAGGTTTGCGCCGTCGCCGAGGCCGACGCTGGTGATGAAGAAAGACATGGGCTGTGGCGCTGCTTTGGGAGCGGCGGGTTGTTGTGCGAAGAGAGCCGTGGAGGCGAGGGTGAGAACGAGAGTGCGCATAGTGTCTCCGACGAGACTACTACTTTTGCTGCTTGATTGCATCCTCGCGGTGCACTACAGTACGCGATCGTATCTGTAGCCGAGGCTGCCGAGGGCGGCGAAGAGTTCGTCGAGATGCTCGCTGCCGCGAGTTTCGATTGTTGTTTCAACGCTGGTATTGCCGAGGGTAACGCCGTGGTAGGCACGTTCGTGCGCGATGCTGACGACGTTAACGCGCTTCTCGGCGAAGAGGCCAGTGAGCGCGTGGAGTGCCCCGGGCCGATCGGGCACGATAACGCGGATGCGCACGAGACGTCCGTCTTTGACCATGCCACGTTCGATGATGTGACTGAGGAAGAGCGGGTCGATGTTGCCTCCGCAGACGAGCGAGACGGTCTTCTTGCCTTTCAGCTTGGTCTTGTTGTGGAGGAGGGCGGCGACGGCGGCGGCGCCTGCCCCTTCGGCGACAGCCTTCTCTTTTTCAAGAAGGTAGAGGATGGCGCTGGCGATCTCTTCTTCTTCGACGGTGACGACATCGTCGACGTATTTTTCGACGAGGGGAAGCGTTTGTGCACCGGCTCTGCGTACGGCGATGCCGTCGGCGATGGTGGTGGCGGCGGGGAGTTCCACAGGGTGGTGGGCGGCGAGGGCGGCTTGCATCGAAGGGATGCTGCTGGTTTGCACGCCGACGACTTTGATCTTTGGGTTTGTTTCTTTGATGGCGCAGGCGATGCCGCCAATGAGGCCGCCGCCACCGACCGGGGTGAGAATCGCTTCGACGAATGGGTTCTGGCTGAGGATTTCGAGGCCGATGCTGCCCTGGCCGGCGATCACAGCTGGGTCGTCGAAGGCGTGGACGAACGTGAAGCCGTCTGATTCCGCGCGGGATTTGGCTTGGGCGAGTGCTTCATCGAAACTCTTGCCGGAGAGGACGACCTCGCCACCGAAGCGTTCGGTCGAGTTGATCTTGGTGATGGGGGCGTGTTCCGGCATGTAAATGATGGCGCGGATGCCGAGACGAGTGGCGTGATAGGCGACGCCCTGGGCGTGATTGCCAGCCGATGCGCAGATGACTCCTTTGGCGCGCTCGTCCGGTGACATGAGGAGGAGTTTGTTGAGTGCGCCGCGCTCTTTGAAGCTGCCGGTCATGTGCAGGTTCTCGAGCTTGAAGAAGGTGGGGTTCCCGGAGATTGCCGAAAAGGTCTCGGAGTATTCGCAAGGCGTGACGTGGATGGTCGGCCGGATGCGATGGTGGGCGGCTTCGATGTCGTTTAAGGTAACCATCTCCATTGATTGTGACTGATGCGCGGTGGCGCGCAACAAGCCGGCGCGGATCTTGTTTCTGGGCACACTACGGGCGCCGGCTTGTGGGTGGGTTCCTCGGGGAGGGCAAATTGTCAAAGAGCGGTGAGGTTGCGGGTGGCCTCGGGTTATGGGTTTGATTGGACGTTCGCTAGCTTTGAGCGGGCTGCGGATCTGGCTGCGCTTTGTCGGGGCGCGGTTCATAGGGTTTCGGCGTGATGCCCATGCGTCGGCAGTACTCCTGATAGATGTATTCGCTAATGCTCTCGCCGAGTTTGGGGCCGGATGGGTACGTTCCCGCCGCTTTGGCTTGCCTTTCGAGCTGGCCGAGGGTTTCGACGCGGGGTGGATCCTCGATGGGTTCGA
>VFZU01000029.1 GCA_016870995.1 Acidobacteriota bacterium
AAAGGATCTTTCAAGGAAGGAGAGATCAATTAAGAAGAAGCGGTGGAGTATGATCAGCGTATGGCGGTTTGCTGAGGCGTGCGGTTTTTTGAAAAACAGGGTGTGACGTGGCAGGCTGTCCCCTTCTTTGTCCCCTTCTTCCCGGGTACGCTCCGACCACATAGGTGACAAAACGTGCTAACCACATCGGGAACACTTTTAGGGCAAGCTTCAAGAGCGATGCCCTGGAAAGAGACCGTAGCAATGGAAGAACGATTTCGATTGATCGAGCGCTGGAAGGAGAGCGAAGAGAGCATCTCCGATCTTGCGAAGCGGTTTGGAGTGAGCCGCAAGACAGTATACAAGTGGCTCGAGCGCTATGAACAGGGTGGCATTGAAGACTTGGCGGATCGCTCAAGGAGGCCACTGGTACAAGCTGGGCGGACGCCGGGAGAGTTGGAGCAATGGATCGTGAATTTGCGCCAAACGCATCCAACGTGGGGGCCGAAGAAGCTGAAGCGATTCCTGGAAAGGCACCAACCGGAGCTTGCCTGGCCGGCTGAGAGCACCGTGGCGCTGATTCTGGATCGCAATGGGCTGACAACGAAGAAGAAGAGGCGCCGCAGAGCCACGCCATCGCAGCAGCCTTTGGCGCAGGCCAAGGAGCCAAACGACATCTGGTCGATTGACTTCAAAGGGTGGTTTTGTTGCGGGGATGGCACTCGATGCGATCCGCTCACGGTGAGCGACGCTGCGTCGAGATTTCTGTTGTGCTGCCATGCGATGGAGAGAACCACCACGCCATTTGTGATGGCCAAGTTAAGCAAGGTGTTTCGGGAGTATGGCATACCCGCCCGGATGCGAAGCGACAATGGAACGCCATTCGCTTCCACCGGATTCGGTGGTCTAAGCAAGCTGAGTGTATGGTGGATCCGGCTCGGTATCCTGCCTGAGCGCCTTGAACCAGGAGAGCCCCAACAGAATGGCCGCCACGAGCGGATGCATCGCACGATGAAGCAAGAAACGGCCAACCCGGCGGCTGAGGATAGACAGAAACAACAGAAGCGCTTTGACGAGTTCAAGAGGGTTTACAACTTCGAGCGCCCCCACGAGGCATTGAGCGGAGATTGTCCGGCCGACCACTACACGGCATCGTTGAAGCCATTTCCAGAGAGGCTATTGGAGCTTGAGCATCCCAGTGGCTTTGAGATGCGCAAGGCCGATGAAAGCGGCAAGTTTCGTTGGAAACAGGCGCGGTGCAGGCTCGGAGAGGCACTGGCGCATGAGGTGGTTGGAATAGAAGCAGTCGACGATGGAATGCAGAGAATCTGGTTCGGTCCCGTCTGGCTCGGGCTGCTCGATGAACGCAAGGGCTACCGGCAGGCCGCGACGAAGGAAACGAGCAGTTGGCCGCCTCTGCAGTCGCCCTTCGGGCTCCCTCCGAGGCGGCCAACTGCTAAAAAGGAAGGGGAAGACAAATCTGAGAATGTGTAACCCATGTGCTTAGAAACTTTTGTTACCCATGTGCCGGAGTGTTCACACATGCCACACATCCCCAGGCTGTCCACATCCCCATCCCGAAATTTTGACGAAGTCTAGAAAAAATTGCATCTGGGTTTACCAGAGACCATCTATGCTACTGCAAAGTCCTTAGGAGGTTGTATGTTACAATCCGTCTCTCTCTCTCAATACGACTTGGTGTACAACGCCTTTTCGTTCACTATTGCGGTGATGGGAGCAGCTACTGCATTTTTGTTTTTGAATCGCAGCCAGGTTGCTCCAGTCTACCGCACGGCAATTTCAATTTCCGGCTTGGTAACGTTCATCGCGATGTATCATTACATCCGCATCGCGGCGTCCTGGACCGAATCGTTCATAGTCAAAAGTGGTCAGGTCACGCCCAGTGGTGTATTGTTCAATGATGCTTACCGTTACGTTGACTGGCTCCTTACCGTACCGCTGCTCTTGATTGAGCTGATTTTGGTCATGAAGTTGTCCCGATCAGAAACAGTCGCCAAGGCCACCAAACTCGGTACACTTGCGGCCTTGATGGTCATCATGGGCTACCCGGGAGAAATCTCGACCGATAGTGGCACCCGTTGGCTTTGGTGGTCTTTGTCTATGATTCCCTTCCTGGTAATCGTGTATGACCTCTTCTTCGGCTTGAAGAATTCCATTGATTCTCAGCCGGAATCCGCACGCGGGCTGGTCAGCTCCGCTCGCTACGTGACGGTTGTGTCGTGGTTGTTCTACCCGATTGTGTTCACGCTGCCGATGCTCGGCTTCGCGGGCGGCGAGGCGACAACCGCCGTGCAGGTTGGCTACACGATCGCTGACATCGTCTCCAAAGCAGGCTTCGGCATATTGATCTACATGATTGCTGTACGTAAATCAGAATCAGAAGCGGAACACGCTCAGTCAGATGTGGTCGGATTATCACCCAAGCCAACTGCCGTCTAACAGGCGATTTGTTGAGAGCCGGCGTGTGGTTTACGACCGGCTCCTCCGTTTAAGCATGGAAAGGACCCCATGAGCAACGATTATGACCTTGTCATCATCGGTGGCGGCTGTGCTGGCTTAAGTTTGGCTAGTCGGATAAGCGAACTTGGCAACTCCTCACCACGAACGCTAGTCCTCGACAGCCGTTCCAACTACTCCAATGACCGGACTTGGTGCTTCTGGAATTTACCTTCCTCCCAAGCATCCCATTTAGCGCGGTATCAATGGTCGAAGTTCCGTGTCGCCACTGAACACCAAGAGATCATCGTCAACTGCTCGGATTATGCCTATTGCGCGGTACCGGGCGATGATTTTTATCGGCACTCATTGACCACCATCGGGAAGAACCCACAATTAACGATTCAGAGCGGCTGCCCGGTGTTAGGCTCCGTTCAGCGGGCGGGTGATAGGTGGGAGATTGAAACGCCGGAAACGATCTTTACAGCCAACAATGTCGTGGATACCCGCCCGGTAAAGGCCCCGCAAGTTGGCGGCGCAATACTGTGGCAGACCTTTATCGGGGCCGAAATCGAAGTCGATGCTGAGTTGTTTGCAGCCGGACAAGTGACTCTTATGGATTTTGAGCAAAGTCCGCTCGGTCGAATTGTGTTCACCTATGTTCTGCCATTTACCGCTAACCGCGCCCTAGTGGAGGTGACTGAGTTTTCGCCCACTCTTCTGCAGCCATCTCAGCTCCAAGACTTCCTGACGCTGGCAATTAAAGATATTACCCAGGGAGGCGAATACCGCTGTTTGCGCAACGAGTCCGGTGTTTTGCCTATGGGCCAGACCCCATTACCGCAATCACTTTCTCCCGGCCATGCCGTTGGCTCGTCCTTCGTTAGGGCAGGGGTGGCCCATGGCGGGGCACGCCCTTGCACGGGCTATGCTTTCCAGCGCATACAGTGCTGGGCCACCCAATGCGCAGTATCTCTTGTAGAGAAAGGCTACCCCGTCGCGCACCGCAAAGATGGTTATGCAATTGCTTTTCTCGATCACTTGTTCTTGCGCGTCTTGAAAGACGAACCAAATCTCGGCCCAAATCTGTTCACTCAGCTATTCGGCTCCGCGCCTACTCCGTCGGTGCTGCGTTTTTTGGGAGATTGCGCCACGCCCGCCGATATTTTGCAGGTCATCAGTGCTCTCCCGCCCAGTCCTTTTATAAGGGCGCTGTTAGACCTTTGTCGAAGGCCTGGAGTCGCTTGGCGGGAATTACTCGCGTCATGAATTTGTTGCGATTGCAGAGTTTTTCCTTCATCTCCATCGCTGCGGCAGCTTGCACGTATCATATGAGTTTTGGCCTTCCCCAGGGACAGACTAGCCTACTCGTTCTGATCCTGTGTATTGTCTTTCTGGGTATTCCCCACGGTGCCCTCGATACTCTTTATGGCGGCCAGCTCTTTGGGATTCACCGCCCCAGTAGGTGGCTGTTGTTCACTGCAGCCTACCTTCTTCCCGTGGGCTTCGTCTTGCTTTTGTGGCCGTTTTGGTCGCCATTCTTGCTAGCGCTGTTCTTGGTTGTCTCCACGTTGCATTTCTCTGGGGATCCGCAACCCAATTGTCCGCTTTGGTTGCGGATTCTCTATGGCGGCGTGCCCATCGTCTTTCCCACTCTGTTCCATAGCGGTGAAGTGAAATTTCTGTTCACTTCACTCGTTGCGGAAGCCACTGCGACGGGCTTTGTGAATGTACTCAATTTCATGGTCTTGCCTTGGTTGGTTGCGTTTGCTTTTGGGGCCGTATGGTACGTGAGGCATCAGCGGCGCGCAGCGATAGAAATGATAGCGGCAGCAGCGCTTTGCTGTGTTGCCCCGCCCTTATTTGCCTTCACGGTGTTCTTTTGCTTCATGCACAGTGCTCGGCACATCCTTCGTAGTCTGGCGGCGGGTGAAGTGTCCCTTCCAGTCCTCCAGCAGAATGCCAAGAGGGCGTTGGTCGCCGCTGCAGCACCCATGTTTGGAACGCTGTTGATTTTAGGTTTCTACTGGCAAAATGTGGAAAGTGTAGCGCTTGAGCCGCGTCTCCTCCAAACCGTATTCGTTGCTCTTCCTGCCTTGACATTCCCGCATGTACTGCTTGTCGACTGCTTTTACCGCTGGGCGGGAAGGCCCCGGCTGGATACCAGAAGCGAGCACCGGGGGAATCTGGTGGAATCGAATGCGACCGCACAACCCGGTGGCAATGCTAATGCCTACGAAATGTAGGAAATGGGGACAGACTGAAATGGGGCCAGACTGAAATGGGGACAGACTGACCCGTCCCAATGCAAAATCCGTGGAGGAATCTACCGAAAGCCGCACTGTGACAATGAAATGCAAGACAAGCTCGCATCATTTATCCCGGCGTTGCGCACCACGTGACGCAATGCGGAACCAACCGGCAGAAGGTGTTTTACTCGCAGCGCGACCGTAAAGTTTATCTGGATTTGCTGAGGCACAACTCCGAATTATCGGGAGTGCGCATACTGGCTGACTGCTTGATGCTTGACCTTCCCCGCGTGCTCTGCACACTCCAAAATCCGAAGTGCGGACGAAGAGAAGTAGAAAGAGTCTGAAGGCGGCGAAGTACATCTTGCCTTGCCCTTAATTCCGCGTACACTACTTTCTCGTTTTTCCTAGTTGATTTAGCGACCATTCGATCTGTGCTGATGCGACTTCGAGGCGTCGAGTCAGTTTGAACGCCAAGGGTGCAGTAGGGGTGCATCGCGGGGGGTAGCGAATTTGGCCTAGCCTTGTGTTGATTGGGGCTTGGGCATAGCGAATTCGCTGATTGTTGCGGGGCGCTCCGAGAGAGTCGGCGGGGGATTTCTCGTCAACCCTTTGCTCCTGCCGGTCAGAAGACGAAGCGGAGGCCCATTTGCATGATGCGGGGGCCGGAGGTGGTGTCGATCTGGCCGGGGCGGACGGCTCCGATGTTGGAGCGCGGGTTGCCCAGGTTGGCGTGGTTGAAGGCATTGAACATCTCCCAACGGTATTGGAGTTCTTGGCGCTCAGTGAATCTGAAACCCTTGAAAAGCGCGAAGTCAAGATTGTAGCTGCCGGGGCCGATTAGGACATTTCGTCCGAAGTTTCCAAAGGTTCCTAAGGCCGGGATGGCGAAGGCGGCGGCGTCGAAATACGCAGCCATCTGTTCGTCGCGGGAGCGGCCCGAGGCCAGGTAAGGATTGCCAACCAGGTTGGCGCGTTGCGTGCCGGTGCCAGTTAGAGCACGATCACTGCCGGAGACCACGTTGACGGGAGTGCCCGTTTGAGAAGTGAAGATGCCGTTGGTTTGCCAGCCGCCGAGGATCCACTTGGCGATGCCGGTCTTGGGGCCGGGAAGGTCCCAGAGGAAGCTGGCGACGAAGCGCTGGCGGACATCGAAGTCCGAGAGCGCTTTGTCGGCGCCGATGTCGAAGGGGTTCTGGCCGTTGAAGCCGTCGACTTCAAGAGAAGACATATCGAGGGAGCGACCGTAGGTGTAGCTGGCGAGGATGGTGTAGCCCTTGGAGAAGCGCTTGTTGAGAGTGAGTTGGAGCGAGTTGTAACTGGAGTTGATGATGCTCTGGTAATTGGTGATGCTTTGGAAGGCCGGGGCGTAGATGCGACGGGCGTTGATGTTGGCTGTGGTGGCGCCGGGGCCGAATCGTGCCGGGTTCTCTTCGACTCTCATCGGGAGCTTCGTGCCCTTGGATCCGATGTAGGCGGCGGTGACGGTGAATTCGGAGGCCAATTCCCGCTGGACGTTGACGTTCCACTGCTGCAGGTAAGCGGTGGCGAGGTTCGGATCGATGGAAAGGCCGACAGTGACCGGCAGCAGGAAGCGGTAGGCGGCGCGTTCGGCCTGGGTGGCGGGCGGTGCGTAGGGGAAGGGATTCTGTTGGCCTCGGTAGGGATCTGACAGGCTGAAGGGCTGGTTGATGGTGGTTTGGAATGAAAAGGGTGGTGAGTTGACGAAGTGGCTGAGCTGGTGGAATCGCGGAGAGTCAAAGAAGATGCCGTAGCCCAGGCGGACACTGGTTTTGGTGGAGCCACCGGGACGCCAGGCCAGGCCGGCGCGCGGGGCGAGGTTGTTCCAATCGGTTCGCGTGCCGCCGCGCTGGACGCCGGCGTCGCCGACATAGAGCAGACCGGTGGGTCCGGTGGGGTAGACGGTGGATTTCTGGCCGGGCCGGAAAACGGTGAGTTCGTCGTTCTTGGCGTAGAAGGGGAGGTAGGGTTCCCAGCGCAGGCCGAGGCTGAAGTTCAGGTTGCTCGTTAGTTTGATGTCGTCCTGGACGAAGAGTGAGGGGGAACAGTTCGCGTTTTGGTTGATGCGTAGGGAGCCTTGCATGAAGTTGAAGGGACGGCCGAGGAGGAAGTCGGCGAATGGTTCGTTGGCGAAGCGGCCGTCGAAGTTGAATTGGGGGTCGATGCCGTTGCCGGTGACGCGGTCGGAGTAACTGTAGCGGATTTCGCCGCCGAATTTTAGCTGGTGGCGGCCACGGATCCAGGAGAGGTTGTAAGTTCCCTGGTAGGTTCGCCGGTCGATGGTGACGAGGTTGTCCTGGTTGAGGTTCCAGTAGCCGGTGCCCTGGCCGCGGTAATGGGGGACGAGAGTGAGGCCGCTCGATTCCGGCGCGCCGCGGCCGACGTTGATGCCGAGGTCCTTGTAAGAGACGCCCTCGCCCGAGCCGACCGGGAGCGGGCGATTTTGGTCTGGTTGCCGGTGAACTGGCCCACGGCGAGGAGTGACGGCGAAAGCGTCCAGGTGTGCTGGCCTTGGATGTTCCAGTTGTCGAAGGCATTCTGGGCGCGGAGGACGGGGAGGCCGGCGGTGTTGTTGGCCGCGCTGGCGCTTTGGAAGACGCGGCCGGAGATGCGCTGCGATGGCTTGAGAACGTGATCGACGCGAGCGATGATCTGGTCGGCGTTTTCGTTGGCGGGACGGTTCCAGACGTAGCGGTTTCCTGAGGAGTTGGGCAGCGGGACCTGGAGCTTGTCAAGGAAAGCGAGGGCGGCGGGATCGATCCGCGAGGCGGGAATGGTGGCATTGGGAAAGGGCGCGTTGTTGGCGTTGGGGTCGGTGGGTCTACGGGCGAGGGCGGAGAAGTCGCCGGCGCGCTGGGCGGGCGTGGCGGTCACCAGACCGGAGAAGGTGGCGGCCTGGCGCTCGCGGAGGCCTTCGTAGGAGGCGAAGAAGAACGTGCGGTTTTTGACGATGGGTCCGCCGATGGAGCCGCCGAATTGGTTGCGGCGGAGCTTGCCTTTTTGCAGGCCGAAGAAGGCGCGCGAGTCGAGGGCGTCGTTGCGGAGGAACTCATAGGCCGAGCCGTGGAATTCGTTGGTGCGGGATTTGGTTGTGGCGTTGATGATGGCGCCGGAGTTGCGCCCGAACTCGGCGGAGAAGTTATTGGTTTGGATGCTGAACTCTTCGAGGGCGTCGGGATTGGGAATGAGCGAGGCGGTGTTGAGTTGGGGGTCGTTGTTATCGCCGCCGTCGAGTAAGTAGTTGTTGGCGGTGCCGCGCGCGCCGTTGACGGAGATGCCTTCGTTCTGGCCGAGGCCATTGTTGCCGCCTGAGGAGACTGCGCCCGGGACGAGGCGCACGAGTTGCAGGGCGTTGCGGCCGTTGAGCGGGAGCTCGGTGATGCGGCGCTCGTCGACGGTCTCCTTGATGGTTGCGCCTACGGTTTCGACCACCGAGACAGAGCCGCCGACGGTGATCGCTTCGCTGAGTTGGCCGAGTTCGAGCTTCGCTTCGACCTGGCGTGTGGCCTCGGCGTCGAGGCGGAACGAAGGGGACTTGAAGGGGCGGAAGCCGTCGCGGGTGACTTCGACCTGGTAGTCGCCAATGGGGAGGCGAGGCAGGATGAAGCGGCCGTTGTCGTCGGAGGTGGCAGTGAAGACCAGGCCTGTCAGGTGGTTGACGCCTCTGACGGAAGCGCCTGCGACGGCGGCACCGGAGGAGTCATACACAGCGCCGTTGATCTGGCCGGTGGATTGGGCGAGGAGTGAGGCGGCGGCGAGCGCCAACAGCAGAAGGTGTTTCATTGTTTGCATTCCCGATGCTGGGGGGTGTGCCGGAGTCTATCAGAGTTCTCTTGCCGAGGGCGGCCAGTGTGATGCGGACCGAGCGTATGTTGAGATGACCGAGCAGTCTTAGGGAATCTGGATTGCTCCGTTCTCGATGTTGAGAGTGGAGCGTTTGGCGTCGGTGGAGGTCCAGGAGCGGAGGTTGAAGGTCTGGCCGGGGGCGATGGTTTGGACTTCGATGCCATTGAGGGTGACGGGCTTGGTGGAGGCTGGCTTGCGGGTGGGCTTAAGGAACCAGACGAGGTTGCGGCCGACGACGCGGGAGGTGCCGTTTGGTTCGACTAGCAAGGCTGTGGCTTCGTCGATGCCGATGCCTTTCGTCTTCTTGAGGCGGCTGAGCCAGGAAGCGAGGCGGCCGATGCGCTTGCGGGGAGTGAAGTGACTGTCGGTGATGATGCCGCGCAGCGGCTTGATGCGGAGGAAGCCGGTGCCGAGGGTGGCCTTTTCGTGGAAGGCATCGGCGAGGGCTTGATCACTGGTGATGGTGTCGTGCTCGGCGGAGAAGTAGTGTTCGCCAAGAACGGCGAGCCCAGCGCTGGTGCCGCCGATGGGGACACCGGCGTCGATGCGTTGTTGCAGCGCCTTTGAGAGTGGAGTGTCCTTCCAGAGGCGGATGTAATTCCACTGGTCGCCGCCGCCGAGGAAGATCGCTTCGGCCTTGAGGACTTTGTCGACGATGTCCGGATCGGAGGATTGTTCTCGTTGCTTGAGAATCAGCGTGGCAACGGAATTGACCTTGCCGAGCTTTTGAACGAAGGGGTTGTAGGCGGGTGTGCCAGAGGCGCGGAGGACGAGGAAGTCTCCGCCGTTCGATTTGGCGATCAGCCACTCAAAGGCTTTTTCCACGTCCTTGCCGCCGCCCATTAGAAGATAGCCGGGTTGGGGTTTGGTGATGATGTCCTGTGGATTGCCATCGCGAGTGTATTGCGCGAGTGTGAGCAGGAGAACCGGGAGCAGCATGGACTACCATTGTTCGCCGAAACCGGGCCTGACGGCAAGCGGCTAGCGGCTGCGGACTGGCAGGGTGAGCGGGGAGGATTGGCGGCTGTTGACCGCTACCGTAAATGGCTGGTTGCCTTCGGGGAGAGCACGTGGAAGCACGATGATCGCCTGGAAGAGATTCGCAGAGAGGCGGTCTACGCGAAGGGTGTAGAGGGACGTTTCGCCAAGTGAGAAGGTGACTTCGTTGGCGCGCGGTGAGGAGTCGATCAGTTGTGAGGGGTCGGTGAAGGTGACTGCGATGGTATCGCCGGAGAACATGGGCCGATTGCTGTCGATCACGAACTGATCGGAGCCTTCGATGCGCTGGATGGTGGGATTGGCAGCAGAAACCAGCACCAAAAGCGAATTGAATGTTTCCCCGTCTGCGGTCAATTTCAAGTGAACCCAACCCGAGGAGAGATTGGCGGGAACGCTGAGCGTTAGCCTGCCGTTGCCCGAGGTGAGAACCGACGCCGGGAGATCATTGAGGGTCGCGGTGACGCGTGTGCCGGAGGTCAATCCAGGAATGGCGACCACGGCGTTGGAGCCGGGCATCACCATCGGAGAGCCGGACTCGGTGGTCCAACGAGAATCGGGTTGAAGAATGGGTTTGGAGAATGCGGCGGTGGTCTGTTGGACCGAGAGCGCATTGCGGATTTGAATGTGGTTGAGGCCCGACTGGAGAGTGGCGATCAGGCTTTCGGAGGGAGCCTGCGGGCTCACCACAACACTTGCCAGCAGACGGCTGGGGGAGAGAACCGAAAGCGTTCTGACTTGAACATCGCTTGAGCCGAAGCCAAGGGTGACACGGCCATTCTGGAAGCGGGCGCCGGGCGCGTTGACTTCAATCACAGTCTCGGACCCAGCAATGAGGGTCGAGGGCGAAAGGGTGAACGAGTTTGCTTCCGAATCGGTGTAACGCAACTGTGCGGGGGCGTCTGGACGGAGGAACAAAGAGCTCTGGCCGTCAGAGCCGAGCAGGACGATTCTTGCGACGTGACCCGTGGGCGCGGGAGGGGCACCGACTACGATTGTGCCGGCAGATTCATCGATGGAGCGCGCGGGAGCTTCTTCGCCGTCGATGAGTACGCGAGTTCTGGAGGTGATGCTGCTGCCGGTGATTTGCGCGAGGCGTGTACCGTCGGCGGCTGGGGCAATCCAGTTGACGTTGGTGACTTCTGGCGCGCGGCGGGTTGCTACCTGGATGGCTGAGGGGAGGATGTAGGATTCTGTGCCATTGTCGAGAACCATGTGGCGTTCGCCTTCGCTGAGGAAGCCCGAGAGGAAGAGATCGAAAATGATGAACTGGTTTGAGAAGCCGCGAACGTTGTTGATGGCCGGGGAGCCGCCAAGGATCGTGGAGCGCAGACCCGGGATTGGTTTCGAATCGGTGGTGACGAAGCCGAAGCCGCTGGCGATGAAGCCGGGGTTCAGGACCTGAGGGGTGATGAAGGCGGGGCGGACGTAATTGCCTGTATTTGTGACAGGGTTGGTGAAGTAGCTGTAGGTGGTGGGGTAGAAGAGGGTTGGCGCCGAGGTGCGGCTATTCACCGAGAAGTTGATGTCACTCAAGGGCTGTGCTGCCAAGACGTTGATGGTTTGCGCTGCCTGGGGATCACGAGTGCCAGGGAAGAATTGAAGATCGAAGCGATTGTTGGCCGGGATGGTATTGTTCTCGGGGTCTCGCGGGAGGATGATGTCGCCCGGGGTGGCCTGGCCGCGAATCGGCGGCGGGATGGGGTGGACGTAGATCTGATAGGGGCCGGGAGGAACACCCTGGATGCGGTAAGTGCCGTCGGGATTGGAAAGCGTGCTGACGGCGGTGCCGTTGAGCGACAAGGCCACTACGCTCGCCATGTTGACGCCGGTGCCGTTTTGAGTGATCCGTCCCGAGACGGAGCCAAAGAGGTTTTCGAAATTCTTCGAGGGGTAGAGGATCGAGATCGCGGCGATGTCGTCGGCGGCGAGGGGCTTGGACCGGGTGGTGGCGCGGGTCAACTGCGTTGACATGGCCGAAGAAGTGAAGGTGTGCTGGAGGCCCAAAGCGTGGCCGAATTCGTGGACCGCGTTCAGGAAGAATGCTTCTGAAAAGCTGGGATAAGCGACGCCGTCGATGTTGCGAAGATCCTTACGGAAGACGACCAGAGAGCGGAGGATCGGGGTGAAGGGGGCCTGGGAGTTGAGGTCTGTATCGGCTTTGACGGTGGGGCCGGCGTAGGAGATCACTCCGGGAGGGACATCTTCGGAAAAGATCACATCGATGCCGGGTGTGGATTGGGGGCCGGTTGCCGCGGCGGCATAGCCGCCGAAGGTGAGGCGCAATTCGCTGGTGGCGACGTTCGACCAGGTGCGGGCCGCCATGAGGACCTGGCTCATCAAGGCATTCGAGTTGTCACCCGGGGCTAACTGCTGCTGACCGTCGGAAACGATGAAGAAGGGGACGGTGCGATTGACGAGGGCGTTGAGGTCGAAGCGCTCGTAGATGGGGGTCTGAAAGCCGAACCGAGAGGAGTAGCGGACGAAGTGATAGCTGGCTGCGGCGGATGCAGCGAGCATTACGACCAGGGCGGCGAGACGGGTGAATCTCATTGACGCGTCCCCCGTGCGGTGCGCTTGCGCAGAGTGGCCAGGGGCATGGACAGGCCCGTGTCTTCCACAGGTTGGCCAGATGCGTTCACCATCTGTTCGTTGGACTTGTTGCGGACGATGATGAGGTTGCCCTTGTCATCTTTGGCAATGTTCATCAAGCCCTGGCTAAGGCCCATGATCTGCTTGAGCCCGCTCTTACCCTGCCAGAGGAAGAAAACGTATTCGGTGTTGCGGGTTAGGGTAGGGGATCCTTCAAAGGATTGGCGGAAGCCAGCGGCAGTGCCCCCCGGAATGGCCACCTGGACTTTGGCGCCCGGTGAGCCCTTGAACGCTTCGGTGACGTTGACTTCGCAAACGGTCCAGATGACCGGAGGGCGATAGGTTTGATTGCAGTAGGCGACCGTGCCGCGAAGAATCTCGGTGGAATCGTTGATCAAACGTTCTTCCGAAAGTTGTTCGAGGGTTGCGGCGCACGACACTCCCGGCATCAAGCTGGCAAGCAGCAGGAGGCCGAGGGGGAGGATTGCGCTACGGCGAGGCATAGTATCTATGGCATGTTTGGAAGCAAGTATTCTTCCGAAGTACTGCATTGATTCTAAAGCATTTGCGGAGATCAGGCAAGGTGTTTGTGTGGCCTTGGGACACAGTTTGACCCACCCGGATGTCTCAACGTGGAGGTATTGTGAGAAGTGATGCCGCGCGTTTTTGGTGTACTTGTTGTGCTGACCGGGATGGTTTGGGGGCAGTCCGGGCCGGACCGGCTGGGGCGGACGACGCCGAAATCGAGCTTTCTTGGCTACTTGAAAAGTGCCCATGAGGGGAACTTCTCAAAGGCGGCGAGATATCTGCAATTTCCTGCGGAAGTTCCTGAAAAGGATAGAGTTGAGCTGGCGCGGCAACTGCAGTTTGTGCTCGACCGGGATTTTGTTGGGAACTTCGACAGCATCAGTTCCAAGCCCGAGGGCAGTTCTGAGGAAGGCTTGGCGGCGGACCGGGAAAGCATTGGCGCGGTGATTGGAGGCGATCAATCGAGCCCGATCCTGATGGTGCGGGTGAGCGAAGGGGGCCAGCAGGTGTGGCTGTTGAGCCACGAAATGGTGCAGATGGTGCCGCATTTGTTTTCTGAATTCGGTTTTCCGGAGTTGGAGAAGCGATTGCCGAGGTGGACGATCGACATGCATTTCTGGTCGATGCCGATTTGGGTGCTGGCGTCGATTGCGGCTGCGATTCCGTTGGCGTTCGGAATCGCACTTGGGCTGATTTGGGTTGGTACCCGGTTTTTGCCGGCGCGTTGGGAGGTGTCGCCAAGGCCAAACCTGCCGGCTGTGCTGTTTGTGACGCTGATTCTGCACTCGATCGCGGCCCAGCTTTTGGGGCTGCCATTGCTTTATCGAGTCTGGTACGCGCGAGTTCTGCGCGTGCTGTGGTTGCTGGTGATTGTCTGGGTTATTTTCAGCTTGATTGGATTTGTGGATCGAAGGATCCGCGAGTATTTGGAGCGAAACCAACTGACATCGACGCAATCGCTATTGCAGTTGGGCAGGCGGTTGCTGCAGTTGCTGGTTTTGTTGGGGGCGGTGTTGATTGGGTTGCGCGGCTTTGGCTACGACATCACGGCGGCGCTGGCAGGACTTGGGATCGGCGGTATTGCGATTGCGTTTGCGGCGCAGAAGACGCTGGAGAACGTGTTTGGGGGATTGACGCTGCTGAGCGAAGAGAGCATTCGTGTGGGGGACAGTTGCAAGTTTGATCAGACCATCGCGACGGTGGAAGATATCGGACTGCGGGCGACGCGTTTCCGGACGGTGCAACGCAGTGTGATGTTCATCCCGAATGGGCAGTTGGCGACGATGACGATTGAGAATCTTGGATTGCGCGACCAGATTCTTTTTAAGCATGTGATCGGCGTGAAGTATGGGATGGAGCCTTCGGAGATGACAGCGTTGCTTGAGGAGTTGAGGTTGTTGCTGGCAAAAGATGCGCGTGTTGCCGTGGAAGGCCAACGCGCGCAGTTTCTCAAGTTTGGCACCTACTCGCTCGATATTGAGCTGTTCGCTTATGTGCTTACGAACGACTATGCTGAGTTTCTGCGGATTCAGGAAGAGCTGTTGCTCGGGGTGATGATGATCGTCAGGAAGCACGACTCGGAGTTTGCGTTCCCGTCGCAGACGCTGTATGTGGAGAAAGGGCGGTTGCGTCTTGATGAGGCTGGGCTTGAGCCCGAAGTTTCACCTGGGCCAGGAGCAGGCGCCGAATGATGGCCATGCCGGGTGAGAAAACGGCCCAATAGTTACGAAAGCGCCGTTTCGAATCTGGGCACGTGGCGACGGCGCGGGTTTCAGTGACCACGATCGAGGTTTCGGCGGAGAGTGGATGCGCCGCGATGCTGAACGCGATTTTCACGTAGCCAGGTTTGTCGAAGGCGAGGAACCGATCGGGGTCGATGGGCTCGAAGACCGGGTTGGGGTCCCATGGGCGGGTGGCGGCTCCCATGACGATGGTGCGCCCCGGGATGATCGCAAGTGTGCCCCAGCCCATGTTGGACATGCGGGTGAACAGTGGGGTTGGCTCGATGGGTTGAGATGGACTCGCGCCCAGCAACCATTCGCGGGTTCGAAAGATGGCGCGGTTGAGCGGTGAGGCTTCGAGGTCCGCCATTTGAATTGAGTTCCAGCAATCGTCAGCGGTGGCCTCGATGTGCGTGGAGTGATTGGTAGCCACATCGCTTTGCGGCATGAAGATGTCGAGCAGTGGATTGTCGCGGAGCAGGCGCGGATGGCCAAAGCGAAGCCAGGAGAATGCGAAGTAAGATGCGCATCCGGCCAAGGCAAGCGCGGATGCCGCGAGGAGATATCTGGAGCGTTCTGATCTGGGTGAGTGCATAAGTGTTGGGGGAATGAACTCATGGGTGCGGGATTTAACCCAGCCGTGGATTCGATCTTGGCGGTGTGAGAGAGTCGCGCTGCAGTGTCGCGGCCGAACTGTCTGGCGAGATCGAGTGCAACACCGAGATTTGGTTCAGAGAGGCGAGACTTGTCGTTCGGGCGCAACAGCCAGAAGGAGCGAACAGCGATGAGGGTGCCGCCGGTATCGCGTAAAGATTGCTCCAGAATTTCCTTGGCCCGATCGGTGGCTCCGGAGCCACCAATCAAGCCGATCAGAACATTCGATTTGAGGTGCGCCCGCCGCAAGTACCAGAGAGTGGGTAAATCGAGAGTCCAATAATAAGGGTTTGAGACTACGGCAACTCGTCTGTAGGCATGAAATGCGTTCGGGGTGCCGGGCGACATAGTGGCGCGATCAACTTGAACCCCGCCCTGATGCAACCCTTCCGCCAGCGCCAGCGAAAGATCGTCGCTGAAGCGGGTATCTCGACTGGGATGGTAAAGAATCAGCGCTTTGGGGCCAGAGGCATTTTTGATCTCTTCAATCACGAATGCGCTGGGAAACTCAACCAGAATCGTTACCGAAGTAACAGCGATCGCCAGTATCCAAAGCGCCAGTTTGATTCTTTTGCGCACGATGGTTTGTCCGCCTTGCCATTATCGTGAGCAAGCAAATGGCCAAACCATTCATTGGAGAGAGCTATTTGAGGTTCTTCTCAAAGAGCTTGAATATGCGCCGGTATTCGTCGGTCCAACTGGCGGGTTCGACAAAGCCGTGGTCTTCGACTGGGTAGCTGGCTAGCTCCCAATTGTCTTTGCCCAATTCAATAAGGCGTTGGGCGAGGCGGACACTGTCCTGATAGTGGACGTTGATATCGACCATGCCGTGGCAGATCAACAAAGCGCTTTTGAGGCCTTGGGCGTGATAAATCGGGCTCGACTTGCGGTAAGCTTCAGGGTCTTTCTGCGGCTCGTTGAGGATGTTGGATGTGTAGCCGTGATTGTAATGAGCCCAATCAGTGACCGGGCGCAGGGCGGCACCAGCGGCGAAGGTGTCGGGGCTGGTGAAGAGCGCCATTAGCGTGATGAAGCCGCCATAGCTGCCGCCGTAGATGCCGATCTTTTTCGGGTTGACGCTATGAGCGGTGGCGAGCCATTTGGCGGCGTCGAGGTGGTCTTCGAGATCCTTGCCGCCCATGAAGCGGTAGATGCCGGTGCGCCAGTCGCGGCCGTAACCGGAACTGGCGCGGTAATCGATATCGAGAACCGTGTAGCCGGCGGCGGTGAGAATGTGATGGAACATGTATTCGCGGAAGTAGTTTGTCCACCACTTGTGCACGTTTTGTAAGTAGCCGGCTCCGTGAACAAATACGACGGCTGGGCCGCCCTTGCGGGCGTTGGCGGGCTTGAGGAGATTTCCAGGGATCTTCTTGCCGTCGCGTGCGGGGATTTCGACGAGCGTGGGTTCGGTCCACTTGCGGGCGAGGAATTCGGGCGAAGGCGAGGTAGTGACCTGGAGCAACTTCGCGCCAGACTTACGTTCGCCGATGTAGACTTCGTCGGGCTTCGTCGTGAAGCTGTAGATGTCGGCGAGCCAGTTTTCGTCTGGCGACAGCGTGACGTTGTGTTCGCCCGGTGCGGTGGTGACCTTGGCCTTGGTGCCCGCGGCATGATCGAAAGCGTAGAGATGACGCTCGTAGGGGCTGCCTTCGCTGGTAGTGAGGTAGAACAGTTTCTTGTCGCGGGAGAGTTCGACGTTGGTGACTTCGTAATTGCCAGAGGTGAGAGCTTTCGCTTCGCCAGCAGCAAAAGGCTGCAAGTAGAGGTGCGAGAAGCCGGTGACTTCGCTTTGGTAATAAACGTTGTCGCCGAGGAAGCCGAGGCGGAAGATGCCGGGGCCGCCGATCCAGGCGTCGTCGTGATCGTGCGTCAGAATGCGTGCTTTGCCGGTTGCTGGGTCGAGCGCCATGCGCCAGAGATCTTTGTTATCGCTGGATCGGAGCAGGAAGGCTACCTTGTTGTTGTCGTCACTGAGAACAAGATTGAACACCGAAACTGGTTTTGGCTTTTCGCCGAGAGGTAAATCGACGGGCTTGGTTTCGCCGGTTTTTGTGTTGATCACCATGAGCCGCGAACGGCCTTGTACATCGCCGACGTTGTTACGAGCCGGGAGATCTTCTGTGTAGGCGGCTTCAGTGATGTAGTTGGGGACAATCGTGTTTTTGGAGCCTTCCGGCTGATCGGCCATGACGGCGATGATGAAGTTGCGATCCCCAGTGAGGCGTAGGTTGGTCGGGATGGTGCGCGGTTGCAGGTAGAAGGGTTTGCGTGGATTTTCGCGCAGGCGGCGGGCGCGGTTTTCTTCGCGTAGAGCAGCGCGCTGCTTCACAATGGCGAGAAGTTCTTTTTCTTCCTGCTTGAGGAATTCCTGCGAAGTGAGTTCTTTCTTCGGGTCTTTCGTCGGTTCTTCTTCTTCGGGCGAGGGCCTGCCAGTGCGGATGTCGGTGAGCTGCTCGATGGAGCCGTCTTCGAGAGAGTGAACAAAGAGATTGTTTGATCGTTGGTAGGCAATCGCTTTGCCTCCAGGCAGAAACCTTGGCTGGATCTCGATGTCGCTTGTGGCGGTGAGGCGTTTGGCTTTGTCGGTAGAGAAATCGTAGAGCCAGAGGTCGCCCGCTTGGGTGTAGACGCAGCGCTTGAAGGAATCGTCATAGTTGCAGGAGACGGGCGGCGCGAGGCGCAATTCCTGCTCGGTGAGCTTGGCGAGGTTGGTGCCGTCGCGATTGACGACGTAGGTGTCAAAGGGGGCTGCGATGGGATCTGTGTAGCGCTTCCACTGGAAGTAGACTCGCTGACTATCGCCGGACCATCGCAGGCTGGAGGGCGTGTAGCCGGAGAAGCGCGGGCCCTGCATGATCATTTCAAGGGTAAGTTTTGCTGGGGGTTGTTGCTTTTGTTGAGCCGGGACCGGGATGACAATCGCGAAAACCAGAGCGAGCGAGACCAGGGAACGAAATTCCATAAACACTGATATCGTAGCAACGCGCGGCACGGTCGATTCTACAATAGAAAGAATGTCTTTATCGAACGAAGAGTTTTACCGCATCGCCAAGTTGCCCCCTTATGTATTTGCCGTCGTCAATGAAATGAAGGCAAAGCTGAGGGCAGCACAGCAAGATGTGGTGGACTTCGGCATGGGCAACCCTGACGGGCCCACGCCCCGCGTCATTGTAAACAAGCTGGTGGAGGCGGCCCGGAATCCGCGCAATCACCGTTACAGCGTTTCCAAGGGAATTCCTCAATTGCGGCTGGCGATTACGGAACGCTACAAGCGCAAGTGGGGAGTGGATCTAAATCCCGACAAGGAAGCGATCGCCACGATCGGTGCCAAAGAAGGGCTGGCGCATCTGATGTTCGCCGTCATTGGGCCCGGGGATGTTGTGGCGCTGCCGAACCCCTGCTACCCAATTCATCAATATGGCGTGATTATGGCCGAGGGAACGCCTTGCATTCTGCCGTTGAACAGCCCGGACGAGTTCTTGAACCGTCTTGAGTATGTCTACAAGACGGCGATTCAGAAGCCGAAGGCTGTGCTGGTGAGCTTTCCTCACAATCCGACAACGCACACGGTGGAACTCGATTTCTTCAAGCCGGTGCTGGATATGGCGGCCAAGCATGGGTCGATGGTGATTCATGATTTCGCTTATGCCGATTTGGGTTTTGATGGATGGACGCCGCCTTCGATCCTGCAGATTCCCGGGGCGAAAGAGCATGCGGTTGAGATTTTCTCGATGACGAAGAGCTACAACATGGCGGGCTGGCGCGTTGGGTTTGTGCTGGGAAATCCGAAGATGGTGGCCGCTCTTGGCCGCATCAAGAGCTATCTTGACTATGGGAATTTTCAGCCTGTGCAGATCGCCTCGATCATCGCGCTGCGCGAATGTGAAGAGGAAACGCACAAGATCTGCAACCTGTATCAGAAGCGGCGTGATCTGCTGGTGCAAGGGTTAAACAAAGCCGGCTGGCCGGTGGAGAAGCCTAGGGGCAGTATGTTCCTTTGGGCGCCGATTCCAGAGAAGTTCCGGGCGATGGGTTCGCTTGAGTTCTCGAAGTTGTTGCTGGAGAAAGCACTGGTAGCAGTGGCTCCCGGCATTGGATTCGGCGAGTTGGGCGAGGGGCATGTGCGCTTTGCCTTTATCGAAAACAATCATCGGACGCGGCAGGCGATTGCAGGGATCAAACAGCTACTAAGCGCGTGAAGCTGCCTGAACCAGTTGCGCTCGAGGAAGTAGATCTCGACCAGATCGAGGGGCTGTTGAACGAGGAAACCGAGCGGTACCTGGAATGGTACCGCTGGGATTTCACGGCCACGGCGCGGCTGGTGAGGCAGTTGGTCGCAACGCATAGCCTTGGCGGTGTTGCGTTGGTCGACCAGGGCCGAGCCGTTGGATATTCCTACTTTGTGGTGGAAGAGCATAAGGCACTGATTGGGGATGCGTATGTCTGCGATGCCCATGCGTCACCGGAGGCGGAACGGTTATTGATGGCATCAACCGTGGAAGCCGTACGGCGCTATCCGCTGGCGCGAAGGCTCGAAAGCCAGCCGATGATGTTGCGATATGCCTACTCGCATCCGCGTGCGGATCGTTACGAACGACAATTCCTTGAACTGGACTTAAAGCAGACCCGTTGGCCGGAGGAGTTCCGGGCCCCGGAGGGATATCGGATTGAGGGTTGGAACTGGCGGCTTGAGGAAGAAGTGGCGCAGTTGTTGTATCGGTCTTATCGAGGGCATTTGGATGCTGAGATCAACGATCAGTACCGGATGCCTGGAAAAGCGCGCGTTTATCTTTCGAACATGATCCGATACCCGGCATGCGGTGGCTTCAGTGGTGAGGCTTCGTTTCTGGTGAGCGACAAGAGGGATGGGCGACTGGTGGGAGCTGTGCTGGCGACCATGTCGGATTTCAAAGAAGGCAAAGTTGGGCATGTCTCGCAACTCTGTGTCGAGCCCGGGGCGCGGAAGGCGGGCCTTGGGCGATTTCTAATGCTGGCGGCGCTGTCGAAGTTCTGCGAGTGTTCTTGTGAATACGCGACGCTGACTGTGACGTCTTCGAATTCAGGTGCGGCGAGGTTGTATCAGTCGCTTGGTTTTGTTGAGAGAAGCCGCTTGGCGGCGTATGTTTGGCCTACCTGGCCGTTCTAATTTGGGAAGGCGGCAGCCCTGGCCAGAGCCATGCGTAGGGCGAGGCGGTCCATTGGGATCAGGTTGTTGCGGACGCGGAGTTTGGAATCTGTGGATGGTGTGAGATGTTTGGGGTCCCAGAACTGCTTTGTCTTTTTGCCCGGGAATTGCGCGAGATGAGTGGGTTGAGGTGGATCTGTAGTGCGCCAGACAATGTGCAGGATCAGGGGTGTGCGACGGTATTCGTCGAAGATGGGAACCAACAATTCGTTTGGCGCAGAAAGGTTGTCCATCGAATAGACAATTTCAGCTGAGAGTGGTTGATCGAGGATCTTCAGGCCGTCCTGCTCCATGGGAGTTGAGCCGGGGCCCGTCGAGCAGGATACGAGTAAAACCAGGAAACAGAGAACGTACTTCACGCCCTCAGTTTCGCCTCGAACTCTTTACGGTAGGCTTCGAGCCTTGCTGGCTTAAGGAAGCGGTATCTTTCGTGGCTTAACTCGGCAAACTCGCGGCGGGCTTCCTCTTTGCGCTTGGCTGCCAGCAGAAGACTGCTGGTCTCTTTGCGGTAGAGGTGGTTGGTGGGAAACTCCTTTACCAATGAGCGCATGATTTCTACAGCACGTTCCGGATGTTCTTCGCGGCTCTCTACGAGAGTGAGCAGAACCTGAGCTTCGAGTTTGGCTCTCTGGCCATACTGCGCTACGGTTCTCAGGCCGTTGATTCCCTTTTCTTTTTCGCCAGTGAAACCGACCAGAAAGCCGAGAGCCCGCAAATAGATGGGCAGGCTGCCGATGATGTACTCATGAAAGCTCGGCACGAGCATTGCGTCCACGAAGTTCTTGTCCAGCTCGAGTGCTCTGGTATGGAGCTTGCGGGCTTCACCGCCGGTTGAGAGTGCGGCGCGCCATTCCTTGTCAATGAGCAGAGCGAAATTGGCGCGGTGGGTCTGGCTGACTCCGAGCGCATAAAGAGCGTCGGCGCATTCTCCCCGAGTGTGCGCGGCAGCTTCGGCCTGTTGAAGCACTTTGTGAAAGCGATCGCGATCGGTTTTAGAAAAGGCAACCTTGGGGCGGTGCAAATAATCAGCGACGCTCAATGCGACGCCGCCATCGAGTGCGTCGCCAGCGAATAGCGCGCGATACAGAATTGCGTAGGCCAGGTTGTTGTAATGGTCCGGTTCGCCAGGTTGGTTCGCGATGTCCTTTTCAAGAAGAGGAATCGCGCCGTCGAAATCGAGATTGTAGAGTTTCCGGAACGCTTCTGAGTGACGCCAGTCCTGCGCTTGGGCTGTGGCCCAGGCCGCAGTGGTGGCTAAGAACGCACGACGCCGCATACATGTAGGAGTGATGAGAGGCGTTCCTGGTTGCAACGAATTCCTAAATAAAATGGGCCGAACTGGGCGTAGATGGCGCTGACGGGGTCAAAGCGCATCTCGTAAATCAGTTTTTTGAAGACCAAAGCATCTTCTGAAAAGAGATCGACGCCCCATTCCCAATCGTCGAAGCCGATTGAACCGGAGATGATTTGTTTGACTTCGCCGGCGTAGCGACGGCCGACCATGCCGTGCTCGTGCATGAGCGCGGCACGCTCTTCGAGGGGAAGTGTGTACCAGTTCTTGTCTTCGCCGCGGCGCCGATCCATCGGATAAAAGCAGCAATATTTTACGGGTGGAATTTCAGGGTGCAGGCGCGAGGCCATGGCGGTCCGCTGCCGATCCAGGGTAGCGTTGATGGCTTCCTTCCAGGGTTCGCTGTGAGGGGCAACGCCATCATTGAGAAGGCCCGAATAGACTTTACCGGTGCTCTCATAAAGGCCGAGCTCGACGACGCTGACGTAAGAGGTTGTGGGTTCGCAATACTTCCAGATGCGGAGTTTGCGGATATGCCATTCCGTTTCAGAGAGTGCTTCAAAATCCTTGCGGAAGTGGACGAGCATGAAATCTGCCTTGTGGCCGTACATGCTGAATAAACCTGTCGAGTTGCCCATGCCTTCGAGGGTGGTTGAGAATTCCTCGAGAATTTCGCGGCGCGTCGATTCGTTGAGATCGCGCCAGGAACACCAGGTAATGCGGAACATCTGATGGAGCAGCGCGGCGCCTTCAACGGTGAGAGGCATCTGCGGAAGTGGCAAACTCATATGTAGACTATGGTAACGCCTAGGGGTATCTGGCTTGGTTCCTTATTCGCTGCCCTGGGTGCTCTGGGGTTTGCGGCAAAGGCCATCCTGATCAAGATCGCCTATCAAACCGCACCGATTGATTCCACAACAATTCTGGCTTTGCGCGTTTTATTCTCCGTGCCTGCATTTTTGTTGATGGCATGGCAGGGGAACCGCGAAAATGCTGCACTGTCGACGCGGGATTGGGTAGTGCTGGTGTGGCTTGGCATGAACGGCTACTACATTGCGAGCTTTTTTGATTTTTGGGGATTGCAATATGTCACTGCGGCGCTGGAGCGTTTGATCTTGTTCACGTACCCGGGGATTGTGCTGGTGCTGAACGCGTTGTTTTTTAAGCGTTCGATTCAGAAGCACGAGTATGGGGCGCTGGTGTTGTCCTGGTTAGGGATTGGAATGGTGTTCTACAACGACCTGCGGTTGAGCGACCAGCCGGGAGCGGTGTGGAAGGGTGCGGGGCTGGTGTTCTTTTCTTCGATTACCTATGCGATTTACCTGGTTGGTTCGGGGCGGGTGATTGGCCGCATTGGGACGGTGCGTCTGACGGGCATTGTAGTGAGCGTCGCTTCGGGTTGCATCACGGCGCACTTTCTGTTGACGCACCCTGTGCGTGATCTGGTGCAGCCGGCGAAGATCTACTGGATCGCAGGGGTGCTGGCTGTGTTCTCGACGATCCTGCCGATTTACTTCACCTCGGAGGCGATCAAGCGGATCGGGGCGAACCGGACTTCAATTGTCGCCTCGATCGGGCCTGTGTTTACCATCTGGCTGGGGTACCTCACCCTGGGCGAGGCAGTGACCTGGACACAGTTGGGCGGGACAGCGCTGGTGCTGTCTGGCGTGCTGTTGGTTTCGAGCCGTTAAACGCTGAGAACGGGGACGCCGCTCTCGCGCACGATGGAATAAGAATAAGAACGCATCACCGCGAGCCCGTGCGAGGTGGAACGGGCGATCACCACAAGATCGGTATGAGTGGACTTCACAAGGGAGGCGATTGTCTTGCCGGGGTCGCCCGTTTCAATCAACGTCTCAACATCCAAACCCTTGGTGAGTTCTGCGACTCGTTCTTTGACGGCGGATTCAAAATGGAGTTCGTGAGCTTTCTCAAGGTTGAAGCCAACGTGGGCGTTGAGGCCGCTCATCGCGTGCAGGATGACGAGTTTTGCGCCGAGCCGATCGGCGAGGGCTTTCGCTTCTGAAATCACTTTTGCCGAGCCATCGCTGAGGTCAATTGCCGCGGCAATTTTGTTGAAGTGGATCTGTTCGAGCTTGGGATCTTCCATATGGGCGCCGGTGAGCACGGCGCATTCGGCGTCGTGGAGCACCTTGGCGGTGACGCTGCCGAGCAGGAATCTGCGGAAAGGACCGTAGCCGTGGGTGGGGAGGACGATGAGGTCGACTTCCCTTTCACTGGCGTATTCGATGATGCGTTCGTTTGGAAATCCTTCGAGCAGGACGCGCGCGACGTTCATGCCTGCCAGTTCGGCATTGCAGGTGGAGTTGAGGCGGTCTTGCGCCAACTTGCGGCGGGTATCCATCAGCTCCTGAAGGATCGGGCCGCCCGCTTCAAGAACCGCAGCTTCGTAATCCGGTGGCGGAACTACGTGGAGAAGAATGGTTTCAAAGGGTGTCTTCGCATGGAGCTGCTTCACATAGTGAGCTGCGGCGGCATCACGTGGGGAAAAGTCAACCGGCATCAGTACGCGTTTCATCACACTCAAGATATCAGGCGATGAGTTATGCTCAGGGTGTGTTTCCTCGGATTTTGATGGTCCTCCCCCTGGTTGCTTTTTCCCTTGCGGCTCAACCCAAATCGATACAGATTCTGGACGAAGAACTAAACCGGAATTATTCTGCATTGAAGAAGGCCGACCCGGCCCCCTATTTTCTTGCCTATCAGATGATCGAGCAAGAAGCGAGTGCTGTGACTGCGACGCTGGGAACCCTGCAGAGCTCCACCACCGGCAAGAGCCGAAGTTTGGAAGTTTCTGTCCGTGTGGGTGAACCCAAACTCGATAACTACCGGCAGATTCGGGGAGATCGTCCGCAATTCAGTGCGGCGATTTCGATGCCACTAGAGGATGAACCGAATGCGATACGGCGCCGGCTGTGGCTTGAAACGGACCGTGTTTTCCGGTCGGCTGCCCAACGGCTGATCAACATCAAGACAAACCAGCAGGTGAAGCTCGAAGGCGACGACAAGTCTGGAGACTTTTCTTCGGCGCCACCGGTGGTGAAGTTTGAAACTGTAGCACCGCTCAAGTTTGACAAGCGGATTTGGGAAGAGCGAGCGCGCAAATGGAGCGCCTATTTCGCGAACAAGCCCGAGGTGCTTTCCAGCAATGTAATCGTGGTGGGACAGCGCGAAGTCAAAACGCTGGTGAATACGGAAGGCACCAAGCTGCATCACGGACGGCTCTACGCCAGGATTCTGATCAGCGCGAGAGGCAAGGCCGGCGACGGGATGAACCTGACGGCGAGTGAGACCTTTGAAGCCGAAGACATGAGCCGACTGCCCGACGAAAAAACGGTACAAGCGGCCGTCGAGAAGGTCTACCAGAAGTTGGCTGCGCTATTGAAGTCGCCGCTGGCTGAGCCTTACACAGGGCCAGCGATTTTGTCAGGCAAGGCGGCTGGCGTGTTCTTTCATGAAATCTTCGGGCATCGGATCGAGGGTCATCGCCAGAAGGACGAGAGCGAAGGCCAGACGTTCACCAAGATGGTGGGGCAGAAAATTCTGCCTGACTTCCTGAGCGTCAAGATGGATCCGACGCTGCATCGGCTTGCGAACACGGATTTGTATGGTTGGTATGGTTTCGACGATGAGGGCGTCGAAGCAAGGCCTGTGAGCGTGGTGAAGGCTGGCGTGCTTGAAAACTTCCTGCTGTCGCGTTCTCCCATTAATGGCTTTCCGGTTTCGAACGGACATGGGCGAAAGCAGGCGGGGGCTGAAGTGGTAGCCAGGCAGTCGAACCTGGTTGTCGAGAGTTCGAAGAGCGTGACGAATGCGGAGTTGCGCAAAGCATTGATCGAAGAAGTAAAGAAGCAGAACAAGCCCTATGGGTTGTACTTCGAAGAAGTGACCAGCGGCTTTACGATCACAAGCCGCCGCGGGTTGCAGGCGTTTAGCGTCGCGCCGGTGATGGTTTACAAAGTATTCGCGGATGGACGTCCTGATCAGTTGGTGAGGGGCTCAGACATTGTAGGGACGCCGCTGACGAGTTTCTCGAAGATTGCATTAACCTCCAACGAAACGACGGTTTTTAATGGGTATTGCGGAGCAGAGTCTGGGCAGGTGCCGGTGTCGGCGGCTTCGCCCGCCTTACTTGTCAGCGAGATCGAGATTTCATTGCGTGAGCGGTCGCAAGAACGCCCGCCGTATCTTGAGCGACCACCCGGGCCGACGATTTCGGCTGGAGGTTTGAAGTAATGCGCCGTCGTGATTTTGCATTTCTGATTCCCGGCGCTGCAATGGCGCAGCGCTCGCCGGTTGCTGCTGGACAGGATCCGATTCTGAAGGCCATGCAGGATGAGATGGCTCGAGCCAAGCCGCTAGGCGTTGTGGGCGGACAGCCGATTTACTATCTGGAGTGCGCTCTCGATGATGCACAGTCGTTTCGTGCGACGGCAAGTCTCGGCGCATTGTTCAGTTCTAACACCAGCGCTTTCCGCGTACCAAGAGTGGGAATGAGGATTGGCGAGAAGAAATTCGACAACTCGAACTACATGTTTTCGGAAGTCTTCATGGGGACGCGATTTGATCCGGATCAATTTCCGCTGGACAATAATCCGACCGCGATGCGGCAAGTTTACTGGCTGGCGATTGACCGGGCGTATAAAACGGCGCTCGAAGCCATCGGCCGCAAGCGCGCGGCTTTGCGCAACATCACACAAGCTGAGGAATTACCCGATTTCTCTGATGCTCCCCCTGTGAAGCTGATCGCGCCCGTTCCGGCCTGGAGTGTTGATGAGGATGCCTGGAAGAGCCGCATCACGCGGCTGTCGAAGGTGTTTGCCGTTTACCCGGAAATTTATACTTCCTCTGTTGATTTTGAGTCTTCGCGGGATGTCTATTACTTCGCGAATACAGAAGGCTCAGAACTTCGATACACCGAGTTGCTTGCCTTTGTTCGGGTTCGCGCCAATGGACAGGCTCCCGATGGAATGCGGGTGCGAGACCATGCGATGTTCTTCGCCTCAGATGTCTCGAAGCTTCCTGGTGAAGCCGCAATGGAAGCTGAGATCCGCAAGTGCGCCGAGACCCTCAAGGCGCTCTCAAAGGCACCGGTAGGCGATAGCTATTCCGGTCCTGTGCTGTTTGAGGCAGAGGCTTCCGCTCAATTGTTCTCGGATCTGATCGGCAGCCAGGCGAGCTTGTTCCGCAAGCCTGTGGCTGAACCGGGACGTCAGATGAATATTCCGACGGGCGAGTTTGAAGGGCGCTTGAACTCGAGAGTGTTGCCCTCGGGCTTCACTGTTGTCGACGACCCGACGCAAAAAGAATACAAAGGCCGGCCGCTGATGGGGCATTACCCAGTGGATCTCGAAGGCGTGACGCCCACTCCCGTGGTGCTGGTAGAGAAGGGGACGTTTAAGAACTACCTTTCGACGCGAGTGCCCACGCGGGAAACCAAGACTTCGAATGGACATGCGCGACTGCCTGGTTCTTTTGGCGGCTATGTTTCTTTCTCGAGCAATCTGTTTGTGAAGTCTGAAGAATCGATGCCCGCGGCCGGGATGAAGAAGAAGCTGATTGAGATGATTCAACAGCGCAACAAGCCATATGGTTTGTTGGTGCGCAAGCTGGACTTTCCTTCGACTGCTGCCTTCGACGAGTTGCGGAGCATGATGGCGGGTTTGAGCTCACGTCCCGCACCGATGCCGTTGCAGGTGTATCGTGTGTATCCGGATGGCCGCGAAGAACTGGTACGTGGCCTGCGGTTCCGCGGTTTGAACGTGCGCGCGCTGAAGGATATTCTTGCGGTGGGAGACGACGAAGCGCAGTTCGACTACATGGCAAATGGCGCACCTTTCTCGATCGTGGGAGGCGGCAATTATGTGTTCGGTTGCACCACCGTGGCACCGAGCATTCTGTTTGAAGATCTGGAACTGGAGCGGCCGCAGATGGAATTGCCGAAACTGCCTGTAGTGCCGCCGCCTCCGATGACCGCGTGAGGATTCTCTTCCGAGCCATCTTTCGGGAAGTTGCCTCAAGCGCTCTACTGGGCGTTCTGCTGTTTACCTTTGTACTGTTTCTGCAGCGACTGGGAAGCGGCAAGCTATTTGAGCTCGTGCTGCGCAATTCCACGGATTGGCAGACGGCCGTCTACCTGTTCTTCCTGATTGTTCCGCCAACTTCGCCGTTCACCATTCCTGTAGGCGTGTTGGTGGGCGTCCTGATCGGGTTGAGCCGGATGTCGGGCGACAACGAGATCACTGCACTGAGGGCGACAGGTTCGCCGGCGCGGCGTGTTGTGGGTCCGGTGCTGTCGTTTGGTTTGATCGGGTTTCTGCTGACCGCGGCTTCGACGACCTGGCTGACGCCGTGGAGCTTGCGTCAATCCACCAAGCTCATGAACAAAGCGCTGGCGGCTCAGGTGACTGCTGAAATCCGTCCAAGGGTGTTTGAAGAGGGCTTCCCCAATACGGTGCTTTATGTTGGAGACGTGATCGCCGGGCCGACAGTGAAATGGCGCAAGATCTTTATGGCGGATTTGCGTGCCGGTGACCAGCGAAATACGGGTGCGCGCGAGCGCGGTGACGAACCGAGAATCCTGCTGGGAGAAGAAGCGCTTGCAGTTTCTGACATCAAGAACAACCGCATCCAGTTGGCCATGAAGAATGGCAGTAGCTACGAGATCGGTAAGAACCCTTCGCAGGATGCCACATCGTTTTCGCCGAAAAGCGATATGGGTTTGCAGGCCAAGGAGCCAAACGAATACCGCCGCTCGAACAATTTTCTTGAGATGGATACGGTGCCGTTGTGGCGATTTATCCAGGGCAAGCCGCGCAAAGAGACTATGGATGCCAGGCTTGAATTGCATCAGAGGATTGCGCTGCCATTTGCCTGTTTGTTGCTCGCCCTGGTAGGCGTGCCACTGGGTGTATCCAGGCGTAAAGGCGGCAAGAGCGCAGCGTTTGTTGTGACCGTGCTGCTCGCCTTTCTCTACTACATGACGATGATCAGCCTGCAGCAGATGGCGCGGCGTGGCGGACTGCCCGTGGAACTCGCTGCCTGGGGGCCGAACTTGATTTTCGTGCTGCTTTCTACGATTCTGCTTGCGAGGCTTGAGCGGCCTGGAGACCATGACGTGGTTGGCGCCATTCAAAACCGGATTGATCGGTTGTGGTTGAAATGGCGCGGTGGGAAACAGCAGATGCTGCACCGCTCTGCGGCACAGGCGTTTGAGAGCGGGTTCTACAAGGTGGTGCGTGTGCCGGGCGTGAGCCTGATGAGCATGATCATGGACCTGTATGTTCTGCGGACGTTTATCTTTTACTTCGTTCTGTTGCTGGTGAGCTTTGTGATGATGACCGAGGTGTTCACGTTTTTTGAACTCCTGGGAGACATCATCCGCAACAACATTGAGTCGGCGAAGACGACAACTTATCTGTTGTTCCTTTCGCCACAGTTGATCTATCAGACCGCGCCGGTGAGCGTGCTGGTGGGTGTGTTGGTTACGTTTGGCATTCTGAGCAAGTCCAATGAAGTGACGGCGTTCAAAGCTTGTGGCGTCAGTATGCACCGGCTTTCGCTTTCGATTCTGGTGGCGAGTCTGTTTCTGAGCGCCAGCTTGTTTGCGTTTGATTATTACTACGTGCCAGAGGCGAACCGCAAGCAGGATGCCTTGCGGAGCGAGATCAAAGGGAATCCACCGCAGACCTATGTGCGCCCGGATCGCAAGTTTATCTTTGGCGAGGGTTGCCGGGTTTTCTATTACAAATTCCTCGACCCGATGACGAAGGTGATGGTTGGGCCGCGGGTGTATGAGCTCGATTGCGATTCGTTTCAGATGAAGCGGATGATCGCCGCCGAGCGGGCGCGATGGGAACCAAGTTTGAAGCGATGGGTATTTCAATCCGGATACCAGCGTGACTATCAGGGCGTCCATGTGGCCGACTACAAACCGTTTCTGGATTCCACGGCTACGTTCTCTGAGTTGACTGAAACGCCTGACTACTTCCTGCAAGAGTTGATCCAGGACAAGCAGATGAACTTCCACCAGTTGTGGGATTACATCCAGACCTTGCAGCAATCGGGGCTCGATACGACGAGGCTGCAGGTGCAGTATCACAAGAAGTTTGCTGTGCCGCTATTCGCGTTCATCATGGCGTTGCTGAGCGTGCCGTTTGCATTCATGACTGGGAATCGCGGCGCGATGGCGGGTGTGGGTGTGAGCCTCGGCATTGCCATCGCCTATTGGACCGTCTCGACGGTATTCGAGCAGGTCGGAAATGTGGGGCAATTGCCGCCTGCACTGGCCGCCTGGAGCCCGGATGCGCTTTTTTCTGTCATTGGGGCCTGGCTTTTGGCTAGACTGCGTACTTAGACCTTTTTCATGGCTTCCGCCCCTAAACCCACCATCCTCTGTGTCTCTGGCCTGATCGGCAGTGGCAAAACCAGCGTTTGCCGCGAGTTGTCAGCGCGCACGCAATGGCGAGTTGTTTCCGCCGGTACGATTCTCCGGCGCATGGCCGAAGAGCGCGGCTTGTCCGTGATCCAGTTGAATGAGATCGCCAAGACCGATGCTTCGATCGATAAGCTGATCGACGATCATTTGATTGCACTCGGGAACTCTGATGAGCCGCTAATCGTGGACTCGCGGCTTGCCTGGCACTTTATTCCGAACTCCTACAAGATCCATCTTGTGGTGGATACCGCGATCGCAGGTGATCGCGTGTTTCGGGCCCAGCGCAGTGATGAGACGTATTCGACACCTGAGGCCGCCTACAGTGCCAACAATCAGCGCCAGACGATTGAGAATGAGCGATTCAAGCAGTACTACGGAATCGATTGCGAAGACTGGCGGAATTACGATCTCGTCCTTGATTCGAGCACGCTGATGCCTGCAGCTCTGGCTGAGAAAATGCACGAGGCCTTGACGGGGCCTGCGCCGAAAGGCTCTTGCTGGTTGTCGCCTCAGCGTTGTCAGGCTTTGTCTTGTGCAGCCGAGGCGGGAGAGTTGAAGTTTGCCGTTGAGGCGGGCCAGATCCTGGCTGTTGAGGGCGTGGCGCAACTACGACAGGCCGCGGATGCGCCGCTGGTTGCAGGCCAGCTGTTGAGCTATGAAGGGCTAGCGCTAGTCCTGTAGCTGGGGATAGGCAGCGAGAACCCGATCCATCTCAGCGAGTTGACCGGGCCCGAGAGATTCATTCGGATCGAGGCACCAGATGCCGTCGAGCAAGCCTTGTCGGCGTAGCACTTCGTGGATTCCAGCGATGCAGCCGTGGAAATGATTAGCGACATCGAAGATTGCGGCATTAGCGTCAGTGAGCTGCGCATTCAAAGTGAGCATTTCGCTGGGGACCTTCGACTTGAGTTGCTTGATCTGCTCGAGGATTTCTACGGCCCGTCGCGTCCAGACGGCCCACTGCCCCAGCAGGCCACCCACCATGCGGACCGGTGTGCCGTTGAAGTCATAAGTTGTGAGCAGGTCATTGATGATGTTGTCATCGTTGCCTGTGTAGAGGGCGATCTCGCCGGCCCGTCCCGAGGATGCGACAGCGCGCATGACGTCGATGGTCTGGTAGCGGTGGAAGGGCGCGATCTTGATTGCCACGACATTTTCGATCTCCACAAAGCGAGACCAGAAGTTGTGAGAGAGGATGCGGCCTCCCACGGCGGGTTGCAGGTAGAAGCCGACAACGGGAATCAACTTCGCAATCGTGCGAGCGTGCTCAAGTATGGCCTCTTCGGTGTCATCGCGAAACGCCGCAAGACTCAATAGCCCTGCGTCGTAGCCAAGTGCTTGAGCGAGGGTTGCGTCGAGAATCGCTTGTTGTGTTTTACCGCAGACCCCAGCGATGGCGATGCCGCCTGTGGGGCGCCACTCCTCGATGGCCATACGAAGCACAGGCTCGAGCAAAGCATGCTCGCGAATGGCGAATTGGGTAGTGTGAACGGCGACAGCAATGCCGCCCGCGCCGGAACGCGCGTAGTATTGCGTGAGGCCGCGCTGTCGCGATTCGTCCAGCTTGCGGTTTCGGTCGAGGGCGAGCGGGTGCGCGGGGATGACGTGTCCTTCGAGCAGGCGTTGGCGGAGAGTCATTAGAATTTTCCATCCCAGGCTTCAAAGTGGGTGGGCTTGTTGAGGTTGCGCCGGCCGGAGGCGATCCAGTTTGCTGTCCAATCGAGGGACTGGTGCCAGTGGATCTGAGGAGGCCCAAACAAGTCGTGGGCTTTACTGCCGTTGTTGAGCAATGCGGTCTTCGCCTCGACGCCGGTAAACTGCACGGGCCGCTTGAATCGCTCTGCGAACCTATTTGCGATTTCGCGAACCGAAACGATATCAGGCCCGGCGATATTTAAGACACTTGCGGGGCTCGAGGCCAGCGCAAGCGATTGGAGTACATAGGAATTTGCGTCGCCCTGCCAAATGAAATTCACGGCTGGCATGGTGAGATCCACGGGTTCGTTGTGCCAAACCTTCAGCCCGATGTCTGTGAGAATTCCGTAGCGGGGTTCGAGTGCGTAGTTGAGGCGCAAATTGATCACCTTTGTGCCGAGAGAGCTTGCGCCGTATTCGAACATTCGCTCGCGGCCCAGGATGGATTGCGCGTATTCGCCAACCGGGCCGGGCGGTGTGAGCTCATCGGCACCCCTTGAATCGACGGGCATCAACGGATAAATGTTGCCGCTGGAAAGGGCCGCGATTCGAGATGAGCGAAAGCGCTCGACGACTCGCGCCGGCAGCAAGACATTCATCGCCCAAGTGAGGGCGGCATTGTCTGTTGAGCCGAACTTGCGACCCGCGAGGTAGATGACATTTGCGGCATCAGGGAGGCCGCTGAGTTGTTCGGAATTCAGGAGTTCTGCGGAGAGTATGGATATGCCCACTGCTTCGAGGATGGCGCGGCTACGTTGATCGGAGAATCGCGAAACGGCAAAGACGCGCTGGGTCGAGCCTGCGACATCAATCGCGCGTTTCAGTCGTAGGGCCAAAGTTGGGCCCATCTTGCCGCCCGCACCGAGCAAGATAAAATCGCCAGGGTTTCGCAGGGTGGCGCTAACATCTTGTGGGTTTGGACGCGAAAGAAATTCTTCGAGGTCCTCTTCAGACGAGAAGCCTTGCATCCATACAGGGTATCGAAGCTCACCCGAACTCGAAGCCCGCAATGCCGAGAGTTTCGTAGCCGGGAGGGGCCATGGGTGGGCCCAAGGTCATGCGCACCAGCATCCTGGAAACTATAAACCCGTGGCGGGTTGCAAGGCTTTGGGCATAGGGATGATGGGGAAAAAGATCCCAGAGAAGCGAGCCTTGCCGTGGGACTCGATCAAGAAGTTCGACAGCAGCGGATTCCCGGGAGGCGGTAAAGGGGCCAAGATAAGTGGCTGTGCGCCCCGGGCGAAGAAAGAGCTTCGCCGAACTTACGGAAAGCATGGTGGCTTCACTAGCGAGAGATTCCAGCAGCGGCGTGTCCTGGCGCTTCCATCCGTCGCCCCGGAAGGGCATCATCTTTGAGCCCGCGCGGGCCCAACGTTGAATGGGGCACAACTGACGGAAGCCAAGGGATCTGTACAGAGGGGCACCCATGTTTGTAGCGTCGAGGCCGATCTGTCGGATTCCCTGTGCGGAAAGCAGGTCGAGCAGGTGGCCCACCAGTTGACGCGCGAGGCCCTTGCCGCGGTGTTCTGGAAGGGTGAGCACCATACCGATCCAGGCGACTTCGGGTTCCCGCAGAAAGGCCGTGGCGGTAGCCGCCAGTTCGCCATCGACCTCAAGGCCGAAGCAAAGGCCAGGACTCAAGGCGATAATTCGGGACCAATCGGCTTCCAATTGGTTCCAGCCGGCGGCAGTACTGAGACGTAACATCGCATTTAGTGGAAACAGATGCAACTCGCGTGGTGTCAAAATCGTCACGAGAGTATTATGCGTCAATTTGTTGGACTACTTTGTGTGGCCTCGATGTTGGAGGGTGCCGAGCTGCCGGTAAAGAAGGTAATTCTTTACAAGCATGGAATCGGATACTTCGAGCGCAGCGGCGAAATTCCGGCCGGGGAATCGGCACGGCTCGACTTTAAGGCGGACGAGATGAACGACGTCCTGAAGTCCTTGACGGTTCAGGATAAGACTGGCAATTCGGTGTCGGGAGTTCGCTATGACTCAAGTCTGCCGCTGAACGCAAAGCTGGCTGAGTTCCCTTTCAAGTTGGGCGAGCGGTCGCCGCTGACCGATTTTCTGGATCAGTTGAAGGGGGCCAGGATCGAACTGAAGCTGGGGCAGGGAACTGTGGCTGGGCAGATCGTGGGAGCGCGGTTAATGGCAGGTAGAGAGCGTGCGCAAACTTCGACCGAGATGATTAGCGTGTTGACGGCGGGTGGCGATATTGTGAGCCATGACCTTGGGGCGGTGAGTTCCATGCGGCTGAGCGATCCGGAGCTTCAGTTGCAGTTGAGCGAGTATTTGCGGAGTTTGAATGCGAGCCGGAGCCGGGAGCAGAAGAGCGTGTATGTAGATTCGTCGAAAGATGCGGCGCGGAAGTTGAGCGTGGCGTACACGATCCCGATGCCGGTGTGGAAATCGAGCTACCGGCTGGTACTGGATGCCGGGGCGGCGAAGAAGCCGCTGCTTGAGGGATGGGCGATTATTGACAACACGACCAGTGAAGATTGGACTCGGGTGGATTTGAGTGTGATCTCAGGACGGCCGGTGAGCTTCATCTCGAAGCTGTATGAGCCGCGGTTCGTGCAGCGCGAGGTGGCAGAGTTGGCTGAAGAAAGAAGTCTTGCGCCGAAGGTCTACGGTTCTGGAGTCGGTAGCGGAAAGGCAGGCGGAGTCGGTGCCGGAACGGGAGGCGGACTCTATGCTGGTTCCCTGTCAGCTCCCCCACCTGGCCGCCGAGAATCTGAGGCGGATCGATTTAAGATGGCCCCAATGGCTGGCTATGCTGAGAGTCCAGCGATGGCGACTATGGAATCTAGCGTTTCTGTGAATACTGCGACCCGCGAAGCAGGCGAATTGTTTGAGTACCGATTTGGTCAACCTGTGACCGTGAAGCGGAACGAATCGGCCATGCTGCCGTTCGTGCAACAAGAAATCGCTGCACGCAAGTTGTTGATTTATACCGAGGACTCAAGCAATCCGAACCCTTTGAACTCTGCTGAGTTAACGAACACGACAGGGAAGACACTTGATGGCGGCCCACTCAGTGTCTCCGATAGCGGTGTATACGCTGGCGAAGCGCTCATGAATACCTTCAAGCCTGGCGACAAGCGATTGTTAAGTTACGCCAGTGATCTTGGCACTCGCGTGATTGAGGACGCCAATGAGGCGCCGATCGTGCTACGCACCGTGAAGGCGACTGGCGGCATGACCACTTCAAACTTAAGTGTCGAAGTGACGAAGACATACAAAATTTCCAATGTGGATAGGAAGCTCAAGAATCTCATGATTGAGCACGCGATCCGATACGACAACAAGCTGACGAGCTTAAAGCCAAGTGAACAGACGGCAACTCATTACCGATTCGAAGTCAAGTTGACGGGCGAAGCTGAGCAGAGTTTCGTCGTGAAGGAGGAACGGACCATTTCTCAACAGCAACATCTCTCGAACACGAGTGAGGAGCAGATTGCTTTGTGGGTAGCTTCAAACCGGCTGAGTGCTGAAGCCAAGCAGGTGTTGAACGCGATTGCGGGACTGCGGCGCCAGATCGCGGAATCGAACAACACGATCAAGACGCTGAATCAGCAAGTGACCGAGGCGACGGCTGACCAGGAAAGGGTACGCAGGAACCTGTCGAGCTTGAACTCTGTCTCTGGGCAGCAGGAAAGGGTGCAAAAGTACGCGAGCGACCTTGCCAACCTCGATGGCCGAGTAGTTAGCCTCCGCGACCAGATCGCAGCGGAAACCCGGAAGCGGGACGGGCTGAACCAACAGTTGAGCCAGCGAATAGATTCTGCAAGTTTTTGAAAAAAATCTCCCTCTCTTGCGCATTAGCAATTGAGGAGGATTTTTTATTGAACAAGTTATTTTTGACCTGCGCCCTTGGGGCCGCCGTGATGCTGGGACAGCCCAGTAGCGAAGTGCAGTTTAGTGACTGTACGGAATTTATTGGAGCGGGCTTTATTCCGCCGGCGCAGGCCGCGCCTTTTGTGCCGAGCACGTTTTAGCTGGCCAACTATGGAAGCTCTGCTTTGCTGGTGACTCGCGCCGCAGAATGCAAGAGCGTCACCGTGGATAACGGCAGGCCCGAGGCGGCACGGCTGTCTCAAATTGGAGTCAACATTGTTTCTCCTGACGGGACAGGCGATATCAACAACTACACTGTTGTTTATGTCACCGACAATCGTCGCCTGGCCCAGCGCCTGGAGCGCGTCGGATTGCCGGTAAAGCTGGATGAAGATCTGGCCTATGAAGTAAATTCTGGAAATCTGTTTATCGACGTTTCGCCCTCCGAGGGGCCTGCCTTTCACTTCAACGGCGCTGTTGCGGAGCCTCCCCCTGGTGGAGTTCCGTTTCTCGCCAACTGGTGGTTCGAAAACAATCGGGGCCGAATGAAGATGGCAACCCAAATTCCGACGATCAATTTCGGCGCTGCATCGGTGACGATCTTTAGCCGTAAGGATTCCCCTGTCGGTAAGTTGATCAATGGGAACTCATTTTCGAATTTCTCCTTTTTCAATGTTCGCGGCCGGTTTGCAACTGCGCGCATGGATGTCACGCTGCGCTAGTTAAACTGGTAGTTTGATTGCGGAACCACATCTGGCACTGGACTGGCGGGGAGAAATACCGCCCGTCTCCAGCGAACCAGCCGTGTTCCTCATCCACCTGAAGCAAGGCGCACCCTATCTGGCTCGTACGACGATGCCAAAGCGGCGCCTGATGCGGCTGCTGGCTCCCAGGCCTGGAAGCCGGCTACTCGATCTCAGTGCGCTCGCAGAGCGGATCGAGATTTGGTACACACCCACACGTCTGGAACAGGCACTCACTTTTTATTCGCTGGCCCGACTGCACTTTGGTGAAAGCTACAAAAAAGTGGTGCGCCTACCCGCGTCGCCCTACCTCAAGGTCCTGCTAAATAATCCTTTCCCGCGCACTTTGGTGACATCCCGGCTGAGTGGCAGAGAAAGTCTGTTTTTCGGACCGTTTCGGAATCGTGCCGAGGCGGAAAGGTGGCAAAGCGAAACGCTCGACTTCTTTCAAATCCGGCGATGCGAAGAAGAACTCGCCCCACACCCGGATCACCCTGGCTGCATTTACGGAGAAATGAACCAGTGTTTGCGTCCATGCCAGGCAATTGTGGGAGTGACCGAATATGCGACCGAGGTCTCCCGGCTGACGAGCTTTCTTGAAAGTCATGGAGTCACGCTGCAGGATGCGATCGGCCATGCTCGCGACCGGGCCAGCGAGAACCTTGAATTTGAAGAAGCCGCTCGGCAGCACAAGCGATTTGAGAGGGTTGAGGCCTTGCTGCGGGTCGCCAGTGAAATCACAACTGATATTCGTCATGCCAATGGGGTGAGCGCCGTCAAAGCTGGGACCGGCGTGGCGCTGTATTTCATGCTCGACGGGCTTTGGGCGGCGCCCGTGCTTCTGGACATGCAGATGCAAGCGGGAGAATCGATGGATCGGCGGCTTCGCCAGATCGTGGAAGGGTTGCCTGTCGCGCGGCCGACGCTGAAGGAGCGGGAAGAGCACATCGCATTGCTGGCGCGGTGGTATTTCTCGAGTTCTCGCGATAGCGAGTGGCTGCCGTTTGCCAAGAAAGAAGAAATTCCCTACCGAAAATTGGTGCGGATGATTTCGCGCGCTATGAATCCGGCCCCGGCTCATGCGACGATGATCGTTAATGAAAATCAAGATCCCGCTTAGTATCTTGCTCTCGTCGGTGCTGGTGGCTCAGGAGGTCTCTCAATCGGGACTCCGATTGGAAGCCGATCGTGCGATGGTGTCGCAACCGGAGAGATCGCCCAAGGCAATTGTCACGACTTGCAACGAGTTCGCCACCGCTGCTGGCATCGAAGTGCTCAAGAAGGGCGGAAATGCGGTCGACGCTGCGGTTGCGGTTGCGTTTGCGTTGGCGGTGGTACACCCGGAAGCCGGCAATCTGGGCGGGGGCGGATATCTATTGGTGCGGATGGCGGACGGGCGAGCTTCACTGATCGATTATGGTGCCCGCGCTCCGATGGCTTCCAAGCAGGGTGTTTTTGCCAATCCCCGCGAGGCGGCGACGGGTTACAAGAGTATGCCGGTTCCAGGAACCCCGGACGGGATGGCCCTGGCACACAAGATGTTCGGCAAGCTGCCCTGGAAGACCGTGCTTGAGCCTTCGCGTCGACTCGCCAAAGAGGGATTCGCAGCTTCGCAGCGCATGGAGCTGATTCTGAAGCTGCAGGTGCCGGTGATGAAGCCGTTCGCCGATTCGGCAAAGATCTTCCTGCATGGGTCGGATCAGCCCTTGAAGCAGGGCGAATTGGTGCGCCAGCCAGATCTGGCGGCAACCATTGCCCGGATGCAGAAGTTGGGTGGCCGCGAGTTTTACGAGGGTGAGACGGCCCGGCGCATGGTCGCCGACATCCAGGCAAACCAGGGGCTCATCACGATTGACGATCTTAAGGACTACAAGGCCATTGCCCGCCAGCCGCTCGAGACCACCTATCGCGGCTATCCGATCCTGACCAGCGCCCCGAGTTCCAGCGGCGGCATGGTGATCATCGAGATGCTGAACATGATCGAGAACTTCCCGATGCCGATTGGCATGGAAGGCAGTGCGGCTCATCGGCATATTCATGTGGAAGCAATGAAGCGGGCCTTTAGGGATCGATTGCTCTACGCCGGAGACCCGGGCTACCGGGAGATTCCGGTGGCCAAGCTGACCAGCAAAGAGTATGCCAAGGAACTCGCTGCGGGAATTTCTCCTCAAAAGGCGACGCCTTCAGCCGATCTGGGCAAGTTGCCCGCCGACGTGGAGGCGCTTGTTGGTGAGAGTGCAGATACCACTCACTTCAGCATCATCGACCCGGAGGGCAACATCATCACGAACACCTACACCTTGAGCGGATTTTATGGAAGCCAGGTGGTTGTGAAGGGTACGGGTGTCTTGATGGGCAATATTTATGGCGCGTTTTCGAATCAGGGGAAGCGTGTGTTGCCAGCGGGACAACGGCCAGCAAGTACGATGACGCCTACCGTGGTGCTCACAAAAGAACGTAAGCCCTGGTTTGCGCTTGGCAGCCCCGGCGGAGCAACGATCCCGAATACGCTGGTGGAAGTCATCACCAACATCATTGACTTCAAGATGAGCCTGCGCGACGCCATCGAGTACCCGCGGATCCACCATCAATACCTACCAGACCGCATTGAGGCTGAGCCGGGCGCGATTGCCTTCGAAGTCGCCGAGAAGCTCAAGGGCTATGGCCAGATTCTCAGCAATCGCTATCGCAGCCAGGGAGATGTGCATGCGGTGATGCTCGAAGAAAAAACCGGCTGGCGGCTCGGCTGGAGCGACGGCCGCCGCGGCGGGAAAGTAATGAGTTACTAGAAAGGCAAGTCGTCGTCTTCTTCCTGTTGGTTGGCATTGCCGACCGGGCCATTGAAGAAGATGGTGGTGTCTTCACCTTTCGTCTTGCGAGTGACTTCGAGCTCTACGCCGATCAGGTCGTGGAGATGATACTTGAGGTCTGAGAACTTCTCCAGTTCAAGCCCGCAAAGTCTGAGCTCATCCAGCACCCAATCTCTGGTCTTTTCGGTGATTCCTCGCCGCTTCCACATCAATTGATGAACGTAGTTGGGCCCGAGCACGCGCATGGTGTATTTCAGGACCGGATTCCCAGAATTGGGCGATTTGTAGAGTTCGGCGTCTTCGATGCGGACTTCATACTTGCCATCCGGCAGTTCACTATACTGTGTGCGATTCTGCTTGGGCGTGTTTTCGGTTGGAATCGGCTGATCGAAGCGGCTCAGGTCGATGTCCAGGTCGTTGGCGTGAAATGCGGTGTTCATGAGGAAGCTCTGTCTCCTGAAAAGAGATAGAGCAATCCCTATGCCAAATCGTTGGATAGCCCTTTGCCGCTCAATTCGGCTGTTTTCACGAAGCCGTCCTTAATTTGGAACATGCCGGGGTACTTCTTTTCCCACCCTTTGTTCGCAATTGGAACATACTGCCTGGCGTTCGCCTCGATGGCGGCCACGCCGGGGATGTGGGCGGCAAGCCCGGCGGAATGGATCAGGCTCGAGCCGGGGCAGGTGAGATCCTGCACGCAAAGGAACATCTTGTACTTCTGCGCTACGGCCGCCATGAGGAGTGCTTGCGACTGGCCTTTGCAGGCCTTTAGGGCGGCACCGGAATAACCCATTTCGCGCGCCAGCATCAGGCTTTCTTTTTCTGTCAGCGACTCGTCGATCACAACGGGCTTCAGCTTGGCGGCTTCGTGCATGACGTTCGCCCGGTCGGCTTTGAGGTCCCGCTTGGTGGGCTGCTCGATGTACTGGATGCGGCGGTGGGCCTCGGGGCTGCGCGACTTGACTGTGTTGAGTACTTCCATCAGATAGCCGACGCTTGGGCACTTCTCGTTGAAGTCGAGGGAATAAACCCAATCCTTGCGGTTGATGGTCGGCATCGCTGCGAGGCAACACGATTCCACCCGCAGGACTCGATCGATATCCCACTTCGAATCCTCGCCATTCAGTTTGATCTTGATATTGCGCAGGCCGTTGTAGCGGATCCACTCTGGCAACGTCTCCGGCAAGCCGTCTCCAATCTTCTTGGTAATGTCACTTTCGAGAATCGGGTCAACAGCGCCTACCAGGTGGTAAAGCGGCATCACTGGCTTCGGCTTCGGCAGGACGTACTTACTCAAGTACTCACCCTTAAACTCTGGCCCAATGTAGTGGCTCAGATCCTTGCGCATGCAATCGGGCCCATAGGTCTGGTAGGTGCTGCGATTGAGCAGGCGGCCGTAGGCATCATGAATTGCCGCGTCGAAAGGGCTGGCAACCACCAGCGTGCACAGCTTGGGGATCGGTTCCTTGAGGACGATTTTGTCGGCTGCCTTGAGATAGTGATCTTCGAGTGCAACGTTGATATCGACAGGGTGACCGGTAACTTGCGACTCGTTAGTGATTCTCTCGATGTCGCTCGCCAGGCGCCGCATTGCACTCAGAGTTTCGTCGTAGTTGAGCACTTTCGAGGGGAAGCTCCAGACGTTGCCCATCGACATCGCGCTTGATCCGCGCTGCGATTTGCCCAAGCCGTCTTCGATGATCGTGTTGACGTTCAGCATCGTGACGCGGTCGACGATGTTGCCGCCGAACTTGATCGGGGTGCGGTACTTGAAGTCCTCGTAGCTGGCCCGAATTTCTTTCACTTTCACTTCGATAGTCTTGGCGCTCGAGTGAATCGCAAACAGGAAGGGGGAGCCCAGCAGGGCGCGGCGGCTGATCGATTTCATGACTCCCCTATTTTATGGGAACTTCGATTCGATGCAGGGTGTCTGATCGGGCAGGAGGTTCAATACTATGTTCGAATCGGCTTTGATTGAGAATCGCCGCCAGCAAGGGGCTTTGAGTTTTTCAGGTTCGCTTGCGGTCCAATGCACCGTGGTGTGTAGTGTCGCGCTGATCAGCCTTTGGGCACCCATCACAATGCCTGAGCCCCCGGAGATGCTGGTTTCGATTCCCGTGCCACGTTTTCGCAATGTGGTGCAAGTGCATGCGACGAGCGTCGAACGGATGACGAGTGCGCCCGTGGAGCGACGCAGATTTCAGTATGTTCCTCCGACTGCGAGTTCTTTGCAGAATGCGTCGCAAGCGGAAGCGATGGTGGAAGGCTTGCCCAATATCGCAAGCGATGCGAGTTCACTGGGCGGTGTAACAGGGGTGCCGTTTGTTCCGAATGCGATCCCGGCTCCACCACCTCCGCCGGCACCTCCCAAGCCCAAGCCGGCAGCTGAACCCCCAGCGCGACTCCAGGTGGGTGGTGATGTACTTGCTTCGAAGATACTGCACCGCGTAAACCCGGTGTATCCAGAGCTTGCACGCCGGGCCAGAATTCAAGGCGTGGTACAACTCCACGGGATCATCACGAAGGAAGGTCGTATCGCTCAATTGAGAGTCATCGGCGGGCATCCGCTGTTGGTGAAGGCGGCGCTCGACGCGGTGGGGCAGTGGCTCTTTAGTCCCACTCTTCTCAATCAGCAGCCTGTCGAAGTGGAAGCACCGATCGAAGTGCGCTTTACCTTGGCGCAATAGCTTGCTGACGATTCTGGTTTGCAAAGACGGCCAGCAAGTAAAGCAGCAACGCCAAGCCTCCCAGGCCCAGAGCGAAATGCAACGTGTGTTGCTTGATCCACTGGAAGGCGTTTTCGCCCATTTGCTGGCCAAGCCAGGCGAGGAAGAAGTATCTCGGGATCCGGGCCAGAAGGATTGTAATCGCGAAGTGACTTGGCTTGATGCCCAGCACACCAGCGCAAGCGACAAATGCCTTCATGGGCATTGGGATGACTGAGATGCAGGGCACAAATACAGTTACAAGCCCGTAGCGGGAGAACCAGTCGCGGAACCTCAAACCTCTAGGGCCCCCGGCCACTCTGTCGAGATACTTCTGGCCACCGCGGCGCGCGATCGAAAAGAGAATCATCGAACCGATCAAAGAACCAAGGGTGGCAAGTCCGGCGCAGAGATAGCCTGTGTTCGGTGCCTGGTTGGCGACCACCACAAGTAAGGTGTCCACGCCACCAGGTAGTGGGATGCCGGTGGAATCAAGTAAGGCCAGGAGGAAAACGCCCAACGGACCAAGGGCTGCAAGTTTGGCGAAGAAGGCTTTCATGCGTTACGAATTGCCGAGGCGGCGAAGCATTTCCGCTTCATCGATCACCTCGATGTTGAGTTCCTTTGCTTTGTTCAGTTTTGAGCCAGCGTCTTCGCCGGCAACAACAACGTTCGTTTTCTTGGAGACGCTGCCCGCCACTTTGGCGCCAGCGGCCTCAAGCATCTCCTTGGCTTCATCTCGCTTGAGGGTCGGGAAGCTGCCGGTTAGAACAAATGTCAGGCCGGCGAGAGGGCCAAGAATTTTGCCGCGGATTTCTTGCGTAAATGTGACCCCAGCTTTGCGAAGGCGCTCGAGGAGTTCCAAATTGCGAGGGTCATTGAAGTAGAGCCGGATTGCGGCCGCAACCTTCGGGCCCACTTCCTCTGCGGCTTGCAATTGATCTTCGGGGAGGCTGGCGATCTTGTCGAGATCTCCAAACGTATCGGCGAGAATTTGCGCTGTGCGTTCTCCCACAAAGCTGATTCCGAGGCCACTCAAAACCCGCGCTAGAGGACGCTTCTTGGAAGCTTCGATGTTCTGGATGATTTTCTCGGCGCTCTTCTTGCCCATCCGTTCGAGCGCTTCGAGTTGGGCTTGGTTCAAATCATACAGATCAGCGACATTCCGAACCAGATTCTGATTGACCAGTTGTTCAACCAAGGCTTCTCCCATGCCGTCGATGTCCATCACGCCGCGGGACGCGAAGTGCTCGATGGTCTGTTTCAGTCGCGCAGGGCAGTTTACATTCAGGCAACGTACCGCCACTTCACCTTCCAGCTTTACGAGGACACTCCCACAAACCGGACAGTGTGTGGGCATTTGAAATGGAACGCCTTCAGCGGCATGTTCAACAACCGTAACGACCTTGGGAATCACATCTCCGGAGCGCACGATGCGCACCTTGTCGCCAGGCTTTAATTGCAGCCGGGCGATCTCTTCTTCGTTGTGCAAAGTGGCCCGGCGAACCTTTACGCCGCCAACTTCCACTTCCCTCAAATTGGCCACGGGTGTGATCGCGCCCGTGCGACCCACTTGCACGTCGATGCTCTCAAGAATTGTTTCGGCTTCTCGCGCCGCATATTTGTACGCAATTGCCCAACGCGGAGCCTTTGCCGTGTAGCCCAATTCTTGCTGCTGCGCGATAGAGTCGACTTTGGCGACAACGCCATCGATTTCAAACGGTAAGGTATCGCGCCGCTGTTCGAACTCAGCACAGAAGGCAATCAATTCCTCTACGTTTTCGCAGAGGCGGCGCATTGGATTGACTTTGAAGCCGATGCTGGCCAGATGTTCCAATGCTTCCCAGTGGGAAGGTAGCGCGGGCTGGCCATCCACCAGGTAAAAGTAGGCCATGAATTCCAATTGGCGCGCCGCAGTAATCGCTGGATCGAGTACGCGCAGCGAACCGGCTGCCGAGTTTCGCGGATTGGCATAAAGCGGCAATGATTCCTGCTCGCGCTGTTCGTTCAACCTTTCGAAGGCCTTGCGGGTCATGATCGTCTCCCCGCGAGCTTCAAATGTCTTCGATTCATCGGCTCTTAGTGGCAGGCTGCGAATCGTCCGCGCATTCTCGGTGACCTCTTCGCCGATCGCTCCGTCGCCTCGCGTGATGGCTCGATTCAGGCTTCCAGCTTCATAGTGGACGGCGAGCGATAGCCCGTCTAATTTGAGCTCAGCGACATAACGGTACGACTCTTCGCCAAGTAGTTCGCGAACCCGGCGATCAAAATCCCTCAATTCTCCTTCATTGAGTGCATTTCCAGACTCAACCATGGGCGAAGAGTGGGGTAGCTTGACGAATCCTTCCCTTGGCTTACCTCCGACGCGTTGGGTTGGAGAATTTGGGTCTTGTAGCTGAGGATGTTCGCGCTCAAGGTCCCGGAGTTCGCGGATCAGGGCATCGTACTGCGAATCCGTGATTTCAGGGGCATCGAGCACGTAATACTGGTGCTCGTGGTGTTCGATTTGCGCGCGCAATTCAAGAGCGCGATTCAAGATGGGTGACGCGGCTGGAGCCATGAGGACGCTAAGCTATAAGTTTAGCGGTCTCTTCTTTGACTCACTACTTAATCTACAATCCGGTCGCTGGAAAATTGCAGCGAAATCCGGAATTGATTCCAAAAGTTCTTGAAACATTGAGAGCGAATCATGTTTCGGTGCAGCCCTTGCCCACGACCGGGCCAGACAGTGCACGAGAACTTGCCAGAGAGTGTGTTCGAAAGGGTGCAACCACGGTTTTTGTGGCTGGCGGAGATGGCACCATCAACGAGGTAGTGAACGCTTTGGCTGGTTCGCAGACTGCTTTGGGAGTATTGCCTGGCGGGACGGCGAATTGCCTCGCGGTGGAACTCGGCATCGGGACTGATTTATTGGCCGCTGCCCGGAAAACTGTGAACTGGTTCCCGCAACGAATCGCGCTAGGCCTATGCCAGCCGAACGCGGCTTCCCCTCGATATTTTACGGTTATGGCAGGTGCTGGGTTTGATGCCCAGATTGTTCGTGAAGTGGATTCAAAGTTGAAGCGCAAGCTAGGCAAGGTCGCTTATTGGGTGGCTGGGTTTTCGTCTTCCCTTCGCGTGTTGCCAGAGTTGTACGCAAAGACTGAGTACGGCGAGGCAAAGGTGAGCTTCGCCTTGGCCAGCCGGGTTCGCAATTATGGCGGAGACCTTGAAATCGCCAAGTCCATCCGACTCGAAGTGCCAAAGTTTGAAACGGTGTTTTTTGAAGGCCGATTCGCCATCCGATACTTGAAGTACCTGGCAGGCGTTCTCACCAATCATCATCGCGGGATGAGTGGAGTTCATGTTCACCATGTCGACAAGCTTGAGCTGAGGGCAGCCAACGGCCAGCCCATTTACCTTCAATTGGATGGTGAAGAGTGCGGGCAATTGCCTGCCAAGCTTGAAATCGTTCCTTCGGCTTTAACCATTCTTGTTCCGGCTGCAAGCTGAGTTATGGATCCCGTTACTCACACAGCCATTGGATTCGCTATCGGACAGGCCGGTGCAAAGCGGTTAACTCCCAATTGGGCTTGGGTGATGTTCTTTGCGGCTAGTGCCCCAGATCTAGATGGTTTGATTTTTCTGCCAGGGGATGTTGGCATCCTCGATTGGCACCGACACTTTACCCATGCGCTCTTTTTCGCGCCCGTCCTGGCCGCCGCCGTGTTGGTTGGCGTGAAGTATGTGTTGCGCCGGGAAATCGCAATCCGGGGCGCTTTTCTCCTGGCATTGATGGGCGTGATCGCGCACGATCTGGTGGACTTGTTGACCTATCGGGGCTCACGCCTGCTACTTCCGTTTTCAGATCAACCTTACGCCTTAGGGATCGAGTCGTTTTTCGATCCGATTCTGTACGGCATCCTTGCCTTGAGCTTTGTCATTCCATTCCTCTCTAATCTCGTCAACGGTGAGATTGGAGCACGGAAAGCCTCCGGCGCAATCACTGCTTCCTTAATGCTGTTGGTGATGTTGGCCTGGTTTGGTGCGCGCTGGACATTCAAAGAGCAGGCAATCGCGGAAATGGCGTCGCGAGTTTACGTTGGCGAGGCACCCCGACAACTAGATGTGTTTCCCTCATTTCACCCTTTAAAGTTTCTCGGGCTGGTGCGAGGGAGCAACTTTCACAAGATTCTCGATGTGAATTTGGTTGATTACTTTGATCCCGAGGGCGGCCAGCTTTTGCATGATCAGGTGCCGAGCGTGGAGGCGGGTAAAGCATTGAGGCTCGCCTCGGCTACGCCAACTGCCCAGACATTTCTGGCTTGGGTCCGGTGGCCACGACCCCAGGTGATTCGCCTCGATGGTGATACCCGTTGGGTAGTCACAATCGAAGAGCTGGCGATCGAGAAACACAAGACCCGTCCCCGGGTCATGATCCGCCTCGATGAACGATACGCGATACAGTCGGAGGTTTATGAGCGTGCGAAAAGTTCAACTGGCTTTTGACGGAGTCGTAGTCGCGGAAGTGCCTGAAACTCCGCTGGCCGAACTACCCGCAATCCTGAAGAGTGCCGGTAAGGCTTCGCTCGAGATGGCGGAGATGAGTCGCGATCAAAGGGCATCGATTTTATTTCGAGCCAGCGCAAAGTTCACCGAACAAAGAAACGAGCTTGCGCGCACGATCACGCTCGAAAGTGGGAAGCCGATTCGCGAGGCGCGGGCTGAAGTGGATCGTGCTGCCGCAACGCTCTTTTGTAGCGGCGAGGAGGCGCACCGTCTTGCAGGTGAAGAGATTCCGATGGATGCATCGGCGGCAGGCAGGGGCCGCGTCGCACAAACCATGCGTCAGCCACTCGGCATCATCGCCGCAATCACACCCTTCAATTTCCCTCTCAATTTGGCCATGCATAAAGTCGGGCCATCGATCGCCGCCGGCAACGCGACTTTGCTCAAACCGGCATCTGCAACGCCACTGTCTGCAATGCATGCCGCAAGTATTTTGATCAGCTGTGGCTTGCCAGCGGATGCTCTGCAAGTGCTTATCGGATCCGGATCCGAGCTCGGGCAAGCTCTGGTGGAAGCCCCGCCGATTCGCATGATTTCTTTCACGGGCAGTGCCGAAATTGGGATGGGCATCTCAGCCCGAGCTGGCATGAAGAAAATCAGTCTTGAGCTAGGCAATAACAGCGCTGTCATTGTTCTGGACGACGTAGACCTCGACGCAGCTGCCGCGGCTTGTGTGCCGGGAGCCTATTCGAATTCAGGGCAGACATGCATCAGTGTGCAGCGCATTTATGTCGCCTCCGGAGTGCATGCTGCCTTCACCGAACGATTTGTGGATCTCACACGAAAGCTCAAGATTGCGCATCCGCTGGAAGAAGATTGTGATGTTTCCTGCCTGATCAGTGAGCAGGAAGCAATTCGAGTACAGTCCTGGATTGGAGAAGCCGTGCGTGAGGGCGCGACTTTGTTGAGCGGCGGTGGCCGCAATCTGGCAACTTTGCAACCCACGGTAATGGCTCAAGTTCCGCTCACCAGCAAGCTACACAAAGACGAAGTGTTTGGACCCGTCGTGGGAATCAATGCCGTATCGAATCTGGATGAGGCGATCGCTTTGGTGAACGACTCCCGCTTCGGTTTGCAAGCTGGGGTTTTCACTTACGATTTGCGTTCGGCCTGGCGCTGTGCGCGCAACATCAAAGCTGGCGGCGTGATGATTAACGATGTTTCGAACTTCCGCGTTGACCAGATGCCCTATGGCGGGACAAAGGAAAGTGGCCTTGGCAAAGAAGGTCCCCGTTATGCTGTTGAGCAGATGACAGAACTAAAGCTGGTGAGCTGGCGGTTGGCCTGACCCATGCGTCTCGGTCTTTATGGGGGCACTTTTGATCCCATACACAATGCTCATCTGGGCGTCGCGCTAGCCGCCAGCGAAGCTTTTCACCTGGATCGCATGTTGTTGATCCCAAATCGGCTTCCTCCGCACAAGCAGTCGGTCACGGGAGCGAGTTTTGCTCAACGGCTTCGTATGGTCGAGTTGGCTTGCCAGCCTCATCCACAACTTGCCGCTTGCGGGATTGAAAACAGAGAAGGCAAAAGTTACACCATCCAAACCCTGGAGCAGCTACGTATTGAATACGGTGGCTCAACTCTATTCTCCTTTCTCATTGGTGCGGATGCGTTTGCTGAAGTTCTTACCTGGTATCGGGTTGAGGAGGTGTTCGCAATGACAGAATTCATTGTGGCGGCCCGTCCCGGCTTCGAATACTCAATCCCAAAGGGTGCCCGCGTGCATGCACTCGACACTTTGGCATTCCGCGAGAGCTCCTCAGAGATTCGCGCAATGCTAGCGGCTGGCTTCAATCCAGATGGCTTGCCTGAAGCGGTTCGGAGTTATATTGATGAACAGGGCTTATACCGCACGGTAAAGGTGGAGCGCGCTTGATCTGGCACATCCTGATAATGTTCGCGGCTGTACTCACGGGTAGCGACTCGGAGCTAATCGAGCGCCTGCGCCGCCGCGACCCGGACGCCATGTCCGACCTATACGATCGATACGGACGGGTCGTATATTCCGTGATCCTGCGCATTGTGCGAAATGCAGCCGTGGCCGAGGAGTTGTCGCAGGAGGCTTTTCTGCGAGCATGGAATCGGGCTGAGGGTTTCGATGCGGATCGCGGGCGCATTGCACCCTGGCTACTAACGATTGCGAGAAATCGAGCGATTGACTACCTTCGATCCACCGCAGGACAGCAACAAGCAAATACTTTCGAACTGGTTTCATCCGAACGCGTTACTTTGTTCGTTCAAACAGAAGACAGAATGCTCGAACAAGAACAAGCCCACAGGATCCGTGCAGCCTTCTCGAAGCTGAACGAGAACCAGCGGCAAGTGCTTGAACTTGCCTACTTTGAAGGGCTCTCCCAGTCTGAAATGGCCGAGAAGCTTGGCCAGCCGCTCGGCACTGTAAAGACTTGGGTCCGTACTGCCCTAACCACCCTGAGGGAGAGCTTCCATGTCGCCTAACAACCTCGACCCTCAAGATCAGGATTTGCTGTATGAGTTGTTTGCTCTCGGGCTGCTTGAGCCGGAGCAGATGGCCGAAGTCCGCGCCCGCCTGGAGGCTGGCGACGCAGAAGCCATCGAAGGGCTGCGCCACGCTACTGTGCTGACCAGCTCACTTGCTTATGTCGCACCCGAGTCCAAGCCATCCTCGAAGTTGCGGCGACGCTTGATGTTGGCTGCTGGTGCACCGGAACGGGGTTTCGGTTGGGCCTGGATCGGTGGCCTCGCCGCCACCTGTGCAGCGCTGCTCGTCATCACCTTCAATATGCGAGAGGATGTTGGAAATCGTGAAGCGCAGATTGCCCAATTGCAATCGAGACTGGTCGCTAGTGAAGCACTGGTCGCGCAGGCGCGAGATCTTTATGATTTTCTGCGTCAACCCTCCACGATCACCGTGAAGTTCGGAGATAACCAGCCTGCGCCTCCCAAAGGACAGGTCTTCTTAAATCGGGATCGCGGAGTATTGCTGTTTGCAGGAAACTTGCCCGCCATGCCGGCAGGCAAAATTTTCGAAATGTGGTTTGTGCCTAAGGGCGGTGGAGCTCCCATCCCAGCCGGTTTGTTCCGTGCCCAGGACGGGCAAGGCGTCCACTTCCAGCGCGGCGCAATCGACCCGGCGAGTATTGCCGCAATCGCTGTGACTTTGGAGCCTGAAGCGGGTTCCACCTCGCCGACTCTGCCAATTCTTTTTGCAGCTCCCGTGGGCGCTGAATAATTTGCAAAACAGACGGTTTGCGAACCCTCTTGCAGTAAACTGACTGGATTGATGCGAGATTCTCGACTGAACCAGCTTGGATTGCTGGTAATGTTGCTCGTCGGCTGTCTCGAGGCGCAGCAGTATCGATTTCAAAACTGTCGTCAGGATAATGGCTTGGGCAATTTCGTTATCACCGCCCTCAACCAGACGAAGGATCACTTTCTTTGGGCCGGTACTCAGAATGGGCTTTATCGCTACGATGGTGCCCAATTTCTGCGCTTTGGCGTTGCTGAGGGTTTGCCCAGCGCATACATCGTGAGCATGAGCCAGAGCGCCGACGGCACGTTCTGGGTTCACAGCCATCGTGGCGTTTCAAGGTATCAGGCAGGGCGCTTTTTCAGCGAACTCGTTTTCGACCAAGCCTCGGACTCTGCTGGCATGGGGATTGCCGTCAACTCCAGTGGAGTTGTGTTTGTCGCCTCGCGAGGAGGCATTCATATCGGACATAAATCGGGGAAGGACAGTGCTTATCAATTCAAGTTGCACGCCTTCCCGGCAGGACTGAAACCGAAAACTGTCTGCCAAATTGGCACGGATGGTGAGGGTCGAGCCTGGTTCGGTTGTGGCGACGGTCTTTGCAGTTTGCGCGCCGATGGAAACTATGAGTTCCATCGAGAAGATCTGGGCTTGAGTTCAGATAAATGGAATGGGTTCGGATTCGATACTTCGGGCAATGCCTGGCTGCACTCGAACCAGTCGCTGATGCGCAGGAGAAGTGGTGCGCAGCGATTTGAAGCAATTTCAACTCCCCCAAGTCTGCCCATCTGGCGCTGCTTTTTCCACAGCCTAATGGAGAGATCTTCTTCCCTTCAAGCGATGGCTTATGGCGCGGCGCAACCTCCGGTGCAGTCTCTCTGATTGCGGAAAAACGAAATGGCTTGAGCAGTGAGGTCGTCTCAGAGGTTCTTAAAGATCATGAGGGCAATCTTTGGCTCGGTTTTCTCGGGGAAGGATTGGCCCGTTGGCAAGGCTACCGAAAGTGGGAGGGATGGACTCAAGAGGAAGGTCTGAATAGCAACGCGGTTTGGACATTATTGCGGGATGGCCAGAAAACGCTCTGGGCAGGTACAGACGGTGGAGTTAACTTCATGCCGCAGGGTGCGCGCCGTTGGGAATCCCCACTCGGAAAGTCGAATCAGTCAATCGGACGCGTGATGTCTTTTGCCCAGGAGAATCCACAAATCATTTGGGCTGCTTCGCAAACAAAAGGTCTGATTCGGATTGACACGCGAGATCGCTCACTGCAGATTGTAGGCTTCCCGGCGAACGCTGGTGTCAAATACCTGCACGGGATTCTGATTGATTCCAAGCGGCGCCTCTGGCTTGGAACTTCAATGGGGCTCTTTGAGGCCAGCGTCGATCAACCGCTACGATGGAATCCCGTCGAGTCAGCAAAACAGGAAGAGCCGGAGTCGATCTACACAATTTCAGAAGATTCTAGTGGCCGCATTTGGGCCGCTGGAGATGCCGGAATTCTCGTCAAGGAGCCACAGCGGTGGTCTCGCATTCAGAAAAAAGATTGGCTTGCTCAACAACAGCATCTGGTTGGCCCGAGAACTCTCGAAAGACGAAGTCTTTGTTGGGTATTTCGAGAGCGCAGGTGAAACTCGCATTCGCCTGGTGAATGGGCAGCCAGAATTTCAGCACAAGTGGGCCAAGGATGGCGTTGCCGCAAATATGAACTACTTCGCGGCTTTGGATCGCGCTGGTCTTGAGTGGCGTGGAACAGACAATGGAGTCTTGGTTTCCTCAAAAGGACGCCAGGTTCATCTTTCAGATCGCGACGGATTGATTTGGAATGATTGCAATCCGGACGCCTTCTTCGCAGATTCCGACGGTTCTGTTTGGATCGGAACCACGCGCGGTTTGACTCATGCCATGCTCCCGAATCCGATGGAGAGCCCCCGATTTGAACCTCGCATTGGTTCTTTGCTGGTGAACGGCAAACCAATCGACAGTGACGCTTCGATTTCCGTATCAGCGATGCCGAACTCGCTCGAAGTGAAGTTTAGCCCATTGATTTTTGCTTCTACAAGCAGGCTTGAGTATCAGTTTCGCCTTTTGCAAAATGACTCCTCCTGGACAACACGTTCCTCGCCTGAAATGAGTTTTGTTGGTATTGCCGGTGGTTCGGCACGCTTGCAGGCGCGGATGCGCATCGATCAGGGGGATTGGAGCGACGTGCTTGTCGATTTGCCAGTTGAAGTGCAATCTACGTTATGGCAGAGCTGGGCCGGTCGTCTGATTCAGTTTGCCATTGCGATCGCTGTGCTCACTGCAATCTGGCGCTACCGTCATAACAGTTTGATTGCGGAGCGAACCAAACTTTCGGCTGCGGTGGATTCGCGTACTGCTGAGATCGAAAGGCTCTTGGCGGAAACACGCGAGGCCAGTCGTCTGAAGACCGAGTTCCTTGCCAACATGAGCCATGAAATTCGCACTCCGATGAATGGGGTCCTGGGAACTTTGCAACTTGCTTCGGCAACGGAACTGAATTCCGAACAAAACCATCTGGTTGAGTTAGCCAAAAGTTCTGCCGAAAGCTTGCTTTCTCTATTGAACGAAATTCTCGATCTCTCCAAAGTGGAGAGCGGCATCATGGCAATCGACCCACATCCCTTTCATCTCTCCGGGCATGTGACGGCGATTCAGTCCCTCCTTGCGCCAAGTGCTCTCGCCAAAGGAATTCAACTGCAGATTCAGATTGATGAAGAGCTTCCGCAGTGGGTTCTTGGCGATGGAAATCGTCTGAAGCAGGTGCTTTTGAATTTGGTTGGCAATGCCATCAAGTTCACTGACTCCGGTCGGGTTGAACTGCGCGTTGTCGCTCAGGATGCTGGACTGGTTCGGTTTGAGGTGCAGGATACCGGAATCGGTATTTCGCCATCGAAGCAGGAAGTAATCTTCGAGGCGTTTCGCCAGGCCGACGGATCCACGACGCGGCGCTTCGGCGGTACCGGCCTGGGCCTTGCAATTTCAAAACGTGTGATCGAATTGATGGGCGGCCGCATTGAAGTCTCCAGCGAACTTGGGCTGGGGAGTCAGTTCCAATTTGCGATTTTGTTGCCCGCCACAAATCCAGTTGAGGCTATCAATCAACCGCCCGCAGCTACGCCAACCTTACGCAACCTTAAAATTCTGCTCGCTGAAGACAACCGCGTCAATCAGGTGGTAGCGATCAAGCTGCTTGAGCGCGATGGCCACAGCATATTTCTCGTGGCCGATGGAGCATTGGCAGTGGAGGCGATTCTTTCAAGCCAGTTCGACCTCTCCCGCTCCGCGATTTTGATGGACAGCTCCCTGGGACATTTCATAGAGAAAATGTTCGAAAGGAGATGTTCGATGTCGAGAGAAAACAAACACGATTCCGGGGCTGCGGAAGGAGCCCGGAGGG